>JANQQW010000039.1 GCA_028284885.1 Planctomycetaceae bacterium
CGCCTGCCGAACCCGCGTGGAGCAGGCGCCCCGATTCGCCCGAGCGGGCCCGAGGTTCGACTGCCGAGTCCGACGCCGAGGTGACGCCGGCGGGCGAGCCGCACGTGCCTCACTTGGCGGCCGGAAGCGCTTCGGCGATCACCTTGAAACTCGCGCGGAACTTCGCAGGGTCGAAGTCGGCAATGGGCGGGAGGGTCTTGGTGAGATCGACCTCTTGGACCTCGCGTCCCTGGACGGCGCCCGGGAGCCGTTGCTGCACGGTTCGTCCCGCCTTCAAGTCCATGACGAACATCGCGGAGAGCTTCTCCAGTTCGCCCTCGATCTGCGGCGACGGCTCCGGCAGGGCCTCGGCCCGAACGTGCTGGAACGCCCAGAGGAGATTCCGAGCCGAGTCGTAGTCGTAGAAGCCGTTGACGGCCCGGTCCGCGAGGACACGGAGGACCTTCTCGCCGACCGACTTCGTGAACTTCGTCCCCTCGAGCACACGGACGGCGGCGTCGAGATCACCGACGGTCTTCCTGGTGGTGGCGATGAACGTCTCCGTGTCGCCGAACGGCTGGTCGGCGAGTGTGGCGTCGACGGCCTTTGCGTGCTCCGACAACCGCGGTTCGCCCACCACCTCGAGGGCCACGTCCGCCAAGAGCGACGGCCACTCGCGGAGCAGCGGACGCCCCGGAACTCCCCCCCGACGTTCCTGCCGCCATCCTTGGTCCTTCAGGTCGTGGTGGCACGCGAAGCAGTCGAACTGCGACAGTTCCGGCCACTCGGCCTTCGCCGGCAGGCCACCCAGGCTCGCCTCGCTCCTCGACATCTCGGCAAGGTCCAGCGAGAGGCGGTAGTTCTCACGAACGGCGACGACGGAGCCGATCAGCAGATCCTTCGTCTCGTGCAGGTCTGCGTCGTCGTAGTCCAGTTTGGTCCGCTTCACGAACTCGTTGCGAACCGAGTCGCCCTTCTCGTGGAACTCGCGCCAGTGCTTCGGCATCTGGTTGAGGAAGCTGCGCAACTCGAATCCGGGCAGCGGCGGATGGCCTGCCGCGTACATCTCGTGTGTCACGACTCGCCCCTCGCGAGCGTCGCCCAGGTGGCAGGAGAGACAGTTGGCCGCCTTCGCCGCCGAACTCCGCACGTCGAAGAACCCGTTCCGGTCCTGCTTGGTCTTCATCTCCTCGAACCGCCACGGCTCCTTCGTGGCGTGGGCGACGTACCAGCCCTTCTTCTTCCCGTCCTGCGAGTCGCCCGCGAATCCGTGACACCCCTCGCACGTGACGCCGAGTGTGAGCTTCCGGTCCTCCGAGATCGACTCGGCGACGAGCACCTCGACCGAGTCCTCGGCGCCTGGTTGCAGGTCGAGCGGCATGTCGTCGACGGGGTAGGCCGTGTGACAGGCGAGGCAGCGGCGGTCACGGTGAATCTCCTTCACCCCCATGATCTCGCCCATCCGCTTCGACCGTGCGTTGAGCAGTGAGGTGTAGGCCTGCGAGTGCTTGTCGGCGGTGGCCCAGGTCTTGACCTCGTCGAGCAGGCACCAGCTGTCGTTGACCAGACCGGTCGCCGGGAAGAGCGCGGCGATGGCGGGGTCGGACGAGACCGTGCCCAGCCCGTTCGTGTGGCAGCGGATGCAGGTGTCGGGCCCCATGTAGGTCCGCTCGTTGCCGAGGGTCTTGTCGGTCCTCTCGGCGACCTTCTGGACGGCGTCGGCCCCCTGCGAGCCCCCCTCACGCGCTGAGAGGTGGACCACGACGGAGGAGACGCCGAGCGCGGCGAGGGCGAGCAGCTGGACGGTCGGGCGACGGGTCATCGGTCTCTGTCCTCTCAGGACGATTCTCGCAGGCTGTGACTACACTCCGCAGGAATCCCTTCCCAAGCTTATCCTCGCGACTCCGCCACGAGTCCGCCGCCACCAACCCTCCCCGACGACGACATTCTCGATTGCGGTGCGCTCCGTGACGGGTGGCCTCCACCGCTTCCCGTCTCCCCGCCTCCTCGGCACGCGGGCCTTGCCGTGTTGTTGTTCGCGTCCCTTCACGGCCCTCCGTTGCACGCCGCGAAGCCTGTCGTCTACTGAACCTTGTCGAACTCCGCCGGCAGGTTCACACGGTCCCTTCGGAAGTCCCGTGGGCTGGAGAACCGTTCGTCCTTCGACGGGAACTTGAGTGCCTCGCGAATCCTGACGAGCGCCTCCAGACGCGTGCCGTTCGACATCTCCTCGAGCGCGTCGGCTCGTTCCAGCGCCGCGAGTCCGAGCCACGCCTGCGCGGCCGTGTCCCAGTTGTTCGTCCCGTTGGCCGTCGCGTGTGCACGAAGACGATCGCGTTGTGCGTTCCGCCAGTCCCGCCCGAACGGGTCGTCTGGCTGGCCGCCGAACCTCGCCTCGTTCAGCTCGACGGCACGAATCGCGATCAGGTCGCGAAGCGGCTCGACTTTCTCGATTGTCTTCGCCCTCTTGGGGACGGTCTTCTCTAGGACTTCCCTGGCGTCCGCGAGCCCGGTACGCCAGCGTTCGCGGTCGACGCCCTCGAGCGTCTCGAGCGAGGCGGTGTACCAGGTGCTCCAAGGCAACTGCCCGGCCACGCGTCCCGTGCCGAACCCGCGATCCTGCCGCCAGCTCTGGTCGTCGACGTCGAGTTGCAGATCGTGGTGGCAGGCGAAGCAACCGTACTCGGCGAACTCCGGCCAGACGCGGTGGCCGTTCTCGTTTTTCGCCCGTTCGACGGTCTGTTCGAGGCTCGCCTCGGCCGCGACCGCCTGCCCCACGGCCCAGAGTTTCGCCTCGAAGGCCGCCTTCAGGGCCTTCTCGTCACCGCCGTCGACCATCAGGTTGGCCGCGTCGTTCCAGTGCTTCGGGATCATCGCCTGGTAGGCCGACATCTCGAAGTTCAGCCGCGGGTGGCCGGCGGCGATCAGGTCGTGGTCGACGTCACGCCCCGGTCCGCCGACGTGGCAGGAGGCACAGACGCGGGCTCGGGTGAGCACGTCGTCGGTGTTCCAGAACCCCTTCTCCGCCTTCTGGGCCGAGGTGAGCGTGTACCAGTCGCGTTGCTTGTGGAGGTCCAGCCACTCGCCGGCCGGACCGTGGCACGCCTCGCAGCCCACGCCGTCGGTGTGGGTGGTGCGGGCGGTCGCGACCGTGCCGGCGTTCTCCGGGTGCGGGTTGACCGCGTGGCAGTTCAGGCAGCGGTTCGACTCGTGGACCTTCTCGATCCCGAGCCTCTCGCCCATCTGCACGGAGAGGTCGTCGAAGAGGACGTCGTAAGCGCGGGCGTGGGGATCCTGCTGCAGCCAGATGGAGTACTCGCCCCCCCAGGTGGAGTCGCGGGTGCGGTGGCCGTCGTTGGAGACGGGGGGCCGGTTGCCGCCGGAACGGTCGCCGCCGTGGCAGTTCGAGGCGGAGCAGGACGCCGTGCCGAGGTACTGGAAGTCTCCGGCGAGGTCGCTGTGCGGCGTGACGTCGGTCAGCCAGTCGGCGTCCTCCGCCTCCGCTGCGGTCGGGGCCTTCGCGACCGGTGCGAAGGCAGTCGACTCGCGGTCCGGCTCGTCGGCCAGCGCGTACCAACAGACCATCCCGCCCAGCACGACGGCGATCGCGGTTCCGGTTCGCATTCGGTCACCCGGTCCTGTCAGCATCGGCCCCTGCGCCGTCCGGGGCTGCCGGACGAGCCGCGAAGATCGCGCAGTTCTCCACTAACGACTCCCAGAGTCCTCCTGTCTCTCAATCGGCTCCAACAACAGATTGAGCCCCTTCTCGAGCGGGTCGAGCGTGTGATCGTGATAGAGGTGACACTCGACACAATCCGATCGCGCGGAACCGAGCGCCCGCTCGGACGGCGTGGGCGTGTGGCAGTGGCGGCAGGACTCGATCGCGGGCATCAGCACGTCCCCGGTGTCGAAGCTCTCCGTCGCCGGCCGTGGGTTCGACGGGTCCGAGTGGTCCGCGTGACAGGCGACGCACGCCAGTTCGCGGTGCCGCGCATGGCTGAAGCGGCTGTGCGGCATCCACCGGTCGGGAATGTCGGTCGGTTCGATCCGGAGGTACGGCGACTCGTCGAGCGTGGTCACCTCGTGGCAGAACCGGCAACCCCCGCGGGCGGACGTGCCGACGAGGTTGACGACGGAGCGAAGCTGCTCGCGTTCCTCGGGCGTCAGGTCGCGGAGCAACCGGTCCCGGGCTGTGTTCACGCTGCGACGAACGGCGTCCCGTTCGCCGGCCGTGAGAACCGACCGGGCGGGACGTCCCGGAAAGCCGACGAGCGGATCCGCGGGCTCGTCGTCCTCGCGGCCTTCGGTTCGCTCGGCCGCGTACTGGTCGGCGACGAAGCCGAGCATCACCTGGATGCCGGACCCCTTCCGCACTCGCTCGGCAGCCGAGATGCCGGCGTGCGGCACGAGAACGTCCCGGAACCGCTCGGTCGTGTCGAAGCGGATCGGGTGGCAGATGCGGCAGTGGTTCGCGTAGTCGATCGGCTGCATGTACTCGCCGGCAGCGTCCGGCTGGTGACAGTCGGCACAGGCGAGGTTCACGGTCTGCGTCTCGGCGTCGATCCGGTCGCCCCAGCGAGCGGCGTTCTCCTCGTCGTCGACGACGGGCATGGCACGGCTGAGGTGGGCGAAGTGGTTGAAGCGAACCCGCCCGGGGTCCTGCCACCGTTCGCCACTCGGGTTCTCCGCTCCCTTCGGCAGGACGAGAGCGTCGAGTTCGGGCGCCCGCTCGAAGAACCGGACGACCACGTCCCTCGGCACCTGCTCCTCCCCCTCCAGCCGACGGATCAGGGCGAACTCCGGGTGTCCGCTCTCTTCGGCGAACGCGGTCACGCTCGTCGTCCAAGCGGGGTCGGTCAACTCGGGCCGCGCGTGGTTCGGCAGGTTGGCGTGGCAGGCCGTGCAGTGGGCGTCGTCGGAACGGGAGACGTCGACGTCGCCCCGGTGCTCGCGGTGGCACTTCGCACACGAGAGGAACTCGCCGTCGGTCCCGGCGATCGGCTCGTGGCCCGGCCACTGGTTGGCGTGGTGGACCGAACCGGCGTGGCACTCCTCACACTTCTTGTTGGAGACCGACCAGACCTGCTCGCCGTTGAACGAGGCGAGGAGTCGCCGGGCCGGCCCCCAGGTGGTGTGGCAGCGAGCACAGTCCTGGGCGAACGGCTGGTGCGGCGCGGAGACGTGGTTCGCCTGGAAGGCCTCCGGGTCGTCCGCGAAGAGCACGTAGGCGACGGACGCCAGCAGCGAGGCGAGCGTCAACCACTTCGTCCACCACCAGACACCGCGGGTCACCGGGTGGGGGTCCGTTCCCACCGAGGTTCGCAGCCGGTCCGAGAGCGCCTTGCTGGAGCCCCGGTTCCGCGAGGCGGACGTGCTCGGCAGGTCGAGTTCGGAGTTGATCGGTCTCATCGGGTTCCGGTTCGCAGGGACTTCACGTCGAACGACGGTTTGCCGGGCCGTTCACCACGGTCGCTCCGGCGGGACGACCATCAGTGCCATCACCACGTGCACCACCAGCAGCACGAGCAGCACCATCGAGGCGGGAACGTGCAGGTACAGCCAGGAGTGCAGCCACCACAGCAGCCGCTTCTGGAACTCGAACTGACGGCGGACGTCGCAGATTTGCTCGATCTCCATGGCCGCGCGTCGCAACTTGGGCGGCAGCGGCGACTGCAGGGAGTCGAACTGGATCTCCGCCTTCGCCTTGGTCGCCAACGGGGAGTGCGGAGCGTGCCCCTCGAGGTACGGGCGGACGACGTCGACGTAGAACGCCCGCAGACGCTCGGACATCTCGTCGCGCGGGAGTTCGGGGGGCGGGGCGGTGGCGGGTTCCTCGCCGTCGCCGGCCGGACTCTCGTAGACGAATCCGACGAAGTCGTCGACCTTCTTGATGCCGGCCCCCTTGAACGTGTCCTGCTCCGGGTACTCCTTGAAGTACGTCTTCAGTTCCTCGAAGACCGGCTCGACGTCCTCGTCCCCCACGCTCTTGCCGAGCGGGAACCGGCTGGCGGCCTCGGTCGTCGCCTCCGCGGTCAGCCAGTCCGCCTCCACCAGCAGCCGGCGGTTCAACACGGGCACCTGCTGGGAGAAGGTCTCGGCCGGCACGCGGTCCGTCATCATCCGGGGAATGAAGTGCTGCACGGCCAAGCCGTAGAAGCCGGTCACGATCACCACCACGTAGCACCACATCAGCACCTGCTCGAACGGTCCGCCGAACCGGAATCCGGAGTGCATCAGGATCAGGACGAACGAGAGCGAACCGACGAAGAGGTGGACGTTGAGCCAGAAGCGGGCGTTCCCCTTGATCCACCACGCGACCGGGTACTTGTGCCGCACGGCGAGGAAGGCTGCGGCCAGCATGGCGATCGTCCCGACGATCCCGAACCAGAGCCCCGGTTTCGTTCCGCCGAACGCCCCCTCGGGCGTCGCCCGGACGCCGACGAACCAGTACAGCAGGCTCGAGCCGACGAGGCTGACGAGGAAGAACGTCCACCAGCCGCGGTGTTGCCTGAGGTGTCGTTTGGTGAAGACCAGCACGGTTCGGGCGTCGCGGTCAGTTGGTGGGGGTGAACGTGGCGAGGGCGTTGACGCGGATGGCCGCCTCGTGCGGGCAGGCGTGCACGCACGCCGGACCGGTGTGCGGCGACGACGAGCAGAGGTCGCACACGACGGCCTGCCGCTTGGGAATCTTGAAGTCGAACTGGGCGATGTCCTCGCCGAGCGTGTCGAACACTCCCTTTGCGTGCTTCTCGATCCGCTGGGCGTCCTGGTCCTGCAGCGGCTCCATCTGGATGGAA
This sequence comes from Planctomycetaceae bacterium, assembly GCA_028284885.1. Lineage (GTDB taxonomy): Bacteria > Planctomycetota > Planctomycetia > Planctomycetales > Planctomycetaceae > JANQQW01. The sequence continues at coordinate 6,777 of JANQQW010000039.1, forward strand.
CCGTACGGGCACTGGTCCGCGCACAGGTTGCAGCCGATGCACCACGGCTCGATGAGGATCTCGCCCTTGCTGCCGCGGTTGATCGAGCCGACCGGGCAGCCGATCATGCAGACCGGGTCGAGGCAGCTGCGGCAGGTGAGCGGGACGAGGTAGCTCTGGAACTGCGGGCCGTCGAGGAACAACCGCGTGCGGCCGTCGTCGTGCGAGGAGATACACGCCTCGACGCAGGCGTTGCACCGCGTGCACCGGTCGAGGTCGATCAGCATGAGCTGCTGCCCCTGCACCAAACCGAGGTCCTCGAACCGCTGTGACTCGATCGAGGGAAGTGCACTGCCCGTGCTGTCGACCGTGGCCTGCCTCCGCGGGGCGACCGCCATGCGACGTTCCCGAATCGTCGTGAAGACGTGCTCCTCGAGCGGCGGGCAGGCGTCCATCAGCGCCTTGAAGACGTGCTTGCGAATCGTGATCAGCTCGACCCGGGTGATCGCCCCCTTCTTCGCGTCGGGCGACTTGATGTCGTCGGTCGGTCGGTCCGGGTGGTCGTAGGCGATACAGGTCGCGTTCCGCGTGCCGTTCCCCTCGCCCTCCACGATCTCCTGCAGCACGCCCATCTCGCCCAGCATCTGTCCGGGGCCGAGGTAGGCCAGCACCCGTCGCCGCTCGCCGGTGCCGATCCGCTCGGGCACGACACCCGGCAGCGCGAGTTCGAGAAGCCGCCGCTGGAACAGACGAATCTCGAGCTGGGACCAGTCCTCCGTGTTGTTCGAGACCCGGACGAAGATCTGGTTGAGCTGCGGGTCGCCGACGTCCTCGACGATGCTCTTGATCGTCGTCCACCGGGCGTCGCCCGACTTCTTGTCGAACGGGAAGCGACGGGTGGCGACCATGTTGTTCTCGTCGGCGACGAACGCGTTGAGCCCGGCGAGCAACGCCTCACGGGACTCCTCGTCGTTCGGATCGACCACCTCGTCCGCGGTCACCCCCTCGGAGGAGTCGGCGAAGTCCTGCTGCTGGGCCGCCTCCGTCCGATTCGCCGCCAGCGCCTCGAACGCGGCCTGCACGTGGTCGACGACCGACTCGCGGAGTCGTTCCGGCCACGGGCTCGGCGGAGCCTTCTTGGGCTTCGCGGCGGCGTCTCCCGTGCCACTCGCGGCGCGTGCCGTCGCGACCTCCTGCCGGAGCGCGGCGACGGCGTCGAACAGGGTCACCCAGTCCTCTTCGTCGAAGTCCTCCGGCAGCAGAGAGGCTCGCACGTGCTGCAGCACCTTCACGAGTCCCTTGTGGATGATGTGCAGCGCGTCGGGGTCGTCCCCCTCCTCGAAGAGCACGTCGCCCGACTCGAACTCGGTGAACTCGATTCGCGCGTGTTGCCGGTCGAGCAGCCACTCGTACTGCTCGTCGGTCATCGTCTTGAAGATCGACATCCGCCGCAGCTGGCCGCCGAGCACGCGTTCCACGTACTTGGCCCGCATGCGGGCGCGGAAGTTCTCGTCGAGCTGCAACTGGTCGAGCACGTTCCGGAGGATCTCGACCATGTAGCAGGGGCGGTTCGCCACGATGGTGGCCGACCGCGGCGAGCGGTGCATGCAGCTCATCTCGCCGAACAGTTCGCCGGCCGCGATGTCGCCCCGCATGGTGTTCGGGTCGATGTCGGTCGAGGCGTCGATCGAGATCGACCGCGGGGCGTCCTGCTCTCGGGACTCCTTCTTGAAGAAGTCGAGCAGTCGGCGGGCGAGCGACCGGGCCCGGCGTCGCATCTCCTTGTCGGACCGGGCCTGGGCCATCAGCCACGCGGTCGCCGGCGGCGAGTCGGCCTCGCCGGCAGCCGCCCGGGCCTCGACGTCGGCGATCTCCTTCTCGTAGTACGCCTTCAGCGTGTTCCGCTGGTCCGGCGTGAACTGAGCCAACCGATGTTCCCGCGGATCCTGCCCCTTCTTCGGCGTCGGCGCGTCGGCCCCCAGCGCGAGGAAGTCGTCGAGTTGCTGCATCGAGTCGAGCTGCGCCTGACGGAGGGCGACCACGTCCGCGTCGCTGAGCACGTAGAACGCCGTCTCGCCCGCGTCCCCCTGCACGACGACCGTGTCCCCTGGCGCGTAGCAGCGTAGGATGGCGGCGTGCTGGTCCAGCCGACGCCCCAACTCCTTCGTTCGCTTCGCGTCCTTGATGTCCGCGAAGACGGAGATCGCCATGAACTCGTCGCCGGACAGCACCTCGTCCCGCGGCCGGGGCGAGGAGAGTTCCGGCGGGATGAAGATCTGCTGCCGCTTCTCGGCCGGTGCCTCGCTGGACATTTCCCTCGCCCGTTCCGTTGTCCGTCCGCGGAAGCCACCGGACGAACGAATCGACCGGCCGACTCCCGCACAAACTATCCCCGCCCCCGCACCGACACAAGCACGCAGTTCCTCGTTCCAGACTTCGGGAACGACACCGACACGGTCTGCGTTCCGCATCGACGCCGCCCACGAAGGCAGCGGCGGCTGCGACGCGGCGTCGAGCCCTGTCCGGAGGTCCTCGGCGATCCGGTCGGCTCGGTCAACGGGCGTCCTGCCAGCGTCCATCGTACACGTCCTGAAGCTCGTCAAGTGCACTCACTCGCAACGCGGACTCGTGGGGGCACGCCGACACACAGGCGGGACCGTGACCTGCCGAAGCGCAGAGGTCGCAGACGACCGCCTGAGTCGCTGCATCGTCCCCCGAATCGCCGTGCGAGTCCTCCGCCCCGGACGGAGCGTAGGCGACGTCGCGAAAGTCCTCGCCGTACATCTCGTACATCTCCCGGGCGTTCTGCTCGATTCGCCGGAGATCGCGTTCCCGGAGGTCTTCCATCTTGATGGAGCCGTAGGGGCACTGGTTGGCGCACTTGTCGCAACCGATGCACCAGGGCTCGATCACGATCTGCTCGGCGTCCCCCTTGTTGATCGAACCGACGGGGCACCCGATCATGCAGACGGGGTCGAGACAGCTTCGGCAAGTCACGGGCAGCAGGTAGCCCAGCCACCGCGGGCCGTCCAGGTAGAGTCGCGTGCGACGGTCGTCGTGCGACTTGACGCAGGCTTCCACGCACGCGTTGCAACGAGTGCAGCTGTCGAGATCGATGAGCATCAGACTCTGGCCTTGGACCAGGCCGAGACTCTCGACTTCGTTCTGCTCCTCGATTCGCACGGTCTGCTTCAGTGCCTGGCGGCTGCCGGCAGCAGCCTCGTTGTCGGCCGGCCGGCCTTCCTTCTCCGAGGTCGCCCCCGTCGGCCCACTGTTCGGCCTACGCTTCGCAATCGTTGCCGTGAGGTGGTCGCGGAACGCCTCACTCCGCTTCAGCAGGTCGCGGAGCGCACTGGTGCCGATCTTCACGAACTCGACGCGCGAGTACACCGGGCTCTTGCTGTCGGGAAGAGCCGTGACGGCGTCGGGGCTGTCCGGATGGTCGTAGGCCACACAGGTGGCGTTCCGGTACTTCCGAACCGGTTCGCGCTGCTTGGACACCGCCTGCTCGGCGATCGCGTCCATGACGGCCATCTCGCCGATCACGTCGCCGATTCGGGAGTACTCGAGGACACGACGACGGTCGTGGTCCGTCACGCGACTCGGAATCACGCCGGGCAGCAGCAGTTCGAGCAGACGCCGTTGCACGAGCCAGACCTCGATCTGCGACCAGACCCGCGTCTCGTTGCTGATGCCCCGGAACAGGTTGTCGAGGACCGGATCCCCGACGTCGCGGGTGATCTCCTTCGCGGACCCCCAACGCCCGCCGCTACTCGGATCCCGTCGCGTCGGGAACGCCGCTCCCTTCTCGGCCGTGACGAAGGCGTTGAGCGCTCCGACGACGACCTCACGCGCTCGCACGTCCTTCGAGCTGGGCAACTCCCCACGACCGAGCTCTTCGGGAGACGGCACCGTCACCGACTCGTCCGACTTGGCGAGTGCTGCGAACTCGTCGCGGAGCTTCTCGGCGAGCAGTTCTCTGGAGCGTTCGTCCCACGAAACCGGGATCGGCGGGGTCGTGATCATCGGCGGGAAGCTGGGGGGCTTCTCCCCCCTGTCCTCGGCTTCTTCGGTGAGCTGCCGCCGACGCTCCCGCTCGGCTTCTTCGGCCGACTCCTTCTTCTTCCTGCGTGCCTCGATCGAAGCAGAGGCCGACTTCGCCAACTCCGAGAGGGCCTTGAACAACCGCTCGAACCATCCGTCGTCCACGACCGTCCGCCGTGCACCGGACTCGTCCGTCACCTCGAAGGAGAAGTCCTCGTGGTCGAGTCGACAACGCACGTTCGCGACGACTTTCACCAAGCCGTTGTGAACGATGTACAGGCCGTCGGCCACTTGCCCTTCCTCGAAGATCACGTCGCCGGAGTCGACGGTGACCAGCTCGACCCTCCCTTCGTTCTCGTCCGTCAGCCAGGCCAGGTCCTTCTCCTCGAGAGCCTGGAAGGGAGGCAGACGACGTAGCTGCAGGCTCAGGGTTCGCCTCCGGTACGTGTCCCACTGCCGGTCTCGGAAGGCCTTGTTCCCGAGCAACTCGTCGTACACGCTGCGAACCATCTCCAGGGCGTAGCACTGCTCGTTGGCGACGACCGTGGCGGAACGAGGGGCTCTGTGCACGCAACTCACGTCCCCGAAGACCTCCCCGGCGGAAATGTCCCCCCGCATCGTCTCCCTGTCGATCGCCGTCCCCGAGTCGATCTGAATGATGCGTGGCGCGGACGACTTGGACCTGGGCAACGGTGGTTCCCCTCGGCGGAGGCGAGTGCGAACCCAGTCGACGAGTTTGCGAACTCGTCGTCTCAGCCCCCTCCGTCTCGACCCGACGGACTCGGTCAGCAGCCAGGCCGTTGCCAGGACGCGTTCGTCGCGGGATTCCCCAGTCGCCCCCGTCTGCCTCCACGCTCTCTGCCGTTCGACGATCCGCTCGCGGACCCGCCGTCGCTCGTCGACCAGCCGAGCCCTCAACTCGGCTCGTTCCTCCGGAGTGAGGCCGTCGAGACGGTGTTCCCGCGCTTGGCCCTCGACCACGGGGGGCCCGTCGGACTCGTCCGACGTGCGGTGAGCACGGACGACCCGGCTCTGGTGCCTGCGGAGCGCAGCCAAGTCCTCGTCGGTCAGCAGGTAGAACGCCGTGTAACCCGCGTCTCCTTGCTGCAACACGACTTCCCCGCGTTCGTACCGGCGAAGGATGACCGACCGTCGTTCGAACAACCTCGGAAACTTGCCGGTCTTCATCTTGCTGAACGTCGGCATGGACCGGAACTCCTCGAACGTCAGGAGTTCGTCGCGATACAGCGTCCCGGGGGAGTCACCCTGCTCCTCGAGGTTGGGGCGGGGAGCGAGGGGCGGCACTTCGGAGAACGTTCTCTGCCGCTGCTCCTGAACGTCTTCGCTCGGCGTCTCACCGTCGTCCGACGGGATGTCCTCCGTGGGGTCCGACATGACCGATCTTCATCCGTACTGCGATAAATGTGTCCACATGACTCAAGGCTAACAGAGGTCACGACTCAGGCAAGCGCATTCCGATGAATGCCTCGTGAAACTCCGATTGATCCCGATTCGGCCTCCACCTACACTGCCGCCCTCTCCAGATCGTCGGGGAACTCTCCCCTCTCTCCCCGCCGACGAATCTCCCTCCACAACCCAGTGCTCTCCATGCAGCGCCTCCCTCGGTGGGCCGTCGTGACGGCCTTCGCCCTCGGCACGCCCGTGGCCGCGTGGCTGCTCACGCCGGCCGGACCACGCCTTCGTGCCGCTCAGTCGCCCGACCCCGAAGCCGTGGCGGCGGCCCCGGTCGTTCCCCGGTCGGAGTCGAGCCCTGCTCCGCCGCGCGTGCTCGTCGTCGAACGGTGTCGCCTGCAACTGCGGGACGGCCTCGAGCTGGCCAGCGAGCAGACCGCCGTCGTCGACCGCGTCGTGAAGGCGGGGCAACGCGTGCAGGCGGGGACCGTCGTCGGGCAACTCCGCGACCAGGTGCTCCGCCGTGCGTTCGCGATCGCCGAGCGCGAGGCCGCCAACGACATCGAGGTTCGCTACTCCCGCAAGAAGGCCGACCTCGACCAGCTGAAGTACGAGCGGGCCCTGAAGGCCAACCAGGGCGAGCTCGGGCACATCGTCAACGACCTCGACCTTCGTGAACTCCGGCTCGCCGCCGAGCAGTCGCTTCTGCAGCTCGAACAGGCCGAACACCAACTCGAACTGAACCGGCTCCGCCGCGACGAACAGGCCGAACTGCTCCAGACCTACCAGGTCGTCGCCCCGCTCGACGGCGTGGTCACCAAGATCCACGCTCTCCCGGGAGAGGTCGTCCGTGAGGGCGAGCCGCTCGTCGAGATCGCGAACACCGACACGCTTCTGCTCCACGGCGAGGTCCCCGTCGAGCGACGTCACCTGCTGCGGACCGGCCTCGAAGCAGTCTTCACGGTCGGCGTCACCGGGCCGGACGGCCGCCGTCGCCTCCGCGACTTCCCGGCTCGCATCACCACGGTCGGCGTGAAGGTCGAACCGCTCTCCGGCAAGCTCGACTTCACCGCCGAGGTCGAGAACTCCGAGGACCTGCTGCTCGACGGACTGGTCGGACGACTCGTCGTCGGCGGCACGTCGCCGGACACGCCCGCCGCCGGCCTCGGCGATCTCTTCCGCATCGACACCCCCGCCGCCAGTCGAAACCACTCCGCCTCGCCCCGTCTCGGCAACTGATGCCTCCGGCGACTCCGCCACCGACGACTCGGTCTCTCGGCACGCGTTCCACCGCGCGGCTGCCGGCGGTCGTCGTCTGCCTGTTGGCCGGGCTGCCCGGTTGCGGGTCGCTGCTCGACGTCGCCTCCTCGCCGATCGACGACGCGGTCGACAAGCACTACAAGGTCGGCCTCGCGTACCAGGACGACGAGTCCTTCTACCGACAGGTGGCCCACGAGGTCGTCGTCACCACGGAGGAGGAACGCGACGAGCGACTCGAAGAGGCCCCCGCCACGCTGCAGGCGGACGAACGGGCGACCCGCCTCGTCTCGCTGGAGCAGGTGATCCGCATCGCGCTCGCGAACGCCAGCATCGTCCGGGACGACGCCCAGTTCCTCTCGGCCTCGAACTCGCTGCTCGCGAACCCGAACTACGTCCCCTCCGCGTTCGACCCCGACATCCAGGGTTCCGGCGGGCCGTTCGGCATCGGCGGCATCGAGCAGGCCAAGGCCCAGTTCGACCCCTACTTCGTCTCCGGGGCGTCGGCTGGCCAGAACAACCTCGTCCAGAACAACCAGTTCATCTCCGGCGGGCTCGTGCCGGGTACCGTGCTCGAGGACGAGTCCGGGCTGTTCACGTCGCGGCTCGAGAAGCGAACCGAGTACGGCTCGTTCCTCTCGCTGAACCACGACCTGAACTATACGAACAACAACCAGCCGAACCGTTTCTTCCCGTCGGCCTACTCCGGGCTCGTGCGGGCGGAGCTTCGGCAGCCGTTGCTCGCCGGGTTCGGCAAGGAGTTCACGCAGATCGCCGGGCCGATCGCCCGGACCCCGTCGGCCGTGCAACCGGTCGACCGCGGGCTCGTCGTCTCGCGAATCAACGAACGAATCTCGCTGATCGACTTCGAGTCGAACCTGCAGAACCTCGTCCGCTCCGTCCACTTCACCTACTGGGACCTCGCGTTGGCGCAGAAGGTCCAGGAGGACCAGACCGCGGCCCGCGACGCCGCCGAGCAGCTCTGGAAGCGGGTTCGCGCTCGTCTGGACGCCGGGCTCGGACAGGTGGACCGGGCCGACGAGGCCCAGGCCCGAGAACGCTACCTGCAGTGGAAGGCCACCGCGGACAGCGCCCGCTCCGACGTGTTGGAGGCGGAGGCCCGGCTGCGGCGGCTGCTCGGCATGCCGGCCGGCGGCGGCGAGTCCCTTCGCGCCGTGGACACCCCCTCCACGGCGGACGTCGAACTCGACTGGCGACGCTGCCTCGCCGAGGCGCTCACCAAGCGGATCGAACTCCGCCGACAGAAGTCGCTCGTCAAGAGCCTCGCCTTGCAGCAGCAGGCCTCGAAGAACCTACAGCGGCCCCGCCTCGACCTCGTCGGCGGGTACCAGCTGAACGGCTTCGGCGACGACCTCCTCTCCAACGACGCCGCCACCGACTTCGGCAACCCGTACGCCTCGCTGCTCCGGGCCGACCAGGCCGGCTGGGACTTCGGACTGCAGCTCTCCATGCCGTTCGGCAACCGCTCGGCGAAGTCGCTCACGCAGAACCTCGAACTCCGACTGACGAAGGCTCGGGCCGCGCTCGCCGCGCAGGAGATCGAGATCGGCCACGAGCTGGCCCACTCGTTCCGCGAGCTGGACCGCTGGAAGGCGGCCGCGGAGGCCCGCGAGTACCGTCTCGCCGCCGCCGAGGACCTCGTCATCGCCCTCGCCGCCGACTACGAGGCCGGCCGCGGCGACCTGGACGCCCTGCTGCGAGCCCGCACCAACCTGCTGCAGGCCCAGGTTGAACTCGCCCAGGCCCGCGTCCGCTACCGCAAGGCGATCGTCGAACTGCACGCCCGCAAGGGGACCGTCCTGGACAACTCCGCGATCCGGCTCTCCGAGGGAACCTGGGACGTCCGCGGACTCGCCGAGGCCCTGCAGCTCAACTGGCAGCGGACGAAGACGTTCGACGACATCGCCCCGCTCCACGAGGACGGCGAGGCCCCCGACTTCGTGGCGTTCGCCGGCGACGACTCGACCGTGCCGTCGGCAGCCGAGCCGAGCGGCGGCAAGGCCCTCGAGAAGGCCGCGGACGGAGCCGTCGAACCGGCCGAGTTCGAGTCGCCGATCCCGACCGACGCGGAACTCGTCCGCCCCCGGCTCCCCTGACCGTCAACTCGCGACGTCGGTCTCGGCCAACCTCTTCACGTGCTGCAGCACGCGGTCGTGGATGCTGGAGATGAAGAAGTTCGACCACCTGGTCCAGTAGACGCGGGGGTGCATGTCGAACGTGTACCACGTCCGGCCCTCCAGCCGCGTGCGGTCGCCCGGGAGCGGGACCAGCCGGAACTCGCCGCGACGACTGCGGAGCGACAACTCCTCCAGGTGCGGCGGGTGGACGGGGCCGAACGGGTTCACCTCGAACATCGGGTGGGGCTGCTCGGTCACGTCGAACGCGATCACCCGCGGCTCGTCCCAGACGGTGACCGGCTCGACGAAGTCGCCCGTCGTGAACTCGCAGTACCGAATCGCCCCGACGCCCTCTCCTTCGATGCGGGCCCGCAGCGGACACGCGATGCCCGACCGGAAGTAGAACTCCTCGGCGGGCGGCAGGTCGGGAAACGAGACGACGTGCTGCCAGACGACCTCGGGCGGCGCCTCGACCTCGACGACCGTCTTCACGACGTACTCCGGCCCCTCGCCCTGCCAGAACGGTTCGGCAACCGCCATCAACGGGAGAGCCAACAGCGCCGGGTAGATGCCGCGGTTCTTCTCGCCCGCGAACTCGGCGATCGCCTTCCCGACCCAGGTCCCGACGAGCACCAACGGCACGATGATGGGGGCGGCCATCAGCAGGCAGATCACGCCTTCCTGCATAAGCCCGACGAGTCCGCCGCCGCAGACGATCGTCAACAGGCAGCCGCTCCCGACGGTCCCCGCCCCGCTGCCGTCGCGGGTGGGGTGCAGCCGGTTGTAGACGTACCCGTTGACGACCCCCATCACCAACGGCATCGCGAAGAACAGCGTCACCCCGTAGTCCTGCAGGACGACGACACCGAGACCGAACATGGCGAGGAACGTCACGCTGCCGGCGAGGATGGCCGCCATGTGCCGCACGGCGTACGACTCGACCGCCTTCGACTCGTGCCGCAGGTGTTCGCCGCCACCGGTCGCCGTCGGCAGCAGGCTCATCACCAGCATGAACACAAGGTTGAGGTACGGGACGAGCACGACCATCCCCAGCCACGGCGACAGCCCCGCGTTCGCACACCGCCGCACCGACGTGCTGAACGCGACCCACACGAACGGAAACTGCCACATCAGCAACACCCACCGCACCCACTCCGGCCCGCCTTGCAGCAGGGCGTCGCGCTCGGCGATCGACGGGTTCAGGAAGGCGAGCGGCGTCAGCACGTTCCCGGTCGTCTCGAAGATCAACCATGCCTCGGCCGCGTACTTCACGAGCGCCAGCACGGAGCCGCTCACGAAGTAGCTGAGGGCGTCGACGGAGTCCTTCACGCCGAACCACAACCGCAGCCACTCGCGCGGCGAGCGGCGGAGTCCACGCCTCGTCGCCTCGGCGAAGGGGTCGCGGTCCTCGTCGGCGGGCGGCGGTGCCGCGTCCTCCCACTGCGGACCGTCGTTCATCCCGCGCCCTCCCCATCGGCTGTCTGACTGGCCGATTCTAGCCGGGGCAACGCCGCGGGGCACGTCGACGGACGAGAGCGGGGCGGGCGGCCTTCACTCGTCGATGGAACTGACGTCGACGGGAGTGGGCTCGGGCGTCGGAGGCGCCTCCTGCACGCTCGCCAGCCGGTCGGCCTCCAACATGCCGGCCACCAGCAGCACGAAGACGGCGATCACGGCAACCGACATCAGCACGCAGTTCACGCCCCGCTCGATGCGGTCCGGTTTCCGCGCGGGAAGCAGAGGTTCGAATTCGCCTGGCTGAGACATGTTGCACCCTCGTAATGAGACGTGCTGTGCACGATGTGCACGTCTCGGACCGGACCCGACATGGTGAGCCGCGGTCCCCGAAGCCGTTCTCGTCGGTCAACTTGCAGCCGCTGTCCTGACATAGTGGGACGACGGGGTGTAACGCATTCTGAACACGAGCAAGTCTCGGTGTTCACTGACCACGACGCCACGCGCGAGGTTTCGACATGTTCCGACTGCTCACCGCTGTCGTTCTGACCTCGGTCGCCACGACCGGGTTTGCGAGTACGGCTGCCTTTCAGGGCCGGGTCTTCGAGGTCCGCGCCGCCGCGAACCGGGACACGAGCTTCACCATCGAACAGAAGGCGGCGATCTCCGTCGACGGCGTACCAGGCTTCGCGTCCGACGCACTGACTCGCAGGCGTACGGTCACCGTGCATCCGCGACGAGGACACATGATTGTCGCCTTCCCGCCGGCCGACTGATCCTCGGGGGACTCAGGCCGCCCGACGGTCGAACTCCTCGGTCTCCTCGACCGACGGTTCCGCCGCCGCGTCCGGATCCTCGCCGCGGGCGTACGCCTCGGCCCGGAACGTGACGCGGTCCATCGCCTGCTGGAGCATCTCGGTGAACCGCTCGATCCCCTCGCGGTCGATCTTCTTCGGCACCTCGATCGGGTCCTCCCCGACCGCGACGATGCGGCTGAACGGCTTGGGAATCTGCATGTCGGTCCAGCTGCCTTCGATCTTCCAGCTGCTGGAGACGGCGTAGGCGGCGGGGACGATGCGGGTGCCGGTCTTCGCGGCGAGGAACACGAGCCCGGACTTCACCTCGCGACGCGGGCCGCGGGGGCCGTCGGACGTGATGGCGACGTGGTTCTCGCGGGTGATCTCCATCATCTCGCGGAGCGCCTTCGCTCCGCCCCGGCTGGTCGAGCCGCGGACCGGCTTCACGCCGATGGCGTTGAGCAGCTCGGCGATGTAGCTGCCGTCGCGGTGCTGGCTGACGAGCGCCGCCATGTTCGGCGCGGGCCGCTTGATCAACAGCGACAGGATGATCGCATCGTGCCAGGCGGAGTACAGGAAGCACTCCTCGGGCGAGTCGTACAGATTCGTCCCGGGCGACGCGTGGATCTCCTTGCGGCAGGTCCAGCAGACGAACCGCAGCAGCGTGACGGCTGCACGGCTGATGCAACGAATGACGAACGGACTTCGGATGCGCACGGGCCGCCCCTCCCTGGTGGCTTGTCGGGGCGGGGATTCTAGCGATTCGGGATCCGGCGCGAATCCCAATGCCGGTGCGAACGCCGGACTGGTCGCCGGCCGCCGACCGACAAGAGTTTCCGGCTCAGTCCGAAAGAGGAGATCACCATGTTGAAGTGGTTGCGGGGCGACCCGGTCAAGGCGCTCGAGAAGAAGTACCAGGCCAAGCTGGTTGAGGCTCGGGACGTGCAGCGGAACGGCGACGTCGTCGGCTACTCGAAGCTGATCGCCGAGTCCGAGGAGATCCTGAAGGAGATCGACGCGTTGAAGGCGTCCGACGACTGACGGCCCCGGCCGGGCACCTGATCACGCCGCAGCGCGAACCAGCACCTCGCCCTTGCCGAGTTCGAGGAAGTCGCCGACGTGCCGGTCGAACTCGGCCGTCAGCCAGTCGTCTTCGACGGCGAAGCCGAGCTCGCGGAGCCGTCGCAGGTAGATCGGTAGGAACGCGGGCTGCTCTCGCCCGGCCAGCTTGAAGGTCGGGAGGAGTGCGGGTCGGTCGCCGGCGAACACCAGCGAGCCCCGTCGCATGCCGGCCCCGGGACGGATGCCGGTCTCACCGAACGTCAGCACCGTGCCGGCGATCATGTTGAAACCGAGCGCGTCGCCCGTACGCCCGCGGACGGCGATCACGCCCCGACGCATGGTGTGACCGATCTCGTTGCCGGCGTTCCCCTCGACGAGGATCACACCGCCCCGCATCCCCCGCCGGCCGCCGCGGTAGACCGCCCCGACCAAGTGTCCTGCGTTCCCGGAGACACGGATCAGGCCGCCACGAAGCTCCGCGCCCACCCAGTCGGCGGCGTTTCCACGGACTTCGATCTCGCCGCCGGACATCCGCGCGCCGACGTGCATGCCGGCGTCCCCCTCGACGACGACCCGGCCGGCCGACTGCCCCGCGCCGATCGCCTTGACCTTCGCGCAGTCCCCCTGCCAGACGATTGTCTGGTCATCGACCGCGGACCCGCGAACGTCGAACAGGTCGCCCAGCGTGGGAGACGTGTTCCCCTGGAAGACGGTCAGCCGGGAGACGTCGTCCAACGTGAGATCGCGGACGACGTCGGTCGAGACGGTCTCGACCTCCACCGGGATGGACTGCGGCTCGCGGAGCGAGAGTTCGAGCGGCATCGAGCGGTCCGGCCGGTCAGCTCGTGGGCGCGAGCACCTCGGTGCCCAGCCCCTCGATGAACTTGCGGGCCGCGATGTACTCGTTCGCCGGCATGTCCTTGATGTGCTTCTTGAGCTCGTCCTTCATCGCGAGCGTCGTCTGGTTGATCTCGTTCGAGAGACCGGGGTACGACTGCGTCTGAGCCTTCATCAGGAACAGCTCGTCGATCTTCTTGCGGTAGCTGTAGTACTCCGCACCCTGCAGGGCGGTCGGCCAGTAGATCTTGCCGGTGGACGGGTCGAGCTGCGAGGGGTTCAGCCGCGCGACGCTTCGCGACTGGTTGGCCCGCCAGGCGTCCCGGCGAGACCGCTGCTTGTCGTAGTCGACCTGCCGCTCGGCCTCGTTGAGCCGACGACGTTGCCAGTAGACCTCGGCCCACTTCAGCTTGTTGTCGTAGTACCGGCTGCGGGCCTCTTCGTAGTTGATGGCGGCGTTCGTGTAGGACTCGGCCGCCTCGCCCCCGGCCCGGATGACGTCGGCCTGGCCGCGGAGAGCTCCCTCGATCGGCGTGGAGGCCCGGTAGCCGCCCCCCCAGCCCGGTCCCCACCCGCCGTTGTTGCTGCCGCTGCGGTACCACCGCTGCGGGCTCGTGGTGCGGCGGTTGGTGTTGCCGACCATCACGTCCTGGGCGAGAACCTCGCCGAGTCCGGCGAGGACGAACGCGCCGAGCAGCGTCGGAACGAGGAAACGGGACAGACTCATGGTTGGACTCCGCAACGGACTTCGCGAGGAACTCGTTGTCTTCCGTTGTACCCCGCGAGTTTCACGGTGGATTCACGGTGAACGACGGCTTTAGAATATTCCTACTCCCAAAGTACACCTCGACTCGACCGTCATCAACCGCGAACTCGTCGTCGCGTAGAACACTTGGAGACCCCGATGAAGCCGTTGGTCGCTCGTCTTGCCCTCACGCTGTTGCTGTTCGTCGTCGGGTCCGCGTTCGCCTCGGCCCAGTCGATCGACAAACTGATCGCCGACCTCTCGGGGCTCGACGAGAAGGCCCGGATGGACGCCGCGGGGCGGCTTGCGGAACTGGGCCCGGCGGCCGAGCCGGCCGTGGACGCCCTGACCGCGGCACTCGACCGGGACGACCTCGTGTTCCAGCACGAGTGCATCATCGCCTTGGGCCGCATCGGCGAGGCGGCCGCACCGGCCGTCCCGAAACTGTCCCGCTTCGTCGGCGGACGGTCGGAGATCCTCGAACACAACGCCGTGCACGCCCTGCGGATGATCGGCTCCGCCTCGAAGCCCGCTCTGCCGCGGCTGAAGATGCTCGCCGCAGACCGGGACCCGCGGAAGTCGGTCGCCGCGATCTGGGCCGTCGCCGAGATCGCCCCGGACGACCCGATCATTCCGACGCTGATCCCCGGACTGGTCGAGCACCTCGACGATCCGAGCCAGGACGTGCGGAACGACACCGTCTCTGCGATCGCCGCGATCGGCAAGCCGGCCGTCACGTCGGTCGCCGCCAAGATCGGCGTGAAGGGGCCGGAGATGTGCTTCACCGCGGCCGACGCCCTCGCCGAGATCGGTCCGGACGCGAGTGAGGCGGTTCCGAAGCTGATCAAGTCGCTGGACGACAAGGACGAGCGGGTCTGCTGGCACGTCGCTCGGGCCCTCGGAGCCATCGGGGCGTACCCGGACCGCGTGGTGCCGGCGCTCGTCGCGAAGCTGGACAGCGACTCGGCGCCGCTGCGGGCGAACTCGGCGATCGCACTGGCCCGGTTCGGCCCGGCCGCGAAGCCCGCCGTCACCAAGCTGATCCCGATGCTGAAGGACGAGGACCCGCAGATTCGCGTGATCGCGGCCCGGACGCTCGGCTCGATTGGTCCGGACGCCGCCTTCGCCGTCCCGGCGCTCGACGAGGCACTCGACGACGAGGTGGGCAGCGTGACCGTCGTCGCGGCCGAGGCCCTCGGCCGCATCGGCAAGAAGGCCGTCCCCGTACTGGCCGACCGACTGAAGAACGAGGACCTGCGACCGCTGATCGCAGCCGTGCTCGGCGAGATCGGCCCGGACGCGGTCGATGCCCTTCCCGCGCTGATGAAGCTGCTCGACTCGAAGGAGCGTGAGGTGCGCTTGGAGGCCGTGCTCGCGATCGCCAACATGGGAACCGCCGCCCGCGGTGCTGCGGGGCCGGCCTTGATGGAACGACTCAACCGCGCCGAGGACGAGAGCCGTGCGGGTGTCGTCTACGCCCTCGCCAAGATCGGGGCGAGCGAGTCGATTCCGAAGATCCGGAAGCTGGTCGACGACAAGGACCCGCGCGTGAAGATGGCCGCCTCTTGGGCACTCGTCACCTTCGAGCCGGACAACGGAGCCCTCGTGGCCGAGGCCCTGCCGACGCTGCGGAACGGCCTGACCGACGACTGGGAACTCGTCCGCCGGGAGTCGCTGACGGCCATCGGCATGGCGGGCGCGAACGCGAAGACCGCCGTTCCGGACGTCGCGAAGCTGCTCGAGGACGAGAACCCGGAGGTCCGAGCCGAAGCGCTCCACGCCCTCACCGAGATCGGCGCCTCGCCGGAGATGGTCGGCAAGGCGGCCCAGAAGGCCCTGGCGGACCCCGACCCGATGGTCCGCGCCACGGGGATGTACGCGATTGGCACGATCGGCGAGCCGGCTGCCAGTGCGGTCCCGGCGATCGAGAAGATGCTCGCCGAGGAGCGGGATCCGCTCCAGCGGACCGTCGCCGCGTGGACGCTCGTCAAGATCGACCCGTCCTCGGAGCACAAGGCCCAGGCCATTCCGCTGCTCGCCGAAGCCGTGATCAAGGCTCAGCGACCGGGAGTCCGCATCAAGGTCGCCGAGACGCTCGGTGAGATCGGCAAGGGTTCGGAGGTCGCCAAGGTTGCCCTCGAGGAAGCGACCAAGGACCCGGTCCCGGAGGTGCAGGAGGCCGCCAAGAAGGCCCTCGGCAACCTCTGATCGGCACGGCGACGGACGCCGACTAGGGGCCGCCGAGCTGCGACTCGGTCCGCAGGCCGTTCGCGCGTTCCAGCAGATCCTGCGTCGGCACCACCACGCTCGGCTGCATCTCGAAGAAGAACTCGTGCCGGTCGGTGATCTGGGCGGGGACGAAGTTCTCGCTGACGAAGTCCAGCGGGAACCGCTCGTACCACGGCGTCCGCACCTTCTGCAGCGTGGTCAGCGTCTCGAACCCGTCCTTCACCAGCGTGATCTCGCGGGTGCCGTAGTAGGTGAAGTCGATCGCCGTCGGCGTGTAGCCGACCTCCTTCCCGTCGACGAGCACCAGCGCTCCCGGCGGGTTGGACCGAATCGTCATCCGCCGCGACAGGCAGCCGGTGAGCGAGCTGCACAGCAGCAACGCCACCACGATGCGAACGCGTCGCATTCGGCGTCGTGTCGAGATCGTGTCGGGGTCCGGGCCGGTCGGCATGTCGGGTTCGGCGGGGGACAGGCGGGAACGCAAACGCGTGGAACCGAAGGACGGGGATTCTACGAACGGTCCGGAGAACGCCACAAGACGAGTTCGTCGGCGTCGGAATCCCCGTGGTTTACAGCGGTTCCGTCGCGTTTGTACGATACGGAGTCTTTCCGAATCCCGCGGCTCGGGCAGCCCTCGCCTCACCACGGAGCCCCCATGTTCTGGGAGCAGCCCGTCCATTTCGCCAGCCAGAGCGACGTGGGGCTGCGCCGCGAGAACAACGAGGACTCTGCCGTCGTCCGTCTCGCCCAGGACGAGGAGTCGTTCCGGGAGCACGGACACCTGTTCGTCGTGGCGGACGGCATGGGCGGCCACGCGGTCGGCGAACTCGCCAGCAAGCTCGCGGTCGAGACGATCCCGCTCGCCTTCCTGAAGTCGAACGGCAGCCCCCGCGCGGAGTCGCTGCGGGCCGCCGTCGTCGAGGCGAACCGCGTCATCCACGAACGGGGTTCGGCCAACTTCGACTTCCGCCGCATGGGGACGACCTGCTCGTCCCTGCTTCTCTCGCCGGACGGCGTGCTCGTCGCCCACGTCGGGGACAGCCGCGTCTACCGCGTCCGCGACCACCGCATCGACCAGCTCACCTTCGACCACAGTCTGCAGTGGGAACTCCGCCGGCAGGGCGGGCTGAAGACCGACGACAGCCGGATGATCGAGGCCCGGAACGTCATCACGCGTTCGCTGGGGCCGGAGGCACGCGTCGAGGTGGACGTGGAGGGGCCTTTCGCGGTGGCCGCCGGGGACGCGTTCGTGCTCTGCTCGGACGGGCTGACCGCCCACGTGCAGGACGCCGAGATCGGGGCGGCCGTCCGCTACCTGCCGCCGGAACGGGCCTGCCGACTTCTGGTCGATCTCGCCCTCGTCCGGGGCGGGTCGGACAACGTGACGGTGGTCGTGGTCGGCGTGGGGGGGGACACGCCCAGCGAGGTCTCCGAGACGCAGGTCGACCGGGTGTCACGGGTCCGTCGGCGGACGCGGGTCGGGCAGGTCGTCGCCGGATGCCTGCTGGCCGCCGGGCTGCTGCTCGCGACGGTCGGACGAGATCTCGACGCCGGCTCGATCGTCGGCGTTCTGGGCGTGGCGACCGGGGTCGTCTCGCTGCTGGCGGGCCGCCGGGCCGAGGAGCACCGGCGACACGAAGGCGAGCCCGCTGCCGACGGCGACACGGTCGTCTGGCGACCGCACGCCTCGGACTCGGCCCAGCTCTCCGAGCGGTTCCTCGGCGAGCTCCAGGCTCTCCGAGACGAACTTGCCCGCGCCGGCCGCGAGGAGGAGTGGGAGATCGACTGGGAGCAGTACGAACGGGGCGTGGCGCGGTGCGCCGAGGCGATGGAGTCCCGCCAGCACGCCCGTGCCCTCGCAGCGCTGGCGAAGTCGCTCGACGAACTCGTCGCCGGCATCACGGCCCACCGCAACCGCGCCCAACGCGAGGCCCGCTGGGGCAAGACGAAGTCCGAGTCGGACTGACCCGGTTCGCAGCGGACCAGACGGGGGAGGAAACACCCGCGACCGGCCCGCCTCGCTGACCGCGCGACGGCGGCGTCAGCGCGGCTCCGTTCCCGCTGATCAGTACAGGACGTCGCGGAACTCGACCACGCGTTCGTCGACGATCAGCAGGTCGAGGGCCGGGTTCACGTGCATCGGCGAGCGGTAGGCGATCCGAATCCACAGGCGTCCGTCGCCGTCGACGTACTGGTGGGCAGGTGGCCCGAGTATCTCCAGTGCTGTCGTCACGCCCATGCCCGGCTTCAGCGTGCCCGTCGTCCGGAGAATGGACCAGGCCATGCCCAGTCGCTGTTGGTTGAACCGGTTGACCGTGTGGTCCCACCAAGCGTGCCCGCCGAAGTCGAGAACGACCGGGGCGGCATGTCGTCGGGCCATGGCGACGGCAGCGACCACGAGCGGATCATTCGACGGACGCCCCTCAAGGTCGGCGAGAAGCCTCTTGTACGCCAGGGCGAACTGTTTCGTTCTCGGGTCGCCGATGCGGTCGAGCTGCCGTTTCAGTTCCGCCAAGTCGTCTGTCGAGGTCGGCCGTTCCTCGGCCTGTTGTTCAGGCGGTTCGACGACGGGTTCCACCGCCAGACTTTGGGCCCGGCTGCAGCCGGTCGCGACGGCGAGCAAGAGGACGACCGAGCGGAGGTGTGGCAGCGACAAGGGCAATTTCACGCGATGACCTGGTGGATCGGTTCGGCTCCCTCGACGCCGACGAGCTTCTGGTCCAGCCCGCTGTAGAAGTAGCTGAGGGCGTTCGGGTCGAGGCCGAGCTGGTGCAGGATGGTGGCGTGCAGGTGCTTGACGTGGAAGCGGTCGTCGACGGCGCGGCTGCCGAGTTCGTCGGTGGTGCCGACGCTCGTGCCCCCCTTGATGCCGCCCCCCGCCATCCACATCGTGAAGCCGTAGGCGTTGTGGTCGCGGCCGGTCCCCTTGGCGTACTCGGCCGTCGGCTGCCGGCCGAACTCGCCGCCCCACACGATGAGCGTGTTCTCGAGGAGCCCCCGCTGCTTGAGGTCCGCGATCAGTCCGGCGATGCACTGGTCGGTGCGTCCCGCGTGGTACTCGTGGTTCTTCACAAG
This sequence comes from Planctomycetaceae bacterium, assembly GCA_028284885.1. Classification (GTDB taxonomy): domain Bacteria; phylum Planctomycetota; class Planctomycetia; order Planctomycetales; family Planctomycetaceae; genus JANQQW01. Next base: position 25,808 of record JANQQW010000039.1, read on the forward strand.
GTCGCCGTGGGCGTCCCAGTTGTTGTCGTTGTGGTTGCCGCCCGCGTAGATCTGGACGAAGCGAACGCCCCGTTCGACGAGCCGACGGGCGAGCAGGCAGCGGCGGCCGAAGTTGTCGGTCCGCTTGCCGTCGCCGATGCCGTACAGGTCGTGCGTCTCCTTCGTCTCCTGTGAGAAGTCGACGACCTCGGGGGCGTACCGCTGCATCTTGAAGGCAAGTTCGTAGCTGGCGATGCGGGCGTCGAGGTCGCTGTTCCCCGTCCGGCTCGCGGCGTGCTCCTCGTTGTAGCCCTTCAGCGTGTCGAGCAGTTTCCGCTGGACCGACTCGCTCATCGACTCGGGCCGTTTGAGGTCGAGGATCGGCTCGCCCTGGCTGCGGAACAGCGTGCCCTGGTACTGGGCCGGCATGAAGCCAGACGACCAGTTCTTCGCCCCGCTGATGGGCCCGCCGGTCGGGTCGAGCATGACGACGTGGCCGGGCAGGTTCTCGTTCTCGCTGCCGAGGCCGTAGGTGACCCACGAGCCGAGGCAGGGGAATCCGGAGAGGAGCCGGCCGGAGTTCATCATCAGCATGGCCGAGCCGTGGATGGGGGACTCGGCGTACATGCTGTGCAGGAAGGCGATGTCGTCGACGTGCTGGCCGAGGCGGGGGAACAGGTCGCTGACCCACTTGCCGCACTCGCCGTACTGCTGGAACTTCCACTTCGGCCCGACGACGCGTCCCTCGTTCTTGTGGCCGCCGCGGCCGAACGTCTTCACCGGGATCGTCTTCCCGTCGAGCGGGTAGAGTTCCGGCTTGTAGTCGAACGTGTCGACGTGGCTGGGCCCGCCGTACATGAAGAGGAAGATGACGTTCGTCGCCTTGGCGTCGAAGTGCGGGTCCTTCGGCTGCAGCGGGTTGACGAACGGCGTCTCCCCGTCGGCCGCCTTCGTCTGCTTCCCGAGGAACCCGTCCCCGGCGAGCAGACTGGCCAGCCCGAGCCCGGTGAACCCGGCCCCGGTGTCCCACAGGAACTCACGTCGCGTGCGGCCGCAGAAGTTGGGTTGGGTCATGGTCGTCTGGTGGGCTGGTGTCTGGTGGGCTTCGAACTCGAAGGGTGGGCTGTGCCCACCAGTCGTTGCGGGTCGAACGTTGTGTCGGTGGGCAGAGCCCACCCTACCTCTCTTCTCTGTGACCTCTGTGTCTCTGTGGTTCAACAAAACGCACGGATTGGAAGTCCGTCCCGCGCTGGGTCAGTCGACGTAGACGAACTCGTTCAGGTTCAGCAGCAGCAGGCAGTACGTTCGCAAGGCAGGTTGGTGGTCGAGTTTGTCCTCGGTCTTCAGAGACTCGACGAACGCGACGCCGCGGTCGATCTCGTCTTTCTCCACCGGTCGCTGGGTGACGAGTTCGAGGCCCTTGGTGACCTGGGCGCGGAGGTCGTCGGGGTGGGCGGTGAGGAGTCGCTGGGCGAAGGCCGTCGCCTGGTCGCCGGTGAACTCGCCGTTGAGCATCGTCAGGGCCTGCGTCGGCTGCGTGGTGGTGAAGCGGATGGGGCAGGTGTTGTCGGTGTCGGCGAAGTCGAAGCCCTCGAGCAGCGGGTGCAGCAGCGACCGCTTCACGTGAATGTAGACGCTGCGGCGGTAGCGGGCCGGTTCGGGCGAGACGGGCCAGCCGCTGCCGGGCCGGGACTGTCCCTTGAGGACGAGTGCCGGAATCGGCGGGTAGACGCTGGGGCCGCCGACCTCGCGGTGCAGCCGGCCGTTGACGGCGAGGACCGAGTCCCGCATCTCCTCGGCCGTCAGTCGGCGAGGCTCGAACCGCCAGAACAGGTCGTTCGCCGGGTCCTTCTCGAAGGCGGCCTCGTCGTGCGACGAGTCCATGCGGTACGCGGACGAGAGGACGAGCAGGCGGTGCATCCGCTTGATCTTCCAGCCCCCTTCGACGAACTCGGCGGCGAGCCAGTCGAGCAGTTCCGGATGTGTGGGGGCGTCGCCCTTCAGGCCGAAGTTGTTCGGCGTCCGGACGATGCCCCGGCCGAAGTGGTGTTGCCAGAGACGGTTCACGAACACGCGGGCGGTGAGTGGGTTGTCGGCTGAGGCGATCCAGTCGGCGAGGGCGAGCCGGCGGCCGGTCGAGCGGTCGGTCGGCGTGATGTCCGGCACGCCACCGCCGAGGATCTCGGGGATGCCGGGCTCGACGACGTCGCCGGGCGAGTGCGGGTTGCCACGAGCCATGACGTGCGTCTCGGCTGGCGTCTTCGTCGCACGGACGCCGAGCACCTTCAAACCGATGTTGCTCTGCTGCCGGCGGAGACCCTCGCGTTCGCGGTGCAGCTGCTCGAAGCGGTTCTTCTGCTTCGGCTGCACGCCCTTGCCGACGAAGCCGCGGACGATGCGGAGCTGGTTGCTCTCGCTGAGGATGTCGTCCCGCGTGCCGCCGGGCAGGTTGGGACGGACGGCCTCGACGATCTCGTTCATCTGCTCGGTGAGCGTGGCGATTCGCTCGTCGAGTTGCCTGGCCCGCTCGCCGAACCGCTTCTTGAGTTCCGGCGTGGCGAGGTGGGTTGCATCGACGTGGAAGCCGTTCACGTTGAACCGCTTGTCCATGCCGTCGCGACCCAACTGGAACGACTCCACGTCGCGGAAGAAGGCGAGGAATCGGTAGTAGTCCCGTTGGGCGATCGGGTCGAGCTTGTGGTCGTGGCAGCGGCTGCAGTTCATCGTCAGCCCGAGCATGCCCTGGGCCGTGGTGGTGACGAAGTCGTCGAGTTCGTCGTACCGGGTCTGCGGCGGGTCGGCCGACTCGTCGTCCCAGAGGCCGAGCCGGAAGTAGCCGGTGGCGACCAGCGAGTCGAGCGTGGGGTCGGCGATCTCGTCACCGGCGAGCTGCTCGCGGACGAACTTGTCGAACGGCTTGTCCTGGTTGAACGCCGACACGACGTAGTCGCGGTACCGCCAGACCTCGGGCTTCGGGTTGTCCCGCTCGAAGCTGTTGGTCTCGGCGTAGTGGACGACGTCGAGCCAGTGCCGGCCCCACTTCTCGCCGTAGTGCGGGGAGGCGAGCAGTTCGTCGACGACGTCCGCGTACGCTGCGGCTGCGTCCTCGGCAGCGAGGAAGGCCTCGACCTGCTGCGGGTTCGGTGGCAGGCCGGTCAGGTCGTAGTGGACGCGGCGGAGCAGCTTCGCCTTCGCGACGTCGTCACCGGCCAGCAGGTCGGCGGCCGGGTGCAGGCCGTTCGCCTCGAGCTTGGCGAGCAGGAACCGGTCGACGTCGTTCGTCGGCCAGGTGTCGTCGGCGACCTTGGGGACTTCGGGACGCTGCACCTTCTGGAACGACCAGTGCGACCGGGTCTCGGCGTTGACGGTCGGCGGGGCGGCGTGCTCCGGCTCGCGGTTGCCGAGTTCCTCGGCGATCTTCTCCGGGAAGGGCACTCCGCGGGTGACCCACTCGGTCAGCACGGCGATCTGCTTCGGCGAGATCTTCCCCGTCGGCGGCATCTGGAAGAACTCGTCCTCGTACCCGATCGCGACCAGCAGCCGGCTCTCGGCGGGCTTCTTCAGATCGACGATCTCGCCCCCTTCGCCCCCCTTGAGGATCGCCTTCCGGCCGACGAGCGACAGCTCCCCCTCGAGAGGACCCGTGCCGTGGCACTTCAGGCACTTCGCCTCCAGAATGGGCAGCACGTCCTGCTCGAAGAACTCGGCGTCCGACTTCTCCGCCGCGGTCGCAGTGGTTGCGGCAACGAATAGCAGTGTGGCGAAGAGGGCGGTTGGCGTGACGAGTCGCATCGACAGTCTCGACGAGGATCGACCGGGCAGCGACTTCCGCGGGCGGCTCGTCGCTGTCGAAAACGGTGTTCTATATTTCAAACGAGTCTACTCGCGGCGTTCGAGGCCGTCAACAAGTTGGCGACGTTCGATGCGTGTCCGCGGGTTCCTGAAATCGTGGACGAGGGACGACGGATGGCCGAAGCCAACGGGCCGGACCGCTACAACGTGCCGAACGTGGAGCGGGCGCTCGTCATCATGGAGCACCTCGCCCGCGAGTCGCACGGGCTCGGCGTCAGCGACCTTTCCGACCAACTCGACATTCCGAAGAACAGCGTCTTCCGTATTGTCTCCACCCTCACCGCGAACGGCTACCTGAAACGGGACGAAGCGAGCAAACAGTACGTGCTCGGCAGCAAGCTGCTGACGCTCGGCTACGCGGCCGTTCACGAGGGGCACCTCGTCGAGAAGTCGGCCGACGTCATGCGGCAGGTTCGGGACGAGTCGGACGAGACGACGGTGGTGGGCATTCTGGACAGCACCGAGGGGGTCGTGCTGGAACAGGAACTCAGCCGTCAGCAGGTGAAGGTGACGCTCAGTGTCGGCTCGCGGTTCCCACTGCACACGGCCGCCCCGGGAAAGGCGATGCTGGCCGCGCTGCCCGAAGAGGAGTGGCTGTCGGTCCTCGACCGCATCGAGTACCCGCGGTTCACGGCGAACACGATCACCAGCAAGCAGGCGATGCGGGCCGAGGTCGAGGCGGCCGCGGCGACCGGCTACGCGGTCGACGACTGCGAGCACAATGACGGCATCCGCTGCGTGGGGGCTGCCGTACTGAACCAGCGGCAGACGGTCGTCGGCGGCCTCTGGATCACGGGCCCCGCCTCCCGCATCTCGCCCGAAGACTTCCCCCGCCTCGGCGAGATCGTGCGGGCCGGCGCGCTCCGCATCTCCCGGCGGTTCGGCTTCGACGGGTAGCTGCGTTCCGCAACACGACCTGTAGGGGCCGGACTCCGTGCCGGCCCTGCGCGCTGCAGCGGATGTGAGTCGCGGCCGAATGGAACGCGACAACGTCGGGCGGGAACTGTTCGACACTTGGCAGTCGAAGCTGCGTGGATCCCGCAGGGCCGGCACGGAGTCCGGCCCCTACAGCATGCGCGGGAATCCGGCTACGGGACGTGCAGGTCGAGATCGGCTAGACTGCCGAACGCTCTCACCCCGAACGGAACGTGCCCGTGGCGAACTCGCTCGACCCACACCACGCGGTCTACGTCGGCAGCTTCGACCCGCCGACGCTCGGGCATCTCGACGTCGTCCGCCGCGGGGCGGCCGTCTTCGACCGGGTGACGGTCGGCATCGGCATCAACCCGGACAAGCGGCCGCTGTTCACGCCGCCCGAGCGGGTCGAGTTGTTCCGCGGCCTCGTCGCCGACCTGCCGCACGTCGAGGTCGCCAGCTTCCAGGGGCTCGCCGTGCAGTTCGCCCGCGACCAGGGGGCCCGCGTGCTGCTCCGCGGCTTCCGCATGCTGGCCGACATGGAGTCCGAGTTCACGATGTCGCTCGCCAACCGGCAGCTCGCTCCGGACATCGAGTCGGTCTTCCTGATGTCGAGCGAGCAGTTCAGCCACATCTCGAGCACGCTCATCAAGCAGATCGCCCAGTTCGCCGACCCCGCAAGCGCCGAGAAGCTGGCCGACTTCGTGCCGAAGGGTGTCATCCCGCCGTTGCTGGCGAAGTTCGAGGATCGTTGAGTCACTCGGCCGACTGCGTTCGCTCCGCAGGTCGTGCCTGTCGAGAAGGTAGGAAGTCGAAGATGTTCAGCGAGACCACGCGGGAACGAATCGGCGAACGGCTGCGGTTCGTCTACGGTGACGACGTGGGGGCCGTGGCGGCGGAGAAGCTCGACGGTCTCGCCGAGAAGTGGGGCCGGACGGAGGGCAACCTTCGCGAGCAGACGTGGACCGAGAAGGACGCCGTGCTGATCACGTACGGCGACCAGGTGCGGACCGACGGCGAGCCGCCACTGCGGACGCTGGGACGGTTCCTCGGCGAGGCGGGGCTCGAGGACGGGCTCTCGACGATCCACATCCTGCCCTGCTTCCCGTACTCGTCCGACGACGGGTTCTCGGTCATCGACTACCGCGTGATCGACCCGAACCTGGGCGACTGGGACGACGTCGCAGCGCTCGGGGAGTCGTACGAACTCGCGTTCGACCTCGTGCTGAACCACTGCTCGGCCGAGGGGGAGTGGTTCGCGAAGTACAAGGCGGGCGAGCCGCCGTACGACGGGTACTTCATCGAGGTCGATCCGGCGACCGACCTCTCGGGCGTCACCCGGCCGCGGAGCCTGCCGTTGCTCACGCCGGTCGAGACGAGCCGCGGGACGAAGCACGTCTGGACGACGTTCAGCGCGGACCAGGTCGATCTGAACTTCGCGAACCCGGACGTACTGGTCGAGATGCTGGACGTCCTCCTGATGTACGCCAACCGCGGCGGCCGGGTGATTCGGCTCGACGCAATCGCGTACCTGTGGAAGGAGATCGGCACGAGCTGCATTCACCTCCCGAAGACGCACGCCGTGGTGAAACTGATGCGGGACGTGCTGGACGACCTCGCCCCCGGCACGCTGCTGCTCTCCGAGACGAACGTGCCGCACGCGGAGAACGTCTCGTACTTCGGCGACGGGGACGAGGCCCAGATGGTCTACAACTTCAGCCTCGCGCCGCTGCTGCTGGACGCCATGCTGTCCCGCGAGGCGACGCCGCTGAAGGCGTGGCTGGCCGACCTCGAACCGGCTGCCCCCGGCACGTACTACTTCAACTTCACGGCCTCGCACGACGGCATCGGCGTGCGGCCGCTCGAAGGACTTGTCGAACCGGAACGGCTCGGCCGACTCGTCGAGGCGGTTCGCGCTCGCGGCGGGCGGGTCAACATGCGTCGCAAGCCCGACGGCAGCGAGTCGCCGTACGAGCTCAACATCGCGTACTTCTCGGCCGTCGGCGACCCGGACGGTCTGCCGGCCGACGAGCACGCCGACCGGTTCCTCGCCACGCAGGCGTTCCAGATCGCCCTCCGCGGCGTGCCGGGCATCTACTTCCACAGCCTCGTCGGCACGCCGAACGACCTCGCCGGCATGGAGCGGACCGGACACAACCGGACGATCAACCGCCGCAAGTTCGAGCTCGGCGAGTTGACGGGCATCGTCGGCGACGAGTCGTCGGCCCAGCAACGCGTGCTCGACGGCTACCGCCGCCTACTAACCCTCCGCGGCGAACTCCCGGCCCTGCACCCCGAGAGCCCGCAGGAGGCGATCCCGTTCACGGCCCCCGGCCTCGTCGGCTTCGCCCGCGGCACCGGCGACGACCGCGTGTGCGTCGCGCTGAACGTCTCCGAAACGCCGCAGCCGCTCGACGAGGTCCCGGTCGCGAGCCGGATCGACCGGATCACCGGGACCGAAATCGAATCGGTGCCGCCATTCCGAACCGTCTGGATGTAGGCGAGAATCGAGGTTCGCGGCGGCGGGCCCGTCGCTTGACGCCGCGCACAGGACCCCGGAATCTCCCTTCATGCAGCAGTACGGCCGGATCGGCGACTACACACTCGGGCCGGCCCTCGGCGTGGGGACGGTGGGCACCGTCTACCGTGCGCGGAAGGACGGGACCGAACACGACGTCGCCCTGAAGATCCTGCACCCCAGCGTCTCGCACGACGTCAACGTCGTCCGCCGGTTCGAGCGGGAGACCGCCATCCTCGAACGGCTGCGGCACCCCAACATCGTCGAGTACATCGAGGACGGCCGGCACGGCGACCAGCTGTGGTACGCCATGGAGCTCGTCGAGGGGAAGTCGCTGAAGGAGGTGCTCGTCTCGAAGGGACGGCTGGACTGGAAGGACGCCGTGGAGGCCGGTTGGCAGATCTGCTCGGCCCTGCAGTACGCCCACAACCAGGGGATCGTCCACCGGGACCTGAAGCCGGCGAACCTGTTCCTCGGGCAGGACGGCAAGCTGAAGCTGGGCGACTTCGGCGTCGCGCTCGACACCGGCTCGGCCGACATCACGGCGACCGGGCTCACGGTCGGCTCGTACATGTACATGGCCCCGGAGCAGATCCGCGGCGAGCGGACGATCACGAACCAGACCGACCTCTACGCCTTCGGCTGCCTGCTGTACGAGATGCTGACCGGCGAGCCGCCGTTCCGCGGCGTGCACTTCGCACAGATCTTCGACCAGCACCTGCAGAAGCCGCCGCCCAAGCTGCTGGCGTGGGACAAGAACCTGCCCCCCGCCTTGGAGGAGATCGTCACGCAGTTGCTCGCGAAGAACCCGTACGAGCGGCCGTTCAACGCCCGCGAGGTGCAGGGCCGGCTGGCGGACGTGCTGATGAACTGGGACGAGAGGCAGGGGGTCGGCGAGACGAAGAAGCTGGGCCAGGACACCGACCACAAGCGCCGAGCGGTGATCGGCGACAGTCAGCCCATTCTCGTCAAACTCCTGAACGACGAGACGGCTCCGGGCGACGACGTCTCGTGGCGGACGCTGACCGTCGTGCTCGTGGTCACGGTCCTGCTGATCGTGGTGTGGATTGCCGCCACCGGGGGGATGAACGGGTAGTCGCGGCTCGTCTGCGGTTGCTCGTTCGCCTGCGGCGGACGGTCCGGCTCGGGAACCTCGGCCATCGAGACCGGGACCGGGATGAAGCCGACGATCAGGAAGGCGAGCGTCGCCCAGCCGACGACGTGCCGCACCGGCCCCAGGCGAACGGTGTCGTCGGCCGTCGGCGGGTGCAGCAGGCCCATCAGCATCACGAGCAGCAGCATCGGCAGGTAAAGCAGCGAGTTCCCGACCGTCAGCTGTCCGATGATCATGATCGGGATCGCGATCAGGACGACGGCGTACGCGACCTTGTGGGCGAACCGGCCGACGAGCGTGTAGAGGATGTGGCCGCCGTCGAGCTGCCCGAGCGGGAACAGGTTCAGCGACGTGACGAACAGTCCGACCCACCCGGCGTACAGCCACGGGTTGAGGACGAACGTGTGCCCCTCGGGCGGCGGTCCGTGCAGCCAGGCGATCATCCACTGCAGCAGCAGCGGCTCGCCGAACTCCATCCCGCCGACGAGTCGGACGATCGGGGCCGTCTCGATCTGCAGGACGCCGACGACGGTGATCGGCAGGGCGACGACGAGCCCCGCGAGTGGTCCGGAGACGGCGATGTCGAACATCTGCTTCCGGTCCGCCCGGTCCCCCGCCTGGACGATCACGGCCCCCAGCGTTCCCCACGGGCTGAACGGAAAGGGGAGCGGCAGGAAGTACGGCGGCGAGGCCGGCACCCGGTACCGCAGCGCCTGCAGGTAGTGCCCCATCTCGTGGGCCAGCAGGATCGACATCAGCCCCCAGGAGAAGAGGCCCGCATTGACCAGAGTGCCGGTCGGGTCCAGCCGACGGACCGGGGCACCGTCCGCGGCGACGCGACCGGGAACCGGCTTGCTCGCCTGGCACATGTGCAACCCGGTCCAGTAGGTGCTCCCGCACGTCAGCAGGAACAGCACCACCGGCAGCCACGGGCGTCGCCGCACGGCGGCAGGCCGCTGGGCTGGCTCGGTCTCTTCAAGCGGTTCGATCTCGTCGAACAGCTCTTCTTCGCGGGAGTCGTTCACGGGGAAGAGTCGCGTGGATGGCAGGCGCGGAGCCCGCATTCTAGGGCGTCCGGCTGCCGAGTCCCACGCCGCGGACTGGAACGTCAGCCGACCGAAGCGACCGGCAACGTGCAGTGGAACGTGCAGCCCTCGCCCGGTTCCGACTCGACCCAGATCCGACCGTCGTGCAGTTCGACGATCGTCCTGCAGATCGACAGGCCGAGCCCGAGGCCCGACTGCTTGCTGGTGACGAAGCGGTCGAAGATCGTCTCGTGCTGGTGCTTCGGGAGCCCCGGGCCGTTGTCGGCCACACTGATGCGAACGAATCCGGGTTGCTCGTCGAGGCTCGTGCGGAGACGGATCACGCGGTCGTCCTCGGGCCGGGACTCCAACGCCTGCGACGCGTTGACGAGCAGGTTCAGGACGACCTGGGCCACGGGAAGCCGGTCGGCGAGGACGTCCGGGAGGTCCTCGGCGAACTCCTCCTCCAGGCGGGCGGACCGTTCGAGAAGCGCCACGCGGGCGAGGCGGACGGCGAGAGCACAGAGGTCGTTCGCCGGGAGGGGCTCGCGTTGGAAACGACGGGTGCGGGTGAAGTCGAGCATGTGCCGCACGATGTCGGCCGCGTGCAACGCCGAGTCGCGAATCTCGCCGAAGATGCGACGCAGGTCGTCGTCGGTCAGGATGCCCCGGTCGAGCCGGAGCAGACAGCCGCCGGCGTAGTTGGAGATGGCGGTCAGTGGCTGGTGCAGGTCGTGGGCGACGCCCGTCATCAACTCGCCGGTCGTCATGATCCGCTCGTAGACGTCGACTTTGTGCTCGACCGTCTGCAGGTCGTGCTCGGCCTGCTCACGCTGCGCGATCTCGCTGAGCAGTCGCTCGTTGGAGGCACGCAGTTCGGCCGTTCGCTCCTGAACGCGGAGTTCCACGTCCAGCCACGCCTGCCGGAGCAACTCCTCGGACTGCTTCTCCGCGGTCACGTCGAACGCGACGCAGGTGAACAGCAAGGTCTCGTCCCCGCCGAGGTGACAGGCGGCGTTGCAGCGAAGCCACCGATCCTCGTCCCCATTCTGCAGACGGAAGTCGACGCTGAACCCGTCGGCGTTCGCGGCGGCCTGCCGGACGGACTCGAAGAACCGCGGCTTGTCCTCGGCGTGGATCCGGTCGAACAGCAGCCAGGCGTCGTCGCGGACCGCCTTGCGACCGTCACCCACGAACCAGTCGGGGGAGTTGCTGACGTACGGGATCGTGAAGGAGTGTGCGTCGTGCGTCGTGCGGACCTGGAAGACGAGCCCCGGGACGCTGCTGGTGATCTCGCCGAGCCGCCGATGAGCGTCCTCGAGACTCGACATGGTCGCCTGCTGTTCGGTGACGTCGCGGTAGATGGCGAGGAATCCGTGAATCGGCTCGACGTCCAACAGGTTCACGGCCCGAGACTCGAGAGTCCGGTAGCTGCCGTTCGCGTGGAGGAATCGGATCATGGCGGACCGCCACTCGCCGGGGGCCTCGACGTGGTCCGCGAACAGTGCCGCAATCTCTTCCCGTTCGTCCGGGTGGATGTAGTCGAGGAAGCTCTCGCCGCGGACTTCGCCCTTGGGGCGACCGGTGATGGCCGCCACGTTGGGCGACTCGTAGATCACGGCTCCCTCCTCGTCGACGACGCTCACGCCGTCGTTGAGGTTCTCGATGATCGTCGCGAAGAACCGTGTCCGTTCAGCATCGGTCAACGCCTGCTCGAGATCCTTGACCCTGGCGCGGAGGCGCTCGTTCTCGACAGCGAGAGCTTCTGCTGTGGGGGACATGCTTACGCGTTTCCAGCTATGGGCAGCGGGGCAGGGGTTGGCTGAATCCCCGTGCCGGCGTTGGCAGGGCCACTGGATCGTCGTCGGGATACCGAGAATACCCGACACGACGGGCGAGCGTCTCGACGAAGTGGGAAGAAACCCTGAATTCCACGGTCGGCCCGAAGTCACCGGGTGACGTCGATTCAGAGTCCGAACGACAGCACGAACAGCAGGCTGAACGCCGCCCCCATCCCCAGAAGGATGGTGATGAACAGCCTCGCGGCGCTGCGGAGAATCCGCTCTGGATCCTCGTAGCGGCTCGCGCGGTAGACGAGGCTGATGACGAGCGCCAGCGGCACGAGGTGCCAGTTCACGTTCACCTGGATCGCGAGCAGGGGCCACAGAATCACGGGGCTGCCTCCGTCTTCTCCTTGGCCTTCTTCGCCGAGGACGGCTCGTCGGCCTTCTTCGCCTCGTCCTCCGCGTCCTCCTCTTCGTCGCTGCCGTCCCCGATGCCGTAGGCCGGCCCGGCGATGCAGTCCCAGATCGCCAAGACGTTCAGGAATCCGGCGACCCAGGTGTAGACGAGGGCGAGTTCCAGCCGCTTGCCCAACCGTTGGTGCAGCAACTGCTCCTCGGCCGGATCGAGCGGCACCTGGTACCAGTTCAGGAAGCTACGCGGAACCACGCCGAGGATCTGGCCGACGATCTCGCCGTCGCCGTCGACGACGTCACACGCCAGTTGACGTTCGCTCGACCCGTAGATGGCCGGGCGGATCTTCACTCGGCCTCCGAGCGTGACCTCCGGTGGGCCGTCGCCCGGGTCGTCGAACCGGAGCGAACCCTCGACTCGGGGACCGCCGAGGTCGTCCAAGGTCGGTTCGAGTCGCAGTCGCCCGGTCACCGCCCGGAACTCCTGCTGGTCCGACTCGTCCACGACCACCATCTCGCCACGGAACGGGGCGTCGATCGAGGATTCCAAGGTCTCGACGAACCCGCGTCCGTCCTCGAGCCGTTCGAAGTCGATCGCCTCCAACTGACCGGTGTACCGACGCGACTGGACGAGGGCCGTGAGCGCGGGGAGTCCCGTTGCCATCTGGGCGAGGTAGCCCGGCCGAGAGCGTCCCTGTGCCGGGGCCTGCACGGCCTTCCACTCGGCGAGCAACGTTCCGTAGAAGAAGGTGCCGAGGATGCAGACCGCGTAGAGGGCGGCCTTGAACCGCCGCCCTTGGTAGAGGTGCCCGGCTCCGGGGATGAGGTAGGCGAGAATGCCGCTGATCCACGGATCCGCCGTCTTCCACGGACGCGTCTCGTCGTCCTTCTCGCGCGCCATCGTTCGCCCCGCATGAACACGCCTCTGCGGCCGTTCGCAGCGGACCGAGGCGACGGTGGAAGTTCGGTGAAAACGCCGATTCTAGGACACCCCCCGGAGCGAGGCCACCCCGAACGACCACCCACGAACCGGCTGCAGTCCTGCCGTGAACTCAGTCCGAGACCCGGCGAATCTGCACGCCGGCGAGCGTGGTGTCCTCCCACTTCGTCTTGTCGCCCTTGCGGACCGTCGTCTGCACGGTCAACGTCAGCCGGCCCGCCTCGCTGGCCGGCACACCGGACAGCAGCACGACGTTGCCGGGACAGTCGCCCGTTCCGTTCTCGGCGGCGACCTCGAACCCCTCGAAGCGACCGTCGGCCGGCACGTCCACGAGGGCGGACGCCACCACGTCGGCGTCGCGGACCTTGCCGTTCGTCCCGAGTCGCAGCACGTTCACGCGGACACGACGCCTCTCGGGGGACGGGTCGGTCTTCTTCCGGGGTGGCCCCTGAAGCAGGTAGACGGCAAGGTCGTACCGCTCGCCCGGCTGCAGCCCGCTCAACACGTGGGTCGAATTCTTGCACCAACTCGCCATCAGCGCGTCGTCCCCGCCGCGAAGCTCGCGGAAGTAGGGGGACATGTACCACACGCCCGTGCGAAAGCTCACGGAGGAGACGCGGCCGTCACGATCGACGAGGTTGGGGACCAGTCCGGCCGACGCCGGATTCCAGTACGGTTGCCGCCAGCCGCCCGACTCGACCCCCGCCTCGGTCGTCGGCTCCGTCACGGCTTCGGGAAACCGCCCCACGCAGTTGACGGCGATCTGCTCCCAGTCCGCTCGCGTTCCCGGGCCGGGCTCCAGCTTCGGAATCGCGGTGCCGTCGGGCGTGCCGTCGGCGGCCGGCTCGATCGGGACGAAGGCGAAGGCGGGCACGTGGCCCGCCTCGTCCCGGAGCCCGCCGAACTCGATCCCCCAGCGTCGCCACGGACCGTACTGGGCGTTCCGCTCGGCCGCGTGTGACAGCGTTGTCCCGGTCGGCAGCGGTCGTTCGAATCGCAGCAGCAGACGGTCGGGCGACAGCACGGCCCCGGCCACCGGATACAGAACGACCTCCGGCTCCACGGACTTCCGGGACTCGGCATCAACCTGTTCCAAGGCCGACGTCCAGTCCACGCCCACCTCCGCGGCGAACCCGGCGAGCCCCCCCTTGGCCAACTTCAGGGCTCCGTGCACGTCGTCGAACTCGACGACGACGTGGGTCCGCTTCTCGTCGGCGAACCGGACGGCCCGCAGCCGGGGCCCCCAGTGAGCGTCCGCGTTGCCGTACGCCAGCCGGTCGGCTGCGACGGCGACCCGAGCGGAGACGAGTTCCGCGCCGGCCTTGCTCAGGTGGACGGTGTAGTCGCCGATCTCCGCGTCGATCGCCGTGACGAGCGCCACGTGCGGGTCGGCGGCGGCCACGCGACGTTGGAACTCGCGAATCACGCCGACGGCCCGTTCGCTTCCGTCGTACGCGGTCGCCGCTCCGATCTGCACGACGACCACGGGCAGCCGAGGTTCACCGGTCGCTTGTCGCACGCGGGCGATCAGCGTCTTCAACTTCTCGCCGTAGCGGTGCGGCTCCTGTTTGACGTTCGACTCCCCCTGGTACCAGACGAAGCCACGGAACCGTCCGCCGTTCTCCTTCGCCTCGGCGACGGCCTCGACGAGCCGGGTCCACAACGCGTGGTCGCGGTGCTCCGGGTCGAGCCACGCCTCGATCGGCTTCCCCGGGGCCGCGACGTAAACCGGTTCGTACTCGTGTCCCCGCGCGGCGACGACTCGCCCGACCGCCTCGCGGACCGGGCCGCCGATCCTCTGCATGTTCGACTGGCCGGAGAAGAGCCAGACGTCGGGAGCGTCTTCGGCCGGGGTTGCGGCGACGGTCGTCAGCGCGAGAACGCCGGCGAGCAGTGAGCTGACGAAGGGTTTCGGCATGGTGGTCGGTCACGCGCGGGTGGAGAGTCCAATGGGATTGGCAAGCCGCCCCGTTCGGTTACGCTGCATCGACGATCGCCCCTTCGAGACCTCGCCCGCATGCCCGACCGCCCGAACGTCCTCTGGTACGTGACCGACCAACAACGCTTCGACACGATCGGGGCGCTCGGCAACGACCTCGTCCGCACGCCGACGATCGACGAGTTGGTCCACTCGGGGACCGCGTTCACGCACGCCTACTGCCAGAGCCCCATCTGCACGCCGAGCCGGGCCAGCTTCATGACGGGGATGTACCCGTCGCGGGTGCACAACTGCCGGAACGGCAACGCCGACTGGCCGAACCATCCGCCGTTGATCTCGAAGTCGATCGCCGACGCCGGCTACGACTGCGGGCTCGTCGGCAAGTTCCACCTGCAGTCGTCCGGGCGTCGCACGGAACCGCGGCTCGACGACGGCTACCGGTTCTGGAAGTTCAGCCACGCTCCGCGGGACGACTGGCCCACCGGCCACGACTACGCCGACTGGGTCCGCGCCCGCGGCGGCGACCTCGACGCCCTCCGCGCCCACCCGGACCGCGTGCCGACCGAGTTCCACCAGGTGACCTGGGCGACCGACCGCAGCATCGAGTTCGTCGATGCGGACCGCCCGGCCGACCAGCCCTGGTTCCTGACGGTCAACGTCTACGACCCGCACCCGCCGTTCGTCCCGCCGAAGGCGTACGCGGACCGCTTCGACCCCGCCGACATGCCGGGCCCGCACTTCCGGGAGAGCGACCTCGCGACGCAGCAGTCGCTGGCCGCCGTCGACTTCCAGACGCTCGCCAAGCACCCGGACGAGTTCGACGGCCGCCGCGTGCAGGCGCTGTACTACGCGATGATCGAGCAGCTCGACGACCAGCTCGCCCGGCTGCTCCGGCATCTCGACGAGACCGGCCAGCGGGAGAACACGGTCGTCGTCTTCACCAGCGACCACGGCGAGTCGCTGGGCGACCACGGCCTGCTCTACAAGGGCTGCCGCTTCTACGAGGGGCTCGTCCGCGTCCCGTTGATCTTCAGCGGGCCGGGGGTGCAACCGGGGAAGCGGAGCGACGCGCTCGTCGAGTTGACGGACCTCTCCTCGACGCTTCTGGAGACGTGCGGCGTCGAACCGCACGCGGGGGTGCAGGGGTCGAGCCTGCTGCCGATCCTCGGCGGGGACGCCTCGCCCGACGAGCACCGCGACTTCGTCCGCAGCGAGTACTTCGACGCGCTCGACGCCCACTTCTGCGAGACGGCCGGCGACGGCGAGGGAGACCACACGTTCGCGACGATGTACCGCGACCGCCGCTGGAAGGTCGTCGTCTACCACGGCCACGGCCTCGGCGAACTGTACGACCTGGAAGCCGACCCGCACGAGTTCGTCAACCTGTGGGACGACCCCGCGCACGCGGACACCCGCGCTCGACTGGTGCACGCGAGTTTCGACGCCTCGATGATCGCCGGCATCGACGTCGGCTCCGAGCGAATCGCCCCGATGTGAGCGACGCCACTCGACGAGCGCTCCGCTTCGCCCGCGGCATCGCCTAGAGTGGAGGCGAACGTTCGTCCCGACCTCGCACCACCACGCCGCCGTGACCTTCGGAAGTACCTGGATGCTGTGGGGCGTGGCGCTCGGGGCGATCCCGGTCGTGATCCACCTGCTGCACCGGCGGCGGCACCGGGAGGTCCGCTGGGCGGCCATGCGGTTCCTGCTGGACGCGACGCGGAAGAACTCCCGCCGCATCCGGCTCGAGCACCTGCTGCTGCTGATCGTCCGGACGTTGGTCCTCGTGCTGCTGGCGGTCGCGTTGGCTCGCCCGTTCGTCGCGAGCGTCGGCGGCGGAGCGGGCGGGCGGGCCGTACACCGCGTGATCGTGCTCGACGCGACGTATTCGATGCTCGTCGCCGAGGAAGGGGGCGAGACCCGGTTCGAACGGGCACGCGAGGTCGCTCGGGACGTGCTGCGGTCGTCCCGCCCGGGCGACGTGGTGAACCTCGTGGTGCACCGGGCGTCGGGACCGCGGACGCTCGTGCGGGAGCCGTCCGCGCGCATCGACGACGTCCTCGGTGAGTTGGACCGCGTCGAGCCGACGCACGAGGCAGGCGACCTGGCCGCGACGCTGCAGGTTGCGTCCGCGCTGCTCGCGGAGGTCGAGGACGGCCGGGTCGGGCAACTCGTCGTCGTCAGCGACCTGCAACGCCACGACTGGAACCCCGAGGACGAGACCGCGCGCGACGAGCTGACGGCCCTCCTCGCCGACTGCGGGCGGGACGCGGTCGTCACGCTCGTGGACGTGGCGGAGTCCTCGCCCGGCAATCGGGCCGTGGAACTCGTCCGCACGGACGCCGAACTGGTGACGGTCGGCGAGTCGTTCTCGGTCGCGGCGACGCTGCGCAACCACGGCGGCGAGCCGTTGCCGGGGCAGACGGTCGAACTGCTCGTCGACGGACGTCTCGTCGCCCGCAAGTCGGTCGATCTCCCGGCCACGACCAGCACGACGATCGACTTCGCCGTGGACGTCGGCTCGGCCGGAGAGCACACCGTGACCGTCTCGCTCGGCGAGCCGGACGCACTTCCGCTCGACGACCGCCGGTCGACGGTCGTGCGTGTTCGCGACGAGATCGACGTCCTGCTGGTCGACGGCTCGCCGTCTCCTCGTTTCGCCGAGCGAGCCACCGGGTTCCTCGAGGTCGCCCTCTCGCCGGACCGCCGCAGCGAACCGTGGCGGGGGCTGCTGCGACCACGCGTCGTGCGGGAGAGCGAACTGCCCGACGTCGACCTGAACGTCTACGAGTGCGTGTTCCTCTGCAACGTCGGCCTGCTGACCGAACGGGAGACGGAACTGCTGCGGCGGTACGTGCGGGCCGGCGGCGGCCTCGTCGTCGCGCTCGGAGACCGGGTCCGGCTCGACGAGTACGACCGGCTGCTGTTCGCGACCGACTTCACCTTCGAGGACGTCGGGCTCGAGGTCGAACGGCAGCGGGGAGCCGTCGTGGTGAAGTCCGTCGTCCCCGGCGGCCCCGCGAGGATCGTCCACCCTTCACGCAGGCCGCTCGTCCGCGCGGGGCCGCCGGGGGCGACGGACTTCACCACGACGGCTCCCCGCTGCCGTTCGACCTCGAGCCCGACGTCCTCCGAGGTGAAG
>JANQQW010000056.1 GCA_028284885.1 Planctomycetaceae bacterium
CGACGCTCGCCTCGCGTGGCATTCCCCGCGGATCGGCCGGAATCCGGACGGCCGGCGGACGCGTCCTCGACGGCGAGGTCCCGGTGACCGACACGAACCCGCCCTCGCGGCGTCCACAGGCCCAGCAGGGGCTCGGCGCCGTCTCGGCCTGGGGCGACGACGCGGCCGACGAGCAGGTCGCCGACGCCGTCCAGCCAAGGCGAACGTTGAAACCGCCCAGTCAGTTCGCCGAGACTCCGTCGCAGCCCCGCGTCGAGCTGATCGCGGCCGAGGACGTCGAACGACCGTCTGCGCGCCCGGCGATCGACCGGCGACCGGCCGAACCTTTCGGTGCCCCCGGCACACGGTCCCCGGGCCGCCGCCCGACCGCCACCTCGAACGGGCAGCCGCGGGCCGTCGCCGAACTGCCGGTCCGCGAGACCGCCTCGCCGGGCGACCCGTGGCCGGCCCCCTCGACCGCCGAGCCTGCGGGAGATCTGACGGACCGTTCGATGTCCTCCAACTTCACGACGAGCGCCCCGGGGGCCCGGCCGACGGTCGAACTCGAGAACGACACGCCCTACGGGCCGGCCATTCGGCACCTCGAACAACGCATCCAGTCGATCCGCGAGCACGGCGACCTGAGCGCGGTCGAGCAGCAGCAGCTGTTCGAGGACGAGGTCTTCCTGCGGCTGGTCTACCTCGCAGACGGCCAAGAAGACCGGGCGACCGAGCCGGTCGACGGGTTGTCGCCCGAGGAGAAACAGTTCTGGACGAACACGCTGTGGGCGCTGACGAACTACTTCGACGTGGACGGCATCGAGAACCCCTCCGACCGGACGGGGCAGGTGCTGGTGCAGTTGCGGGCCGCCGTGCGGGCGTTGCAGTCGAAGGCCCGCCTCGAACTGCGGAACGTGAACCTCTGCCGCGTGGTCCGCAGCTTCGGCGACTACGAGCCGCTCGACTCCAACGAGTTGGCCGCCCGGCAGAAGGTGATCGTCTACGCGGAGGTGGAGAACTTCCGCAGCACGATGACCGACACGGGCGACTTCGTGACGAACCTGCTCCCGCGGATCGAGTTCTACCGCGAGGGGGACGGCAGCAACGTCGTCGAGAAGATCGAGTTCGACGAGACGATCGACTACAGCCGCAACCACCGCCGCGACTACTTCCTCGTGTTCGAGTTCAACCTGCCGGCCGATTTGAGCCCGGGTCGGTACACCATGGTGCTGCAGGTGGACGACGGGGCGGGCGAGGACTCGTCGAGCGGTCGCGTCGTGACGCGGACGTTGAAGTTCCGCGTGGCCGGCTGACGAACTTGCGGCCGTCGCGGTCGCCACCTAGCATTCCAGCGTGCGAACCCCGACGGGTCTCGCGTGTCGAGAGACGAGCAGGACAAACGACGGAAAAGGTCGAAGACCGACCGCCTCCCTGTCCGATAGTTGTCTTGCGATCGGCGTGACACACCAAGTCGTCACAACGAGAACGGCGCCGTAGCCAAGTGGTCCAAGGCAGCGGATTGCAAATCCGCCATTCGCCGGTTCGAATCCGGCCGGCGCCTCTCTCCCAAACCGCGGCCTCCCTTCGAGGCCGCGGTTTTTTCGTGCGCCGAGACCGAGGAACCCGCGAATGACACTCCGACCGCTCAGCCGTGACGACGTCCGCGAGATCGACCGCCGGGCCGTCGAGGAGTTCGGACTGCCGATCGTCGCGCTCATGGAGAACGCGGGGGCCGGGGTCGCCCGGGGGATCGTCGCGCGCGGCCTCGGCGGCCCGTTCGTCGTCTGCTGTGGTCGCGGGAACAACGGCGGAGACGGATTCGTGATCGCGCGGCACCTCGACGGCCGAGGGCACGACGTGCGGGTGCTGCTCGCCGGACCGCCGGGCCTCACCGGGGCCGCAGCGACCAACTTGGACGTCCTGCAGAAGGCCGGTGTCCCGGTCGACTCGGTCGACGAGGCCGTCACGGCCGACGAGGTCGCGACACGACTCGACGGTGCCGGCTGTCTCGTCGACGCCCTGCTCGGTATCGGAGCCCGCGGGCCGATGCGGCCTCCCTACGCCGCCATCGTCGAGGCGATGAACGCGAACCCGGCGGCCTTCGTCGCCGTCGATCTCCCGTCCGGCCTCGACTGCGACACCGGCCAGCCGGCCGAACCGACCGTTCGAGCCGACGTCACCTTCACCATGGTCGCCCCGAAGCGAGGGTTCGACTCGTCTGAAGCGGCCGAGCTTCTCGGAGAGGTCGAGACGATCGACATCGGAGCCCCGCGACGGCTGCTGCTGGAGTTCCAGGGACGATGAGCGACGCCCCACTGACGTCGATGCCCGACGTGCCAGACCTTTGTCGCCACCTGGCCGAGTTGCTGCACCAGATCCCGCCCGGTTGTGTCGCCGCGTACGGCACGCTGGCCGAGGCACTCGGGACGGTCAAGGCGGCACGCTGGGTCGCCGAGGCACTCACCGACCCCGACGACGACGTGCGGCACCTCTGTCATCGCGTCGTCCGGCGGACGGGCGAACTCGGCGGCTACTTCACCGGTCGGCCGGACGAGAAGCCCCGGCTGCTCGCCGCCGAGGGAGTGCGGATTACGGACGGCGTGATCGACCTCGACGAGTTCGAGCACCGCGACTTCCGCTGCGAACGCCCGTTGGCGACCCTGCTCGACTGGCAGCACGATCTCGCCGAGCAGGTTCGGATCGAACCGTACCGCGGCCGACCGAAGCACGTGGCCGGCGTCGACGTCTCGTACACGCCCGGCGGTCGCGCGGTCGGCGGGTACGTCGTCGTCGAGGTCGCGACGGGGCGTGTCGAGTGGTCGACGACCGTGGAGGTCGACGTGCGGTTCCCGTACATCGTCGGGTTCCTCGCCTTCCGTGAGCTGCCCGTCCACCTCGAACTGTTCGAGGCGGCCCGAGCCGCCGGGCAGCTCGTCCCGGTCACGTTCGTGGACGGCAACGGCTATCTGCACCCGCGACGCGCGGGCGTCGCCTGCCAACTCGGCGTCGTCGCCGGCGTGCGGACGATCGGCATCGGCAAGACGCTGCTGTGCGGGTCGGTCGACTTCGACGACGTGACTCCCGAAGAGCCGGCCGACGTGATCGACGACGTCGGCACCGTTATGGGGGCCGCTTGCCGTGCGAAGGCGACCTCGAAGCCGTTCCTCGCCTCGCCGGGTCACCGAGTCGACGTCCGGGCCTCGGTCCGCCTCGCTCGGACGTGCCTGCACGGTCATCTCCTGCCGGAGCCGATCTACCACGCGGACCGGCTGAGCCGTGCGGCCTGCCGTTGAGGGCGAGCCGCCGGGGGAGTTGGCCTTCCCACGAGCGGCCGTTCTCCGATAATCCCCGGCCGCCCGGCCTCCGCCCAGTCGTCGTGGCCCGCACAACCCGCAGACTCGCCCACGGGAATTCGAGCAGCCGCGGTCGCTCGACAGCCCCCGTGGAGACCGATTCCACCCCAACCCGATAGTTCCCTTCGACCCCCGGCCTTGCCGAGGCCGACGACGTCCTCCGACGGCACGACGGTGTGCCCCTCTGGCCCGAGACGCCCACTCGATGACCGACACGTCGATCGCGACCCGCACGAGAGAGACCGCGGCTCGCGTCGCCCCTCCGCTCGACGAGCTGCGGAACGTCCACCTCGTGGGCATCTGCGGATCGGGCATGAAGTCGTTGGCCGAGTTCCTCGAAGGGCGGGGGATCGCCGTCACCGGTTCGGACCGGCAGGAGTCGCATCCGGTCATCCGGGCGATGCAGGCCCGCGGTCTCCGCGTGCACGGCGGCCACCACGACTCCTTCCTGCCCCGCGAGGCGGATCTCGTCGTCCACAGCGTCGCGGTCGGACCGGAGAACGCCGAGCGTCAGCTGGCGACGCGGCTCGGAGTGCCGCAGCTCTGCTACAGCGAGATGCTCGGCCGGATCGCCGCCGGCCGGAACACGCTGGCCGTCGCCGGCACCCACGGGAAGAGCACCACGACCGCCCTCGTGGCCGCCATGCTGGGCGAGGCGGGCCGCGACCCCTCGGCCGTCATCGGGGCAGAGATCCAAGGCCTCGGGGTCGGTGGCTGGGCCGGGAAGGGGAACGACCTCGTCGTCGAGGCGTGCGAGTACCGCCGGAGCTTCCTCGACGTCCCCGCCCGTCACGCGACGATCCTCGGAGTCGAGCCGGACCACTTCGACTACTTCGCCGACACCGAGGACCTCGTCTCGGCCTTCTCCGAGTTCGCCCGACAGATCGACGGCGACGGCCGACTCGTCGTCCGCGGCAGCTGCTCCCTCGCTCGCGTGGCCGCGACCTCGGCGACGGCCGAGGTCGTGACGTTCGGCACCGAACGCGGCGCGGACTGGTGGATCACCGACGCCCGCCCAGCGGCCGAGGGGACGCGGTACCGGGTCTTCCACGGGGACTCCTTCTACGGCGACTTCACGATCCGGATTCCCGGCCGGCACAACGCCCTGAACGCGGTCGCGGCGATCGCCCTCTGCGACGGGCTCGGCGTCGACAAGCACTCGATCCGAACGACGCTCGCCGACTTCCCCGGCATCAAGCGGCGGTTCGAGCGGGTCGGCAGCTACCGCGGGATCACGCTGGTCGACGACTACGCCCACCACCCGACGGCCGTCGCCGCCACGCTGCAGGTCGCCCGGCAGCAGTTCGGCCGTCGCCGCGTCTGGTGTGCCTTCCAGCCGCACCAGCTCTCGCGGCTGCAGGAGTTGATGGACGACTTCTCCGGCAGTTTCGGCGATGCGGACCAGGTGCTGGTCGCCCCGGTCTACGCGGCCCGAGAGGGGCACGGCGACGCGACGCGGGCCGCCTCCGCCGAGCTGGCCGAGCGGCTGTCGCTGCGTGGCGTCGCGGCTCGGGCGACGGCGTCTCTTGACCGCCTCGTGGCGACCATAGACGATGAGGCCCAGCCGGGAGACGTTCTGATCACGATGGGAGCCGGCGACATCGACCGAGTTCACCAGCAGTATGCTCGCCGACTTCGCCGAAATCACCAAGACTGACGAGCCGCTCGCCCCGTTGACCTGGCTGAAGGTCGGGGGAGCCGCTCAGTACGTGGTCGAGCCCCGCAACGCCGACGAGCTGCTCGCCGTCGTCAACGCCTGCCGGGAGGAAGGGCTGCCGGTCCGGCTGCTCGGCGGGGGCTCCAACCTGCTCGTCCGGCAGGAGGGGGTCGCGGGCGTCGTCGTCCGGCTCACCAACCCCACGTTCGGCGAGATCGCCGTCGAGGAAGACGTGATTCGCTGCGGCGGCGGAGCCCGGCTCTCCGAGTTCGTCTCGCAGGCGGCCCGCAGCGGCCTCGCCGGCCCGGAAATCCTCGCCGGCATCCCGGGAACGGTCGGCGGGGCCCTCCACGGCAACGCCGGCAACCGAGCCGGCGACGTCGGTCAGTTCGTGAAGTCCGTCACCGTGATGACGGTCGGCGGCGAACAGTACACCCGGCAGCGAGAGGACCTCTCCTTCGGGTACCGGGAGAGCAGCGTGGACGAGTTCGCCGTGCTGAGCGCCGAGTTCGCCCTCCAGCCGGGCCACCCGGAGGACATCACGCGGCGGCTACGCGAACTCTGGATCGTCAAGAAGTCGACGCAGCCGCTCTCCTTCCAGTCGGCCGGGTGCATCTTCAAGAACCCCCGCGGGATCGCCGCCGGGGCGTTGATCGAGAAGGCCGGGCTGAAGGGGACACGCGTCGGCGGGGCCGAGATCAGCGACCGGCACGCCAATTTCGTCGTCACCCACGAAGGGGCGAAGTCCGACGACGTGCTCCAGTTGATCGATCTCGCCCGCACCAAGGTGAGCGAGTCCTTCGGAGTCGATCTGGAGCTGGAAATCCAGATCTGGTAGCTCTTCGCGATTCCTCGGAATCCGTCCGCTCGCACGGAGGCGAACGTGACCAGTAAACCCTCGTTGTTCCACCGGCCCCTGCACGTCGCCCTGCTGGGCGGGGGACGCTCGGCCGAACGGGCCGTCTCGCTCGACTCCGCGGCGACCGTCCGGGCCGCACTCGAAGAGGTCGGCCACACCGTCACGCCGATCGACCCGGCAGCCGACCGGCTCGTCGACGTCGACTGGTCCCCCTTCGACGTGGCGTTCCTCGCCCTGCACGGGACGGAGGGGGAGGACGGCCAGGTCCAGTCGCTGCTCGAGTGCGTTCGCGTGCCGTACACCGGCAGCGCACCGCGGGAGTCGGCCCTCGCCTTCTCGAAGTCGTCCGCGAAGACCCGCTTCCGTCGCGAACGGGTGCCCACGCCGCACTGGAAGGTGCTGCACGAAGGAGACCATGCCAGCACGATCCACCTCGCGGCCGAGGCGGTCGGCTACCCGCTCGTCGTCAAGCCGGACGGCCAGGGAAGCAGCCTCGGCGTCACGATCGTCGAACAACCGGAGCAGCTCTCGCGGGCGCTGTCGAACTGCTTCCGGTTCGGGTCGCTGGGACTGATCGAGGCGTACGTGCCGGGGACCGAGTGGACGGTCGGCGTGCTGGACGACATGTCGCTGCCGCTCGTCCGCATCGACGCCGGTCGCGGCTTCTACGACTACGCCGCCAAGTACGAGCGCGGCGACACGCGGTACGAACTGGACGTCGACCTGCCGACCGAGACGCAGCTGGCGATCTTCCACGCCGGCGTCGCCCCCTGCCGGGCGGTCGGGACGACCGGCATCGCCCGGGCCGACGTCCGGCTCGACGAGCAGGGCCGGCCGTGGGTGCTCGAGGTGAACACGATTCCGGGCTTCACGTCGCACACCCTCGTGCCGAAGCCGGCCGCTCGGGCCGGAATCGAGTTCGCCGAACTCTGCGAGCGGGCCCTCGCGTCGGCGTTGTCGCGCGACATGCCCGGCTCGGCCGACGTGCTCGACCGACCGGCAGCCTGAACGGACCGGGCGGTCGACGGTGCGGCCCGCGGACATTCCCCGCGACCGCGGACGTCCCCCGCGCCGATGACGAACACAGGTCTCCGTCTCCGTCGCCGGTCCCGATGTCCCCTCGCGCGCCAAGCAAGTCGAAGAACACGACGACCGAGTCCCGGTGGACGCGGTTGCGGCGGCGGCTGTACCGACCGACCGTCTTGCTGGTGATCGGCCTGCTGCCGATGACGGTCCTGTTGTTCGCCGCCGTCCGGCGGTCGCTCCCGCGGCTGGAGTCGCGGCCCGAGTACGCGGTGACGGCCGAGTCGGTCGAGGTCGTCGATCCGCCGGCGTGGATTCCGCGGTCGTTCGTCGCCCGCACGCTCGACCGGGCGGAACTCCCGCTGCCGATGTCGCTGCTCGACGAGTCGCTCGTCGCCGACCTCGCGGGTGCGTTCGAGCGGAGCCCGTGGGTGGCCGACGTGGAGGAGGTGCGGAAGCACGCCGACGGTCGGGTCGTCGCGAAGCTCGTGTTCCGCGAACCGGTCGCCGTCGTCCGGCTGGACCGGGTCTCCTACCCGGTCGATGCCCACGGCATCCTGCTGCCGGCGGAGGACTTCGACCCGCAGCGGGCCGCCCGGTTGCCGACGATCGTCGGCATCGGCACGGAGCCCGGCTCGCCGGGGGAGTCGTGGGTCGATCCCGTGCTCGCCGGAGCCGCTCGACTGGCCGAGGCGATCCGCCGCGACTGGAGCCGCTTCGGGTTCGACTCGATCCGGCTGCGGTTCGACGAGAGCCGCGGTCGCGAGGCAACGGACCTCGTCTACGAGATCCGCACCCGCGAGGGCTCGCTGGTCGTGTGGGGCCGCGCCCCCGGGTCGAACCACCCGGGCGAACTCACCGTGCCGCAGAAGCTCGGCAAGCTCACCCGGTACCTCGAGAAGTTCGAGTCGTTCGACAAGCCGAACGGACCGTACGAGATCGACATTCGGCACTGGCGGGAGATCACGCGGCAGCGGATCGCCGTCACGCCGGAGCGGACGATCCGCTGACGCCGTCGGTCACCTCGAGCGGTACGAGCGGTAGCTCCTCTTGGGGAACCCGCCGAACTGCCAGATGCCGACGTGGCGACGGACCCGCTGCCCCTTCGCCGCCTTCCGGTAGGCCCGCTTGATCATGAAGCTGCGGTGCAGGTTGGCCCCCACGCCACCGGGCACGGAACGGTAGCGGCTGCCGCTGCCCCCCGCCTCGGCCGAGGAGAGCGAGACACCCATCGTCATGCCGCAGACGGCCAACGCGATCACGAGCTTCTTGGTCCAGTTGTTCATCGCTTCTTCCTTCTCCGGTTGGGGTTTCGTTCCGGACCGCCTCACTGACGATCCTACTCTCCGAGCGACGGGAGGCAATTTGTGTTACGGCCGCCGCGGCGGACTCCCTCTTCCCACGCAACCGCCGAACGCGTAGACTCCCCGCCCCACGTTCGACGACGCGACGGGGCAACGACTTACGTCGTGACCCGACGAACGCGGACGAGTTCAACACGGACTCGCGACCCACCTTCAGCCAGGCGACGGATCGCCATGCGGCGTCGATACTTCCATCTCGTGCCGTTCTGGCCGACGCTGCTCCTCGCCGCGACCGGGTGCGCCTCGCGCGGCGGCATGGAGATCGTCGAGGCTCGGCTCCGCGACGCCCAGGACCAGAACCTGCAGCTCGCCGCCCGCATGGAGCAGGTGCAGGAGGAGCTGCGAATCGCCCGGACGGACGCGGACCAACTGCGGTCGCAACTCGTCGGCCGGGGGGAGTCGGTCGTCCTGCCCGAACAGGCGGACGCCTTGTTCCGAGCCCGGAGTCTCGAGATCAACGAGATGCTGACGGCCGGAGTGGACAGCGACGGCGAGCCGGGCGACGAGGCGATCACGACCGTCGTCACGCCGGTCGACGCGACCGGCCGTCCGGTCCGGCTACCGGGCGAACTGATCGTGGTGCTCACCGACGAGGAGGGGAAGACGCCCTACCAGCGGTGGGCCATCACGCCGGAGGAGAGCCGCGGGCTGTGGCAGCGCGACCTGCTCGCCGGCGGCTTCCGGCTGCAGCTGCCGCTGGAGTCCCGGCCGCCGACCGAGCGGGTGCGAATCAGTGCTCGCCTCGCCACCGCGGACGGCCGAAAGCTCGAGTCGTCCCACGCGTTCGCCCTGCGGTTCGCGGACGAGCCGGCGACCGACGACGGCACGCCCGGCCCCGTACCGCTCCCACTGCCGGACGACGACATCGGTGACTTCGAGGCGGACCTCGTACCGGTCGGCGCGGAGGAAGAGGCGTCGAACGCACCCGCCGTCGAGTTCGCACCGCCGGACGGGTCGGACGAGGCGAACGGCAACGGGCTCGACCGGACGAAGCCGACCCGGACCTCGGACCGGTTCCGCTTCGAGGACGCGAACATCCCCCGCTACAACTGAGCGGCCGCGAGTCGGTCAGTCGTCGTCGCCGACCGACCACTTGATCTGGAACTCGATCTCCTCGACTCCGTCCTCGCGTTCGTGCTCGATGGTGTACTCGGCACGGACGGGAACGTAGATCCGCTCGTTCGCGATCTGGATCTCGAACTTCTCGCCGGTCTCGATCGCGTCGGCCAGGCGTCGCAGCTTGGCGACGAACTCGGCGTCGGTGTAACCCTTCTCGACGTCGCGCTCCGGTTTGTCGGACACGTCGGTCTCCAGTCGCTGCAGTGGGGGGAAGGTGGTCCGGGACGGTCGCAGAAGCCAACGCGTCGCCGGTTCGTGTGGATCACGACTTTCTGCGGACGACGAGCGTGACCTTGTTGCCCGCCTCGTTGAAGCGGACGTCGTCGAGGAACGTCCGCATCAGCCGGATGCCACGGCCGCCGGCGGACTCCATCTCGGCCGGGTCGTCGGGGTCGGGGAGGGCCGCGTGGTCGAAGCCGTTGCCGTCGTCGGCGATCACGTAGACCGCCTCCTCCGGCGTGCAGCGAACGCCGACGTGAATCCGTCGCTCGGTGTACGGGCTCTCGGTCCGCCGCTTCTCGGCCACCTCGTGGAACGCCTGCGGGTCGTACTCGGCGACCTCGTCGCGGACCTGCAGGTTACCGTGGTAGTACGCGTTGAAGAGGGCCTCCTGCAGGGCCATGCTGAACCGCACGAGGTCGGCAGCCGGCCACAGGTCGAGCGACTCCAACTCGTCCCGCAGATGGCCGACGGCCGCGAGGAGCATGGCCGGGTCGTTCTCCAGGTGGAACCGGGACTCGGTGAACTCGAGCTGCGACATCAGTCGCTTGCGTTCGAGTTCCGAGTGGGCCGCCCCGAGCACGCGTTCCAGCGTGGGGACGAGGTCGCGGGCGAGGGCGTCCTTCGGCACGTAACTGGCCGCCCCGGCCTGCAGGGCCCGCACGGCGGCCGCCTCGCTGCCGCGGGCCGTCATCAGCACCACCGGCACGTCCGGCCGCGTGTTCCGCATGGCGGTGACGAGTTCGTACCCGTCCATCTCCGGCATCTGGATGTCGGTCACCACGACCGCCACCTCGTTCGCCTCGACCGCCGCGAGCGCCTCGACCCCGTCCGTCGCCTCCAGCAAGTCCGCCACCCCGGCCTTCCGCAGCAGCCCGAGAGCGAGAACGCGAGCCGACTTGGTGTCGTCGACGACGAGAAGGTGGGGCATGGCTCGGTCCCGAGTGAGTGCTCGTTCATCCTACCCGAACTCGAGGCCGAAGCTCGCTCGCTCACGCATGATTTGCAGGGTCAGTCGCTGAGCCAAGACAACATCGGGTAGGCATGGTGCGGACAGAGGGCCATTCCCCGAAGAGGCTGACGATCACAACCTGCCCACGCGCACGTGCCTTCTGTCAGCCCGCCGTGGAAGTCGATCATGTTCTGCATCCGCGCTGGCCGATCGTCGAACTCACTCCAAGACTCTGGCTCGTTGACCCGGATCGCAAGCCCGCCGCGGCCAACGTCGATCTGCCAGTACTCGCCGCATTCCTCGCACCTTCGCAGTTCCACGTCCTGCCGGTTTCCGACCATCGTGAACCCATCGTCGAATGTCGGCGAGTCGTCCCAAGCGATCTCGGTGACGTCGGGCAGCGACTTGCATTCACACACGATCGACTCCTACTGCTTCCCGGGCTTGTCCGGTTGCTGCCACGCGCTCATGCCGCCGTCGACGAGCCACGTCTGGCCGTGGACGTGTTCGGCGAGGTCGCTGAGCAGGAAGGCGGCCGTGGGACCGCAGACGTCGGCGGGGGGGACCCGACCGTTCGGCGTGTGGAGTTCCATCCAGCGGAGGAAGTCGGCGTCGTGGTCGAGGACGGTGTTCGTCAGCGGCGTGCGGACGAGGCCGGGGGCCATGCCGTTCACGCGGATGCCGTGCGGGGCGAGCGAGACGCAGAGCGTGCGGACCATCGCCTCGACGGCCCCCTTCGACGTGTCGTACGCCGCGTGGTCCGGCTCGGAGAGACGGCCGTTGATCGAACCGGTGACCACGACCCGGCCGCGGACGTCGTGCTCGACCCATCGTCTCGCGAATCGCTGTACGAGGAAGAAGGGCGTGGCCACGTTCAGCCGCATCGTCCGCTCGAAGCGGTCGACGTCCATCTCGAGGTAGGGGACGTCGAACAGGCCGCCGGCGTTGTTGGCGAGCAGGTCGATCTCCGGCATCACGTCGAGGACCGCCTCGAAGACCGCATCGACGCAGGCCTCCGTCGGCCCGGCGAGGTCGCCGACGATCAGTTCGGCCCGCACCCCGTGCTCGCGGCAGAGGGCGAGCGTCTCCTCGGCCGTCGGCCCCGCCTCGTGCCCGTGCACGACGACGTCCGCCCCGGCTGTCGCCAGGGAGACGGCGATCGCGCGGCCGACGCCCTGCGTGGAGCCGGTGACGAGTGCGGCGTGGTTGCGGAGGTCGATCACGTCTGCTCTCTTCGATGTGGGCCGAACGCCGATGGGCCCCTCACCCCGGCCCTCTCCCCAAGGGAGAGGGTGCCAGACTTGGTTTTCAGTCGAGGCGTTTCTTCAACTCGGCGAGCATCGCCTTCGCCGTCTCGGGGTCCTTCTCGGCGACGTTCTCCGTCTCGCCGGCCGGGGTGCGGTGGTCGTAGAGTTCGAGGTGCCCGTTTCGGTGCGCGATCAGGCGGTGCGTGGGCGTGCGGACCGTTCTCGCCCCGCCACTGTAAGAGCAGGCGACGCGGCCCTCGGCGTCGGGGTCCTCGAGTTGGGCGACGAGCGAGGTGCCGTCGGCGAAGTCGGGCTTCTCGAGCGTCGCCAGTTCGCAGAGGGTCGGGAAGACGTCGATCGTCTCGACGACCGCGTTGCTCGCCTCGCCCGCCTTGTCGATCGTCGGGGGCGCGACGATCAGCGGCGAGCGCAGGGACTCCTCGAAGAGGGTGTGCTTGCCCCACACGGCGTGCTCGCCGAGATGCCAGCCGTGGTCGCCCCAGAGGACGACGATCGTGTTCTCCCGCTCGCCGAGGTCGTCGAGCCGCTTCAGCAGCCGGCCGACGATCGCGTCCGCGTACGTCACGCAGGCGGCGTAGTGCTTGCGGCACGCGAGGGCGAACTCGGCGTCGCTGTTCGGGTTCCGGCCCCAGCGGTTGTACTTCATGAACTCGCCCGAGCCGTGCCACGTCGTCTTGCCGGTCGGCTTCTCAGGGTGCGGCGTGGGGGGCAGGTCGGCGTTCTCGTACGGCGTCATGTACTTCGCCGGTGCGCCGAACGGCAGGTGCGGGCGGAGGATGCCGACGGCGAGGAAGAACGGCTTGTCGCCTTCGGAGAGCTGATCCATCTGCTTGAGTGCCTCGTTGGCGGTGAGGCCGTCGGGGTAGATCTCGTCGGGGCCCTTCTCGGACTGGAAGACGGCCATCTCCTTGGCGTTCTTGCGAATCTCGCCGTGGGCGAGGCCGTGCATGAAGCCACGGGGGTGTTGCCAGTCGCCCGACGGACAGAGGTGCCGGTCCCAGGAGAGGGGCATCTCGGGCTGGGTGTCGTCGTCCCAGTTCCCGCCGCCACGGCCGCCGGGATGGTGCGAAACCTTGCCGACCGAGACGGTGGTGTAGCCGTGCTGGCGGAACCACGCCGGCATGCTGGGCGGCACGGCTTCGGCGTTCTTCTGCAGCTCCTTTCCGCGGGCGAACAGGGCCCCGTTCCCGTAGCTGCCGTACCGACCGGTCAGCAGCGTGTACCGCGAGGCCCCGCAGGTGGGAGCCTGCACGTAGTGCCGCTGGAAGATACGGCCCCGCTTCGCGAGTGCGTCGATGTTGGGCGAGTGGACGTAGTCGATGCCGAAGCAGTTCAGCTCCGGCCGCAGGTCGTCGACGCAGATCAGCAGCACGTTCGGCTTGTCGGCCGCGAACAGGTTGCCCGCGAGCAGGAGGGCGAAGAGTGTGAGAAACAGCGAGCGCATCGATCGGCTCCGCAGGGTCGCGTTCGGGCTTCGGAAGGCTCCACCGTAACCCGAACGGTGCAGGAATCGAATCGTCGGAACGGAGAAGCGACCGGCGGATCGGTTATGCTCGACCACTCGACACCCCGAACCGTGGACGCCCCGGCATGTTCGACTTCCTGTACTTTCTCGTCATCGGCCTCGCAGCCGGCTGGTTGGCCGGGCAGTTCATGAAGGGGGCCAGCTTCGGGCTCGTCGGCAACCTGTTGGTCGGGGTCGTCGGTGCCGTCTTCGGCGGATTCCTGTTCCGACTCGTCGGCTTCACGGCCTACGGCTTGATCGCCGACCTGATCGTCGCGACGGTCGGCGCGGTGGCGTTCCTGTACCTGCTTCGCTTCCTGAAGGGCCGCGGTGTCGGCTGACGCCGGCGGCCGGAGTCTCGAAACATGCGCTCGACTCGACTCGTTCTCGCACTCGCCACCCTCGCGTCGCTCCCCGCACTCACGTCGGCCGGGGAGCCGGTGAAGCTCCCCGCCAAGGAGAGCTTCCACCTGTTCGTCCTCGCCGGGCAGTCGAACATGGCGGGGCGGGGGAAGGTGGCGGATGTGGACCGCAAGGTGCATCCGCGGGTGCTCGTGTTGGCGAAGGACGGGACGTGGAAGCCGGCCGTCGATCCGCTGCACTGGGACAAGTCGGTCGCGGGCGTCGGGCCCGGCAAGGCGTTCGGCCTCGTGCTCGCCGAGCAGAACCCGGACGTCACGATCGGCCTGATTCCCACCGCTTGCGGCGGTTCACCGATCTCGACGTGGGAGCCCGACGGGTATCACGGGCAGACGAAGTCGCATCCCTGGGACGACTGCGTCGAGCGGACGAGGCGGGCCATGCAGGACGGCACGCTCAAGGGCGTGATCTGGCACCAGGGGGAGTCGGACTCGAAGGCGGAACTCGCGTCCGTCTACGCCGAGAAGCTGCACGCCGTGGTCGCGCGGTTCCGCAAGGAGTTCAACGCACCACGGCTGATCTTCGTCGCGGGGCAGATGGGGCAGTTCGAGGAGCAGCCGTGGAGCGACGCGAAGAAGACCGTCGACGCTGCCCACCAGAACCTGCCGAAGGCCGTGAAGCACACCGGCTTCGTGTCGTCGGACGGACTGAAGCACAAGGGGGACAAGGTCCACTTCGACGCGGAGTCGGCCCGCCAACTCGGGCAACGGTACGCCAAGGTGTACTTGGCTCTTCTACACAGCAGCCAGGTTCGACACGACCTCCCAACGGTGCCGACTCGGTGACGCAGGGAACCTAGCCCGCCGGCGAAACGAAGCGCCTTCCGGCTCCTGTCCGTGTCGCGTCACTTCTCCTTCAACACCCAGCCGATGCTGAGGACGTATCGCGTGCCGCGCTCGACGCGGGTCACGCTGTGGGGCGAGCGGTCCGGACGGAAGAACTTGACGCGGCGGCTCGCGTAGATCGTGTCGCCGCACGTGAACCGGCCCCCCTCCCGCGCCTCGACGAGCACGACGTTCACCCGGTAGTGCCGCTTGCCCGCGACGGGGTCCGTGTGCTCCCCGATCTCGGCCCCCTCCCGGTACCGCAGCAGGTAGCAGTCCCACGGCACGAGGAACGGATTGATCGCCAGCAGCATCTTCTCGTACCCCGAGTGCTGCCGCCCCTCCCGCCAACGCAGGAAGTTGTGGGCGAACGTCTTGAGGGCGGAACGGATCACGGGGAGGTCGTTGGGGAGCGAGTTCCGCTTCAGTGTAGTCGAGGCCTGCCCGCGGGCGGGATCTCGCATTTGCCCCAGTCCACTCGTTAGCGTACGTGGCTGATCTTCTGTTGAGGACGAAGTGCAGTGGCCAAGAAACAGTCGAGTCGTTCAACGAAGCCGAAGAAGAAGCCGATCTGCGGGCTCGTCATGCCGATCTCGGACATCGACGGCTGCACCGCCGAGCACTGGGCTCGCGTCCGCGGCATCATAGAGGAATCGCTGGCGTCGGACTTCGAGGTCCAGATGGTGAGCGACGCCCCGGACTCCGGAGTGATCCAGTCGGACATCGTCCAGAATCTCGCGACCAATCCAGTTGTCGTCTGCGATGTCAGCGGTCGAAATCCGAATGTGATGGTCGAGCTTGGGCTTCGACTGGCGATTGGCATGCCAGTGGTGATCATCAAGGACGACAAGACGCCGCGCGTATTTGACGTTGATCCGCTGCGGTATGTTCCATACCGCCGAGACTTGCGCTATGACGCGATATCGGACTTCAAGAGGGAGCTGAAGGACCGGGTTCGAGGATCGATAAGAAGGGCGGAAGAGGATCCCAAGTATTCGGCGTTCATGGATGCTTTCGGCCCAATAAAGGTGGCAAGAGTAGATAGGCTCGAAGCTGGCGTGTGGGAGTTGATCTCTGACAGGCTCGTCCGTATCGAGCACAGGATCGCGACGGCTGCATCGCGTGATGATCTTGCGGTAGAAGATCCCAGCTCCGTCTCCGTGCAGAGCACAGAGACTCTCACCGCGGTCGAGAAGGACGAGCTATTTGAGACTCTGCGTCGTCTCTGTGATGGACTGAACGAGGTCAGTGGGCGGCATGTCCTGCAGTCTTGCTTTCGTCTCTTCAACAAGAGGCTCAGCCGTGTTTATGCGAACTCGCTCTACGACGAGTACTTGGAGTCCACAACCTAGCTGCCTTGTTGGCTGCTCAGTCGTCCGAAGCCTCCCCGCGGATCGCCACCGGCCGCTGGGCCTCGCCCTCTCCCGCAACGGCGACGAACGTCGCCTCGCCCTTCGTGACGGCGATGGGGCCTTCCCCGCGGTCGGTCTCGACTTCGACACGGATCGTGATCGACGTGCGGCCGAGGCGGACGACCGAGGTCCAGTAGCTGACCGTGTCCCCCACGATCACCGGCACGTGGAACTCGATGTCCCCCATCGCCACGGTGACCATCTTCCGTTCCGGCCAGCGGTTCGACCGGACAACGTGCCGGGCGCCAATGCCGGCGGCGAGGTCGATCTGCGAGAGCAGCACGCCGCCGAAGATGGTGCCGTACTGGTTCGTGTCCTTCGGCAGCATGGCCGTCTTCAGCGCCAGGTGACGCTCGCCACCCTCCGGGGGAGTCGGCTCGGACATCGCGGGTCTCACACGAGCAGGGCGTAGATCCAGACGTACAGAATCGCGAGCGCGATCTGCACGAGGGCGAACGGGACGGCCACCTTCACGAAGCCGAGGAACGTGAGCGGCAGCTTCTGGCGGTGGATGATCGTCATGGCGACGACCGTGGAGGCCGAGCCGATGGGCGTGATGTTCCCCCCGAGGTTCGCCCCGAAGACGACACACCACCAGAAGGGGGAGCCGGGGTTCGAACCGGTCTCGCCGACGACGAGCGGGTCGACGGCGAGGATCTTCGCGAGGACGGCGGCGAGCGGGATGTTGTCCGTGACGGAGCTCGCGGCCGCGGCGCTGACGAGCAGCGAGCCCTGCGCGAGCATCGCCGGCAGCCCCAGCATCAGGCCGATCCCCTTGCCGATGAGGGCCAGCACCTCGGCCTGTTCCATCACGTAGATGACGACGAACAGGGCCGCGAAGAACCCGAGTAGGTCCCAGTCGACCGCCTTGTAGAAGGTGTCGACCTCCTTCTTGTAGAACCACAGGGCCGTACCGGCGAAGAACAGGGCGACGAAGCCCATGCCGAGTTCGTTCAGCTGGAACGGCAGGGCCGACTGCCCGGCGAGACAGAGGATGAAGCCGACGAGGAGTGCGACCGACGTCCAGAAGAAGCGGTCGGACGGGACGTAGTCGCTCTCGTCGAAGCCGGCGACGAGCTCGGCCGCCTCCGTTCGCTCCTCGTCGGTCGTCAGCCCCTTCACGCCGAACGTCATCCGGGCCTGCAGCAGCGTGACGGCGGTCGCCACGACGACGTACGGCGAGGCGACGAAGAAGAACTGCGCGAAGCTGATGCCGGCCGTCTTGCCGACGATGATGTTGGGGACGCTGCTGATGAGCGTGAGCAGGCCGCCGACGTTCGTCAGCAGGCCTTCGGTGACGAGGAAGCCGAGCAGCAGGTCCCGGCGGTCGAGCTTGCCGAGCGAGACGGTGGTGAGCGACCCGATGATGATCATGGCCGTCACGTTGTTGAGCACGGCCGAGAAGACGACGGTGAGCACGCCGTAGAACAGCAACAGTCGCCACGGGTCGCCGCCGGACTTCTTGGTGAGCCGGATCGCCATCCAGGTGAAGATGCCCGACCGGCTGGTGACCTCCACGAACAGGCTCGCTCCCAGGATGATCGTGATCACCGACCAGTCGATGGCCGGGATGAAGATCGGGAGGTTCATCTCGTGCCCGTTGGGCAGCGTGACGGGCCCGAACGGCAGCATCGGGTGGGCGCGGTCGGTGAAGTACCCGATGACCGTCTCGGTGATCAGGCAGAAGCCGGCGAACGTGCCGACGAGCAGCGACTTCTTGACGTGCAGCTTCTCCTCGAGGGCGAGGCAGACGACCATCGCCGCGAGAACCACGGCGTAGAAGCCGGTGACCCAGCCGGGCACGTGCGCGTGGCCACCGGCCTCCGCGAGCAACAGCATCGAGGGGACGTTCATCCGTGACGCGACCTACAGGAGGAGTTGCGGGACGTCGGTGATCTCGACGCTGAGGGCGTACGCCAGCCCCTGCATGGCGAGCTGGTCCTCGTCCTTGGTGTCCGTGACGAGCAGGTCGACCTTCCGTTCGTCGGCCAGCGTTCGGTACCGCACGATGCGGTGCCCGAACTCGACGACCTTCTCGACCGTGTAGTCCCGGTCGGACCGTTTGAGCTCGGCGGCGCAGGCGTCGACGTAGTGCGACGCGACCGCGAGCAGCTGTTCGGCGATCAGCTCGCGGGCCTGGTCCGTGTTGATCTGCGGGACACGGCCGATCGCCTCGACGTGCCGACGGAAGGCGACGTCGTCCTCGACGTGGCACAGCACCAGCGTTCCCCCCGGGGGACAGAAACGGGCCGCCGCGTTGACCAGCTGGTCGTCGCCGGCAAGGTGGTCGGTGACGACCATCACCTCGCGACACGGTTCGGCCTTCAGCGGACGCGGCTGGGGCGCGGTGCCCGGCAGCAACAGCACGGGGAAGTCGGCCACCTGCGTCAACACGTCGACGTAGACCCCCAACGTGTGCTGCGGCACGAGCGACTTCTCGAACAGACACCGCGACGTGACGACGAGGTCCGGCCCGACGTCCCGCAGCACGTCCAGCAGTTCGTTGACGTTCTGGTACCGGTCGCCGGGGACCGTCTGCCACGTGGTCCGGTCGTCGAACCGGGTGAAGTGGTCGCGGACCTGGTCGGCGAGCGCGGCGGCTTCCTCGGGACTGCCGTCCGTGACCACGGCGACCGTGCCGATCGGCAACTCGTGGTAGTGGAACGGTGAGCGTTCGGCCCGCTTGAACATCGACTCGAACTCGTCGATGGCCCCGAGCCGGCGGTCCGGCGGTTCGTGCTGCGGCGGTGGATCGCTCATGCCGCGGAGTATACCGCTGCCGAGGGGCCCGCGTTCAAGTCACCCCGCATCGACGGGAGAGGGGGCCGGTGCGGGTCACTCCTCGACCGGCGTCGGCATGTTGGCCTTCAGGTCTTCTCGCCACTGCCGAAGTCGGCTCAGCATCGCGGCCGCCCGTTCCGGCTCGGCCTCCGCGAGGTTCTTCCTCTCGCCCAAGTCGTCCCGAAGGTCGAACAGTTCGAGCGATCCGTCGTCGAACCGTTCGATGAGCTTGTAGTCGCCGAAGCGGACGGCCGACCCGAGCCGGTTGCCGCCGTGCCAGGCGTAGTTGGGGAAGTGGAAGTAGAGCGGCCGTTCGGCGAGGCGTTCGCGATCCCGGCCCTCCAGCAACGGGACGAGGCTCTCGCCGTCGAGCCCGTCGGCCGACGTGCCGCCGACTTCGAGGAACGTCGCCGAGAGGTCGAGGCTGGAGACCGGCGTCGCCTCGACGGTTCCCGCCTTCACGTGCCCCGGCCAGCGGACGACGAGCGGCACGCGGATGCCCCCCTCGTAGAGGTGCCCCTTCGCAGCCCGTAGCGGCCGGTTGTCCGAGACGCCCGCGAAGCCGCCGTTGTCGGACGTGAAGACGACCAGCGTCTCGTCCGCGACCTTCAGCCGGTCGAGCTCGGCCAGCACCCGCCCGACGGCCGCGTCCATCGCCTCGATCATCGCCCCGTACCGCGTGTCGTTCAGGCCGGGCCCCTTCCGGTCGGCGTACTTCTCCAGCAACGGCTCCGGCGCCTCCATCGGCCAGTGCACCGTGTAGTTCCACAGGAAGACGGCGAACGGCTTCCCGTCGTGGCCGCGACTCTTCTGCATGAAGTCGATCGCCTCGTCCGCCAATCGGTCCGGCAGGTACTCGCCCTTCCTCCGGTTCTCGATCGTCGGGATGCGATAGGGGTCGAAGAAGGTGGGCGGGCCGCCGAAGTTGCAGCCGCCGACGTTCACGTCGAACCCCTGGAACTCCGGCCGCAACTTCGGGTCCTCCGGCGAACCGCTGAGGTGCCACTTGCCGAAGAAGCCGGTCGCGTACCCCGCCTCCCGCAGCCGTTCGGCCACGGTCACCTGCTCCAGCGGCAGCCGGTCCACCATGGGAGCCGAGAGCAGCAGGGCCGTCTTCGGCCGGTACCGCGGCCGGTCGGGAACGTGGTTCGTGAGATGCAGCCGGGCCGGGTGCAACCCGGTGATCAGCCCCGCCCGGGTCGGCGAGCAGACGGGCGAGATGGCGTACGCGTCCGTGAATCGCACCCCCTGCGTCGCCAGCCGGTCGAGGTGCGGCGTCTCGACGAGCTTGTTCCCCTGGCAGGCGAGGTCGCTCCAGCCGAGGTCGTCGATGAGGACGAACAGGATGTTCGGCTGCTCGGCCGCCGAGGCGGGGGCGAACGGAGCCAACAGCAGCATCGCGACCGGCAACCACCTCAACATCGAACTCTCCTTCGCACGGGAATCAGCGGAACATCGTAACCGGTCGAACGGACCCCAATCGACATCGCCACGACGAGTCCTGCTTGCGATTCGCCGTTGACCACGGAGTGGACGCCCCTCTCCGAGCGACCGCCAAGTGCAAGCAGGACTCGTCGCGGCGAGCCGGTTGGTTGACGCCCCCAGCATCGTTGCGTCCCATGGAGCCCGCACCTCAACCCATCCGGGATCGACATCGTGATTCGACTCTTGCCGCTGCTCGCCCTGCTCTTCGTCGGGAACGTCGCCCACGCCGCCGACGCCAAACCGAACATCGTGCTCGTCTACGCCGACGACCTCGGCTATGGAGACGTCTCCGCGTACGGGGCGACGCGGGTGAAGACGCCCTACATGGACCGGCTCGCGAAGGACGGTCTCCGCTTCACCGACGGCCACTCCCCCTCCGCCACCTGCACGCCGTCGCGGTACGCCATGCTGACCGGCGAGTACGCGTGGCGGAGGAAGGGGACCGGCATCGCCCGCGGCGACGCAGCCGCCATCATCCAGCCGGGCCGCGTCACGCTCGCCTCGCTGCTGAAGCAGGCCGGCTACCACACGGCCGTCGTCGGCAAGTGGCACCTCGGACTGGGCGACGGCAACCTCGACTGGAACGGCAAGATCGCCCCCGGCCCGCTCGAAGTCGGCTTCGACTACTGCTACCTCGTCCCGGCCACCGGCGACCGCGTTCCCACGACCTACGTCGAGAACCACGCCGTCGTCGGCCTGAACTCGAAGAAGGACGCCCCGCTCCGTGTCAGCTTCAAGGGGAAGATCGGCGACCTGCCGACCGGCAAGGACCGGCCCGACCTGCTGAAGATGCACCCCAGCCACGGGCACGACATGACGATCGTCAACGGCATCAGCCGCATCGGCTACATGGACGGCGGGCAGTCGGCGTGGTGGAAGGACGAGGACATGGCCGACGTCCTCGCCAGCCAGGCGACCGCCTACATCGAGGAACGAGCCGAGCAGGACGACCCGTTCTTCCTGTTCTTCTCCGCCCACGACATCCACGTCCCTCGCGTGCCGCACGCGCGGTTCGTCGGCAAGACCCCCATGGGCCCCCGCGGCGACGCCATCGTCCAGTTCGACTGGTGCGTCGGCGAGATCCTCAAGAAGCTCGACGAGCTCGACCTCACGGACGACACGCTGTTCCTCCTGACCAGCGACAACGGCCCCGTCATCGACGACGGCTACGAGGACGAGGCCGTCACGAAGCTCGGCGACCACGAGGCCGCCGGTCCGTGGCGTGGCGGCAAGTACTCGAACTTCGAGGGGGGCACGCGGGTGCCGTTCGTCGCCCACTGGCCCGGCACCGTCGAGCCGGGCGTCTCGGACGCGCTCGTCTGCCAGATCGACTTCCCGCACAGCCTGGCCCGCCTCGCCGGCGTGAAGACGTTCGCCGAGACGGCCGTCCCGGACAGCGAGAACGTCCTCCCCGCCCTGCTCGGCCAGTCGAAGACCGGCCGCGAGACCCTCGTCGAACACGCCCGCGGCCTCTCCCTCCGCTGGGGCGACTGGAAGTACATCCCGCCCGGCAAGGGCCCGAAGGTCAACCGCAACACGAACACCGAACTCGGCATCGACCCCGCCGGCCAACTCTACAACCTCGCCACCGACCCCGGCGAACGCAAGAACCTGATCAAGACGAACCCCGACAAGGCGCAAGCGATGGCCGCGGAGTTGCAGCGGATTCGCGAGGCGAAGCGGACGCGCGAGTAGTCAGGTAGGGTGGGCTTTGCCCACCGACCATCGCGGACACCTGTCACGCCTGGTGGACGCAGCCCACCCGACTTCACTCGTCATTCCGAGAAGAGCCCATGCCCCGTCATCCCGGCAGCGTCCCGATTCTCGTCCTCTGTTTGGTACTGCTGCCCGGCTCGGTCGCCTTCGCCGGGCAGAAGGAGGAGGTTCCGCTCAAGGGGCTCTCTCGACGCAACGACGTCTCCGGCCTGCCGGAGAAGCTGGCCCGGATGACGTTCGTGCATGCGGGGACGCTTTCGCCGAAGGAGTTCGTCCAGTCGCACCACTGTGTCGTCGGCACGTGGGAGTACCGGTCCGAGACGAAGACGCACTGGGTCGGCGTGCTGCACTACCCGTCGAACAACCACCAGAAGGACTCCATCACGTTCCTGGCGGATGCGAGGATTCGAAAGTCGGGAGACGTGAAGGTCGACATGACGACGTGGAAGGGCCGGCTCCTCCTGCAGGCCAAACCATCGAAACCCGTGGCCGGCCAGAAGAAACCGCCCACGCCCGAGATGCTCGTGATCGGCTACGACAAAGCGGGCCTACGCGACGGCATCGTCGACCTCCACGAGGCCCTGCCCTACGCACCGCCGAAATAACACGTCCTGCGTGTCCCAGGTCTGGAGTGACGAATGCGGTTGATCCTACTCGTGCTTCTCGGTTTCCCGGCGACCACGGTCACCCTCGCCGACGAACCGCCCAGGCCGCGGAACGTGCTGTTCATCGTCTCGGACGACCTGAAGGCGAGCGTGCTCGGCTGCTACGGGAACGAGTTGGCTCGGACGCCGAACCTGGACCGGTTGGCGGAGCGAGGGATGGTGTTCGAGCGGGCGTACTGCCAGGGGCTCGTCTGTGGGCCGTCGCGGCAGTCGTTCATGTTCAGCCGGTACGTCGGCTCGCCCGCCGGCGGGCCCAGCATGGCGGAGCACTTCAAGGCGAACGGCTGGTACTCGGCCCGGGTCGGCAAGATCTACCACATGCGGGTGCCGGGCGACGTCATCGCCGGGACGAACGGCCGCGACCACGCCGCGTCCTGGACGGAGCGGTTCAACGCCCCCGGCCGCGAGGCCCACACGCCCGGCCGGTACGCGCTCCTCAACAAGAACGTCTTCTCCACCGGCGACGAGGAGAACCGGCAGTCGACCGGCGACCCGCACCGCATGTTCGTCACGGTCGAGGTCGAGGGGGAGGGGTCGGACCAGCCGGACCACCGGGCGGCGGCGAAGGCGATCGAACTGCTTCGGAAGCACGCAGACGTGCCGTTCTTCCTCGCGGTGGGGTTCGTGCGGCCGCACTACCCGATGGTCGCGCCGACCGAGTACTTCGAGCCGTACCCGCTGGAGAAGATCACGCTGCCGAGGACGATCCCCGGCGACCACGCGGACATGCCGAAGGCCGGGATCGCCGGGACGACGTCCGAGAAGTGCGGCATCGGCCGCTTCCCGGACAACCAGAAGCGGATGTGGGCCGGCTACCACGCCACCGTCGAGTTCATGGACCAGCAGGTCGGCCGGCTGCTCGACGAGCTCGACCGGCTGAAACTCCGGGACAACACGACGGTCGTCTTCACCAGCGACCACGGCTACCACCTCGGCGAGCACGAGTTCTGGCAGAAGGCGAACCTGCACGAGGAGGTGGTCCGCGTGCCGCTGATCGTCTCGGCCCCCGGCAGGAAGACCGGCCGAGCGACGACGTTCGCCGAACTCGTCGACGTCTACCCGACCGTGACCGAACTCGCCGGGCTCCCGGTCCCGAAGAACCTGCACGGCCGCAGTCTCGTGCCGGCGCTCGACGACCCGAAGGCGGTCGTCCGCGAGTTCGCCTACTCCGGCAGCGGACGTCAGCGCTCGGTTCGCACCGACCGCTGGGCCTACATGTCCTACGGCAAGAACGGCGGCGAGGAACTGTACGACATGCACGCGGACCCCGAGCAGTTCA
Source organism: Planctomycetaceae bacterium (assembly GCA_028284885.1). Lineage (GTDB taxonomy): Bacteria > Planctomycetota > Planctomycetia > Planctomycetales > Planctomycetaceae > JANQQW01. Next base: position 23,880 of record JANQQW010000056.1, read on the forward strand.
CGAACCTCGCCCGGGACCAGAAGTACGCCGACGTGCTTCGCGAACTGCGAGCACGGCTTGCCGGCGTCGGGCGATGATCGCCGCTCGACCGCCCGCACACGTGGCTGTTCACGCAGGCAGAGGCGGTTCAGCAGCGCAGTCGCGCGGAAAGTCGGGTAGGCTCGATCCCTTCCTCGAATCTCACGGGACGACACTCGATGCGAACACGACGAACTCGCTGCGCGGCTTGGCTGCTGACTTTCCTGCTTCCGACGACCGTTGCCTGCGGTGACGACACGCCGGCGGGCAAGCAGGGGATCGACGTTCCCCACCTCACCGCGGACCACGCACTGGTCCTCGTCTTCCAGCCGAAGCGAAGCCTGAACTCGAAGTTCGCCAAGGCGGTCCCGACCGGCGCGCTCGAGAACACCGTCAAGGAGTCCGGCATCGACACGAAGGAGCTCGAGCGGATGGTCTGGGCGTTCAAGGCGCCGACGGCCGAGCAGATCAAGGCCGCGCGGGACGGCGACCCCGACGGACCGAAGCCGGAGGCCCCGTCGTTCCACTTCGAGTTCGCCGAGACGCCCGAACGGCAGCCGATCCTCGACGTGACGGAGGCCGACGAAGCCAAGCGGCACGCCGGCCAGGAGTACTTCGTCTCCGAGACCTGGCACACTGTGGCGTTCCCGACGGACAAGTCGATCGTCATCGCGCCCGAGGACGAGGTGAAGCGCGTGCTGGGCGCCGGCAACGCCGCCGGCAAGGGGGCACTCGCGGACCGGCTGCGGACGTCGTCCCGCGAGTTCGACATGCTGATCGTGTGCGACCTGGCCGGACGGGAGGAACTGGTCAAGTTCCTCGTGGAGCAGGCGAAGGAGAGCGCGCCGCCGCAGATGGCGCCGCAGCTGGAACTGGCGGAGAAGGTGAAGTCGCTCGTCCTCGTCGCCGACCTCGACGGCGACACGCTGGTCAAGGCGGACGTCGAGGCGCGTGACGGCGACGTCGACGAGGTGAAGGCCCGGCTGGACGGTGTCGTCCAACTCGCCCGCACGCTCTACCAGTTCTCCGCCCGCCCGGAACTGCAGCGGAGCCCGCTCCCGTTCAAGGAGCAGGCCCTCGCCGTCGCCGACGACCTCGTCGCCAAGCTCGCGGTCTCCAGCGAGGGCAACACGGTCACGTTCACGGTCGCCCGCCCGAAGGGCATGGACGACCTGCTGAAGGCCGCGAAGCCACTGCTCGACCAGTTCGGCGGTGCCGGCGAGGACGCCGCGGAAGAGTGACGCTCGGCAGCACGTCCGGGAGTCGGTTCAGCCGGAACCGGGCGTGGGCCGTGTCAGCGTTTCGAAGTGTGACGGCAGCCGTGCGAGCGGGTGACCCTGCCGGTTTCGCCACGCGACCACGGCCGACGTGATCTCCGGCGTCCTCGACAGCAAGGCGTCACCGGCGGTGGCGACGAGCACGTTCGGCAGCAGCTCGGACAACTCGGCGGACGCAACTACCCGCTCCAGGTGCTCGGCGGCCGGCGTCTGGGGTTCGAGCGTGCACAGGGCGACCAATGCGACGGCCGGAGCCCGCCCACGACCGGCCGCACAGTGGACGAGCAGCCCGTCGACGTTCGTCAGGCGACCGATCCACTCGACGAGCGGCAACAGGTTCTCCGGACGCGGCGCGTCGGGATCGTCCGTGTCGTGCACGTCGGCGAATCGGAGAACCAAGTGGTCCGCGGCTGCCACCTCCGGCAGCCGCAACCCGGCCAAGTCGTCCCCGACGTCCCCGACGGAGATCATGTGACTGAACCCCCGTCCCTCGAACGCCGCGACCTCGTGACGACCACAGACCCGCAACTGCATCCGCTGCTCCGATCGGCTTGTCGAGTAGGACAGAGCACCCGCGGTTCACGCTCCCGCCGGACGACGTTCGCGATTCCGTTCCGGTCGTCGAGTCAGGCGGGAGCCCGACCCGCGGGCGTTCACTTCGGGGTCGCCTCGCCGTGCGGGTAGCGGTAGTCCGCATCGTCGTCGGTCGAAACCTGCTTCGTCGACCCGTCGGCGAGCGCGTACAGGAACAGCTTTCGGCCGGCGTGGTAGACGATCGCCTTCTCGTCGGGAGTCCAGCGTGGGTAGGCGAACCAGACCGGCTTCCCCTCCTCGTTGGCGAACGGCTTCGCGTTCGTGACCGTTCGGGTCCGGGCGTCGAATTCGGCCACGTACAGCGTGCGGCCCGGCACACGACGCTCGAACCCCTTCGTGAACTCGAAGCAGATCCGTTTCTCGCTCGGCGAGAGGCTCACGCGGTCGAACGTGCCGGTCTTCGCCAGCGCACTCACGACCCGCTCGAACGTCGGCTCGCCGTCCCGGTTCGGCGTCATCAGGAAGTAGCCCGGCCCGTGCCCCGGCGGACGCGCTCCGACGAAGATGCGGCCGTCCTTCAGGCAGGTGAAGGCCCAAGCGTGGTAGTCAGGCCCGGTGAGGGCGTACTCCTCGCCCGGCTTGGCCCCCACCTTGCTGGCCATCACGGTGTAGCCTCCGCCGGCGGGCTTCTTGCGATTCCAGATCGGCGTGTTGGTCCCGTCCCGCGTCCAGGTCTGGTTGAAGTCGGTGTGGGACCCGTCGCTGAGCTGGTGGAAGCCGGTGCCGTCGACGTTGACCACGCAGATCGCCGTCTTCCACTGGCTGACGTCTCGGTGATCGACGACGCGGCGGAAGAAGACCAGCCGGTCGCCCGTCTTCGACCAGGACGGCTTGAAGTCCCAGTGCCCCGACGTCAACGGCTTCCCCTCCGGCGTGCCCAGCACGTTCACGTGGATCTCACCGTCCTTGAAGTAGGACGACCGGTACTCCTCCGCGGCGAGGTGGGCCGACGCGACGAGTACCGCGGCAGCGGCGAGCAGCCCCTCGGACAGCGTTCTTCGCATGATCTCTCCTCTGGTTCCGTTTTGATGGAGCCAAGCTCCCGCCTGACGTCAGACACGATTCGGCCCCGCTTGGCGAGTCAGGCTGGAGTCAGGCCTATTGGGGCTACGACAGGAAGAACGAGTCGTCGTCGAGAATGCTCTCGTCGTACACGAACTCCGCATGGCAGTCGCCGTCACACGTGAGCGTCAGCTCGAACTGGTACCGTTCCTCGGGGAACCACTCCTTCTTCGCCTCCCACATCTCCGCCACTTCGAATCGCAAGCGTGAGGGCATCGAGACCGACTCTCGCTCACCATGGGGTCCGAGACATCTCAGTTTCGACGCAATGCCGCCACTCGAACGACCGCGGGCGGTGAAGGTGGCCTCCCTCCACGCGTTGGGTTCCTGCGAGGTCCTGACGACCACGAAGAGTTCGGCTGCGAACCCTCGAAGCCAATCGTTGAACTCTTCGATCACGGCAATCGCTCTGCCTCACTTCCAGTAGCGGTACGACGATCGGCGAACGTCACGCACCATGTAGCCCGGAGCGCAAGCGATGGGGATTCGCGCTGATTGACCCGAAGTCCCGTCGCGTGCGCCCAGGGCTACTTGCAGACTTCCTCGAGCCGCCGGTCGATGTCGCTCAGCGTTCGCCCATCGCGGCGAGGAATGCCTCCTCGGAATTTGCCAACACCTCGCAATCGCAGTACCCGTGATTTTCGCGGCACCAATCGACGAGGGTCTCAGTGGGTAGATCGTATTCCGCGGCCCAGGCTCGGACGAGGCGAAGCGAGTGGTCGCAGCCCTGCGCTGGCAACTCCTCATCCAACATGTCGAACAACCTCCGCATCGTCTCGGCTGGCAACGGGAGTGAGTCGAGGGCTTTTTCCTGCACGGAGCGCTTCGCGCGACGAAGCAACTCCTTCCGCTTTGACTTGTCTGGTCGGTTTGACATATGCGGAATCACTTCCCGATGCAGTACAGCATCTCCTGCCGTCCCCCGGGGCCACGGTTGGCGACGCGGGCGTAGATCTTGTTGCCGACGAAGGTCTGGGTGGCGAAGGACTCGGTGCCGAGTTGGTTCTTGGCGACCGGGCGGAACTCGTCGGGGGTGGCGGCGAAGACGAAAGTAGTTCCCTTCTCGTTCGTCGCGTAGACGTGGCCGTTGGCGAGAACGGGGGAGGCGGAGACCGGGCCGACGAGGCGTTCTCGCCAGAGTTCCTCACCGGTCTGGCCGTGCCAGCAGAAGGCGATGCCGTTGTCGGTGACGGCGTAGACGTGGCCGCCGGTGGCGAGCATCGACTGCTCGTAGCACTTCTGGGTGTTCGTCCAGAGGATCTCGCCGCTGCCGTCGGCCTTCACGGCGATGGTCTGCTTCCGCGGGTAGCCGCCGCTGGCGTAGACCGTGTCGCCGTCCCAGACCATGGTCCCGCAGGTCGCCATGGTGGTGCCGGCGACCGCCCACAGCAGCTTGCCGGTGGCGGGGTCGTAGCTGGAGACCTTCTCGCAGCCGCTGATGAGGAGTTGGTCGCGCCCGGCGACGTTCGCGACGATGGGCGAGGAGAAGCTGAGCTTCTCGGGGCGGTCGGTCTGCCAGGCGGGCTTGCCGGTCGCTCGTTCGAACGCCTTGATCCAGCCGCCGTCCTCGTAGTCGCCGGAGACGATGACGAGGTCGTCGTAGAGGAGGGGCGAGGGGGCGTAGCCGTACTCGTAGAGCTGCGGGTCGAACGGTCCGACGACCTTCTCCCAGGCCGGCTTGCCGTCGAGGTCGAGGGCGGTGAGGGTGACCTTGGCGTGGTGGTGGAAGGCGGCGAAGACGTGCTTGCCGTCGCAGGCGACGGTGCAGGTGGCGTGGGTGTTGTTGGGGTGGGTGCGGGGGAAGCCGCCCTGGCTGACGTCCCGCTTCCACCTCGGCTTGCCGGTCGCCCGGTCGAAGGCGAGCACGGACTGGACCTGCTTCTGTTCGTCCGCGGTCGCCATGTAGATGGTGTCGCCGACGATGGTGGGGGAGGAGTGGCCGCGACCGGGGACGGGCGTCTTCCAGAGGACGTTCTTCGTCTCGCTCCACTCGGTGGGGGGCTCCTGCCCCGTGGTGGTGCCGTTGTAGTTCGGTCCCCGCCACCACGGCCAGTCGCCTTCGGCGGCCTGCAGGATCTTCGACGGGGCGGCCGAGAGGGAGGTCTCGGTGGTGTCGGTGCTGGTCTCGGTCGGCTCGGCGGTGGGGGTGCCGGTCTCGGTGGTGTTCGACGGCGACGTGGCGGACTCGGCGTCGCCGCCGCAGCCGAGGAACAGCGTCAGCGGGGCGAGAAGGAGGGTCAGCAGGGCGAAGCGGGGCATGTGTGCGGTTCCTGTCCGTGGTGGGCGTTCCCGTTGGGCGGATTCTAACGGTCCCGGTTCGCCGGGTGGAGCGGCGAACGGCTTCCGAACCCGCCCGGCGGGAATCACGTTGGCCGACCGACTACCATGAAGGGTCCAACTGCTCCGACCGACTTCCCGAGTTCTCGCCATGCCCACCGTCATCGAAGGTCGACACGTCGCCCCCGAGGGTCGCTTCGCGATCGTCGTCGCGCGTTGGAACGAACTGGTGACCGAGCGGCTGCTCGAGGGGGCGATCGCGACGCTGCGGCGGCACGGCGTGGACGAGGACCGCGTGACGGTCGTCCGCGTGCCAGGCTCGTTCGAGATCCCACTTGCCGCTCAGCGGCTGGCGAGCAGCGGCAAGTTCGCGGCCGTCGTCTGCCTGGGGGCGGTCGTCAAGGGGGAGACGACGCACGACGAGTACATCAACTCGCAGGTGGCCGGAGGGATCGCCCGCGCCGGCGAGACGAGCGGCGTGCCGGTCGCGTTCGGCGTGCTGACCTGCCTGACGATGGAACAGGCTCTCGACCGTGCGGGCGGCAAGGCGGGCAACAAGGGCGAGGAGGCCGTGCTGGCGGCCCTGGAACTCTGCAGCGTGCTCGAACAAATCGACGCACTCGACTGACGGCTGCGGTACGATCACGCTCGTTCCCCCGAACGGAGACGAGCCATGTCGTCGCGACGCCTCCCCGTGCTGTTGCTCGCCGTCGTCTGCTGTCCCGCGGTCGCCGAGGACAGACCCACTCAACGGGATCTGGTCTTCAGCCGAGACGGGACGCGGCTCGCGATCGACACGACGAAGGGCGTCGTGCTCTGGGACGTCCAGAAGCAGCAGAAGCTCCGCGTTCTAGGCGACCGGTTCAAGTCGCCCGCGATCTCGGCGGCGTTCTCGCCGGACGGCAAGTGGTTCGCCGCGCGACGACTGTGGAGCCTCTCGAACCCGCCCGTCGAGCGGAGGTGGCCGCCCATCGTGTACGGAAAATGGGGGCCGCCGACCGCCTTCGCCGCGGACGAACGGACCTACCTCGCCACCACGCCGCAACACGTCTTCCGGGTGGACCGCGACGTGCCGGCCGGCTTCGTCGAGATCCGAGACGTCGCCGAAGGTGAGAGCTTCGACGTGCTCGCCGGGGACGCCAGCGGAAAGAAGGTCGCCGTCGCCGGCATGAAGGACGAGCGACCGTTCCTCGAACTCTGGGACCTCTCTGGCGACGAGCCGCGACGGACGGTCGTGCTGAAGGGGCACGTCGGTGGCATTACGTCGCTGGAGTTCGCCAAGGACGGGAAGCGTCTGCTCTCCGGCAGCTGGGACGAGACCGTCCGGCTGTGGGACGTGGCGAGCGGCGAGTGCGTTCGCGTCTTCCGCGGGCACGTCTACACGGTCTACTTCGCCCAGTTCGGCGAGGACGAGAAGACCGTGCGCAGCGGCAGCTACAGCGGCGAGGTGCGGGAGTGGGACGCGGCCAGCGGAAAGCTGCTGCGGTCGCGGACGAAGCAGAACTCGCTCGCCGCCGTCACGCGGGACGGAAAGCGGATCGCCTGGAGTGCCGGTGACGGCAAGGTCCGCATCGAGCGTCTCGGCGACGGCAAGCTGTTGCAGGAGATCGACTTGACGTCGCTGGCGGAACCCGTCGAGTAGCCGCGGAAAGAGACCGGTGGGTTCAGCGACGGTCGGGTTCCTTGATCGCATGCCCGCACGATCGCGTAGAATGCGGATGGCCGCCGCCGCGTGACGGAGTCCGGCCGCGCCCCGAGGCGTCTCCCGCCGACGCCCAACCCCGACGAGAACCGCCGTGGCGTCCTGCGCTCGACGCGACGCCCGGTGAGCAGCACCCAATGGCCCGGCGTACCAAGGCCCGCGAAGTCGTCGTCCAGATGCTCTACCTCCGGGACCTCAACCCGGACGTGGACGCGGAGACGGTCCACGCGCTCATCGACGAGCAACTCCGGAGTGCCGACCTCCGCGAGTTCGCCTGGCGGCTGTTCGTCGGCGTCATCGAGTTCCGCGACCGGATCGACGAGAGGATTCAGGACGCGGCCGAGAACTGGGCCATCAAGCGGATGGCGCCGACCGACCGCAACGTTCTCCGGCTCGGTGCCTACGAACTGCTGCAGACCGACACGCCGCACCGGGTCGTGCTCGATGAGGCAATCGAAGTCGCGAAGCGGTTCGGCGGCGGGCAGTCGCCGCAGTTCGTGAACGGCGTGCTCGACCACCTCGTGCCGGCCGAGAAGCGAAAGGCCGCGGGCGAGTCACCGCGAGAGCCCTCGCCGGAGGGGACGACGATCGTCACCGAGTCGCTGCGGCTCGTGCCGGCGACCGAGGAGTCTCTGACCGCCGCTCTCGCGGGGCCGCTCGAACTGGGGAACGCGCTCGGCGTGACGGTCCCGGGCACGTGGCCGCCGGAGCACTTCGACGACGCGGCCCTCGAGTACGCCCGCGACCGCCTCGCCGAGGGGGACGCCCAGGACGGCTGGTGGACCTACTTCTTCGTCCACGCCCACGACGCGGTCGTCGTCGGGGCCGGCGGCTTCAAAGGCCCGCCGAACGACGACGGCCTCGTCGAGATCGGCTACTCGGTCGTCCCCGAGTTCCGCCGCCGCGGCTACGCGAAAGAGGCCGTCCGCGGGCTGGTGAAGCGCGCGTTCGAGACGCCGGCCGTCCGGACAATCGTCGGCGACACACTGCCGCTGCTGACCGCCTCGATCCGCACACTGGAGTCGTGCGGCTTCCAACCCATGGGAACGTCCCCGGAACCGGGCGTGCTGCGGTTCGCGGTGACGCGGGAGGGTTTGGCCGAGGCCACCGTCTGACTGCAACCTGGACCGACTAGAGCGCATCTCACGAGCGTGTGGCGGTCGTTGATCGAGGATTTCACGACCAAACGTCGTTCGAGTCGCTACACATAGCCCGGATCGGGTCTAACGTTCGACGGGGGCCTGCACCCGTTGCCTGCGTCGCACGAGGTGCGGCTTCGGGACCTGGCGTTGGCTGGCGGGCGCGCGACCACGTTTCGCCGACGAGCCGCCGGGGCGCAGGGAGAGCAGGGCCGGCAGCAGCACGAGGTCGCCGACGAGGGCGGTCGTCAGCAGGGTCGCCATCATGGTGCCGAAGCGCGCCGTCGGCGTGAACGGGCTGAGGGTGAGCGCCAGCATGCCGAGGCTGGCGACGACGGCCGCCTCGAAGATGGGCGCGCCGGTCGTCAGCAGGGCGGTGCGGGCCGCGCCCGGGGAGTCGTTCGTCTTGCGGTACTCGGCCTCGTAGCGGACCAGGTAGTGGAACGTGCCGTCGACGGCGATGCCGAGCGCGATGCTGGCGGTCAGCGTCATGCCGATGTCGACCGGGAAGCCGATCCAGCCGAGCGTGCCGAACACCAGGCAGATCGGCGTGAGGTTGGGGATCATCGCCACGAGCCCGGCCCGCAACGACTGCAGCGAGACGACCATCACGACCGAGATGATCAGGAAGGCGGTCGTGAAGCTCTGCCAGAAGCCGGTGAAGATCGCCTTCTGGGCGTGGTCGAGCAGCGGGGCGACGCCCGTGAACGTGATCGGCTCGCCGGCCG
>JANQQW010000068.1 GCA_028284885.1 Planctomycetaceae bacterium
GGAGCCCGAGTCCTGCCACGTCGCGGATCTCGACTTCGTGCTCTGGGGACCGAGCGGCCTGCTCGTCGTCGAGAACCGCCTCGACGAGGACGGGAACACCCGGCTCCTCGAAGTGGTCGCGCAGCCCGCGCTCGGGGACGTCGCGGAAGTGACGGCCGCCGTCCTCGTCGACTTCGACCACGAGGGCGATCTCGATCTCGTCGTCGGAACCGAGAACGGGATCGCGTTGTTCGCGAACCGCGGGAATCTCGTCTTCGAACGACGCCGTGCGCCGGTCGTCCCCGGCAACGCGACTTCACTTCTTCCGGTGGACGTGGACGGCGACCTGGACATCGACGTCATCGTGACGACGCTGGACGGCAACGGGGGTTGGTTGGAGAACCTCCGCCACGGCGAGATGCGGTGGCGTGCCGACCGGTCGGTGTCTGCCGACCGCGCCATCGAGGTGATCGACACGATGGACGACCGATGGTCACTGCTGGCGGTCGACGACGATCGCGTGACGGTGCGACGACTCGCTGCGGAGTCCAACGCGCTGCTGCTGGCGGAGGCGGCCGCCACCCAACCGTCCCGTGCGGCCTCGGCTCTCGTCTTCGACCTCGACAACGACGGCGACCTCGACTTGGCCGAGTTCGGCGAGGGCGGGCTGTTCGTGACCCGCATGCTCGACGGGACCGCTGCCGGAGACGCCAGACGAGTGGTGGCGGACGCCGTCACTGCCTGCGACGTCGCGGACGTCGACGAGGACGGCGATCTCGACCTCGTGGGCTCCCTGACCGATGGACGGCTGGTGTTCGTCGAGAACGACGGTGGCAACGGGAACCGCTGGCTGCGGATCGCGTTGCGGGCCCAGCAGATTCGCGGCCCCGAGGAGGCGGCCAGCGGCCGAGTCAACCAGTACGGCATTGGAAGCCTGCTGCGAGCGCGCATCGGCGCAACTGACCGGCAGTTCGTGGTGCGGCGACCGTGGACACACATCGGTCTCGGGCAAGCGGGAGGGGCGAGTGCCGTTCGTGTCCTGTGGACCAACGGCATCCCGTACAACGTCGTCGGACCGACGGCCGACCAGCTCGTCTGCGAGCGGCAGGTTCTGAAGGGCTCGTGTCCCTACCTCTACACGTGGAACGGAGAACGCTTCCAGTTCGTCACGGACCTGCTGTGGGGGTCGCCGATCGGACTGCAGTTCGCCGACGGAGTGCTCGCCCCTGCCCGACCGTGGGAGAACCTGCTCGTTCCCGGCGAGGCCCTCGTGCCACGCGACGGGGCCTACGAACTCCGCATCACCGAGGAGTTGTGGGAGGTCGGCTACTTCGACCACGTGAAACTCGTCGCGGTCGACCACCCGGAGGACTCGTCGGTCTTCACGAACGAGAAGGTCGGCGGACCGGACGTGGCCGCGCCGCGGCTGCACACCGTGACGAAGCCGATCGCGCCGATTGCCGTTCGCGACTCCCACGGCCGCGACCTGCTGCCGGCGGTGCGCGACCGCGACGACACCTACGCGCGGGCGTTCCGCACGAAGTGGCGGCAGGGCGTGGTCGACGACCACTTCGTCGAGATCGATCTCGGGCCCGAGGCCGCGGAGGCCGAACAGGTCTCGATGTTCCTGACCGGCTGGTTGCAGCCGAGCGACACGTCGCTGAACGTGGCGCTCTCTCACGACCCGCGGCTCCGCTCCCCGACGCCGCCGTCGCTGCAGGTCGTCGGGGAGAACGGCGAGTGGCAGACGGCGATCCCGTACACCGGGTTCCCCGGTGGGAAGACCAAGACGATCGTGCTCGATCTCACGGGTGTCTTTCCCGGCGAGGACCGACGACTGCGGCTCTCGACGAACATGGAGTTCTACTGGGACCACGTGTTCTTCACGACGGACGAGCCGGAACTGGAAGTGCGGCAGACCACGCTGGAGCTCGAGACCGCCGACCTTCGCTACCGGGGCTTCTCCCGCGAGACGCTGCCGAGTGGCCTCGGCCCTCACCGTTACGACTACGAGGAGGTCTCCCGCGAGCCGCGGTGGCCGGCGATTCGCGGCGGCTTCACGCGGTACGGCGACGTCCGGAAGCTGGTCGTGAACGAGGACGACCGGCTGGTCGTGATGGGGGCCGGGGACGAGATGGCACTGCGGTTCGCCGTCCCGGACACGCCGTTGCCGGCTGGTTGGCGCCGGGACTTCGTGCTGACGAACGTCGGCTGGGACAAGGACGCCGACCTGAACACGGTCCTCGGGCAGTCGGTCGAGCCGCTGCCGTTCCGCTCGATGCCGCGGTATCCGTACGGGGCCGTGGGCGAGTATCCGGCGTCGGACGTGCTTCGTCGGGATCGTGAGCGGTACCACGTTCGCCGGCAGGCGTGGGATCGCGTTTTCGGGGTGAGGTAGACTCGACGGAGATGAACACGTCCACGGACATCACGAACGAGTCCGGCGATGCGGCTCCGCGACCGCCTTGGACTCCGGCGATCGGACCGCGACTGCGAGTTCTCTTCCACGTCGTCGTCGGTCTGCTGGTTGTGATGGGGGCCAACTCGGTCTACCTGGGCGGCGTCACGGTCCTCGACGCGTTCGCCGAGGGGGGCCAGACCTACCAGACGCACTTCTACGTCTGGATGTTCCTGGGCCACGTCGTGCTGGGACTGCTGCTGGTCGTCCCGTTCCTGCTGTTCGCCGCCGCCCACTGGCGGAACACGCGAGGACGAAAGAACCGTCGCGCCGTGCGAGTGGGATACGCACTCACCGCGGTCTCGGTGTTGGTGCTGGTCACCGGCCTGTTGCTGATCCGCACGTTCGTCGACCTGAAGCACCCGACGACCCGGTCCGTCGTCTACTGGCTCCACGTCGGCGGTCCGCTGGCGGGGCTGTGGCTGTACTGGCTGCACCGCCTGGTCGGGCCCCGCATGCGATGGCGGTCCGGCTTCGTGCACGCAGGCGTGGGCGTTGGGCTGCTGTTGGTGATGACGCTCCTGCACGCGAGCGACCCTCGCTGGGGCCGGGCCGCTCCAGAGTCCGGGGCGGAGTACTTCGAGCCCTCTCTGGCCCGCACGGCCGACGGCCGCTTCATCCCGGCGGAGTCGCTGATGCAGGACGAGAAATGCCAGCGCTGTCATCCCGACGTGCACGCTCGCTGGAGCGACAGCGTCCACCGCTTCAGCTCCTTCAACAACCCCGCCTACCTCGCCAGCGTGCAGGAGACGCGGGCCGTGCTGCTCGAGCGGGACGGCGACGTGAAGGCGTCGCGATGGTGTGCCGGCTGCCACGACCCCGTCCCCTTCTTCAGCGGCCGTTTCGACAACCCGGACTTCGACGTCCTCCGGGATCCGACCGCGTCGGCCGGGATCACCTGCACGGTCTGTCACGCGGTCACCCACGTGAACAGCCCGCGGGGCAACGCCGACTTCGTGATCGAGGAGCCCGTGCCCTACCCGTTCGACGGGGCCGAAGGGGGCGTGGCGGCATGGCTCAACGAACAACTCGTGAAGGCGAAACCCTCGCTCCACAAGAGGACGTTCCTGAAGCCGCTGCACCACACGTCCGAGTTCTGCTCCACCTGCCACAAGGTCCACCTGCCGGGCGAGCTCACCCAGTACAAGGAGTTCCTCCGCGGCCAGAACCACTACGACTCGTTCCATCTCAGCGGGGTCAGCGGCTTCGGGGCCCGCAGCTTCTACTACCCGCCGACAGCCCACCAGAACTGCAACCGCTGCCACATGCCGGCCCGGGAGTCGAACGACTTCGGCGCGCGGCCGATCGACGGCGGGTCGCTGCAGGTGCACGACCACCTGTTCCCGTCGGCGAACACGGCCATCGCGTGGTTGCGGGACCGTGAGGAGATCGTCGAGGAGCATCGTGACTACCTACAGGACGTCGTCCGGTTGGACGTCTTCGGCCTCCGCGAGGGGGGACGCGTCGACGGGAGGCTGCACGCCCCGCTGCGACCGGACGTCCCGACGCTCGTGCCGGGCCGACGGTACCTGCTGGAGGTCGTCATCCGCACGACGGGCGTCGGCCACCACCTCACGCAGGGAACGACCGACTCGAACGAACTCTGGCTCGACGTCGTCGTCCGCAGCGGCGACCGGGTCGTCGGTCGGAGTGGCGGCATCGACGCCACGCGCGGGAACGAGGTCGATCCGTGGGCCTGGTTCGTGAACGCGTTCGTGATCGACCGGGAGGGCCGACGGATCGACCGGCGGAACGCACAGGACATCTTCACGAAGCTTTACGACCACCAGATTCCGCCCGGTGCCGCCACGACGGTCCACTACGAGTTCGAGGTGCCGGAGAGTCTCGATGCCCCGCTCGAGTTCTCGGTCGCGCTCCGCTACCGCAAATTCGACCAACGCTACATGCAGTTCGTCGACGACGAGAACGAACGACTCGGTCGAACGATTCAAGGTCGTCGCGAGGACGGCCGGTACGTCAACGAGTTGCCGACCGTCGTGATGGCGACGGACGCGATCACGTTCCCCGTGGCGGGGGTCGCCACGCAGCCCGACAACCGACCACGATCGCTGCCCGAGTGGGAGCGCTGGAACGACTTCGGCATCGGACTCCTCCTCGGCGGCGACCGTCAACTCCGTCAGGCGGAGGCGGCCTTCCGCGAGGTCGAGCGGCTCGGGCGATGGGACGGACCGCTCAACCTCGCCCGGGTTCACGAGCAGGAGGGGGACCTGCCGGCCGCGCTCGAGGCTCTCGAACGGGCAGCGCAGTACGAGGAGGAGCCTGGCTTCCCGTGGTGGACGTGGTCGTGGCTGGCCGGGGCCGTCGACGCACAGCGGCTGCAGTTCGCCAGTGCCGCCGAGCACCTCGAGACCGTGCTCCTGCGGCGGACCGCCGAGACGACGGCCCGCGGGTTCGACTTCTCCCGCGACCGGATCGTGGTCAACGAACTGGGCAGCGTCCTGTACGACTGGGCCCAGAACGAGCGACGACGGGGGAACGAGGAGGAGGCCGAGGCTCTGGAACGGGAGGCGGTCGAGTGGTTCGAGAAGACGCTTGCGATCGATCCGGAGAACGTCGCCGCTCACTTCCGGCTGGAGCGACTGCACCGCCGACTCGGAAACGACGAACGGGCCGACCACCACGCCGAGAACCACCGTCGCTACAAACCTGACGAGACGGCCCAAGGGCGGGCCGTCGTTCTGGCCAAGGAACGCTATCCGGCGGCGAACGCCGCTTCGGAGGAGGTCGTCGTCCACTGGTTGCACCGGGCTGGTGCGCCCGGTCTGCCACCGGAGTCCGTGGTGCCGCACGACCGACTTCCCGCAGCCGAGCCGTTGAACGAGGAGCAACCCGTTGGCAAGTGAGGAGGAGACGCGACTTCACGAAGCGGCCGTGCCGCCCGACGACGGGGACGACACCGTCGTGGCGCGGGCTTTCTGGCTGTCGCTCGTCGTGCTGGCGGTCGTGGGGTTGGGAGTCTGGGCGTGGACGCGTGGGCCGTCGGAGCGGATCGACGAGGAGCCGGAGATCGGCGTTCAGCAACGTGACCGGGACGACTCGCCGCTCGAGCTTCCTCTCGTTCCGTTCACGGACGTCACCGAGGAGTCCGGCATCGACTTCGTGCAGGACAACGGCGCTCGCGGCCGGAAGCTGCTGCCAGAGACGATGGCGGGGGGCGTGGGTTGCATCGACTTCGACTCCGACGGTGACGCCGATCTCGTCTTCACGAACTTCGGCGCTTGGCCGGGTGACGGCCCTCGACTGGACGGTCCGGAGTTCCCGGCGGTCGTCCTGTACCGGAACCGGGGGGACTGGCGATTCGAGGACGTGACCGAGGCCGTCGGCCTCGACGCGACCTTCCACGCGACCGGGCTGGCCGCCGGTGACTACGACGGCGACGGCCGCGTCGACCTGTTCGTCTCGGCGGTGGGTCGGAACCGTCTGTTCCGGAACCTCGGCGACCGTTTCGAGGACGTGACCGACACCGCCGGGGTCGGCGGGGACGAGTCTGACTGGAGCACCAGTGCCGGCTGGTTCGACTACGACCGGGACGGGGACGCCGACCTGTTCGTGTGCAACTACCTCGACTGGACCCGCGAGGACGATCTCGCGCAGAACTTCACGCTCGCCGGGGGCCGTCGGGCCTACGGGCGACCGCAGAACTTCGAGGGCTCGTTCTGCCGGCTGTACCGGAACGACGGCGACGGGCGGTTCACGGAGGTCTCGGAGACGGCCGGCATTCGAGTTCGCAACGCGGACACCGGCGTCCCGACCGGGAAGTCGCTCGGCCTCGTCTTCGCCGACCTGGACCGCGACGGCTGGCTCGACGTGGTGGTCGCCAACGACACGGTCCGCAACTTCCTGTTCCACAACCAGCGGGACGGGACGTTCGCCGAGGTCTCCGCCCTGCACGGCATCGCGTACGACCGCACGACCGGCCAGGCCCGCGGGGCGATGGGGATCGACGTCGCCCCGTTCCGCGACGGCGACTCCCTCGGAGTCGCGATCGGCAACTTCTCGAACGAGATGACGGCCCTGTTCGTCACCCGGAACGACGAGATGCAGTTCGAGGACGAGGCGAACTCGACCGGCCTCGGCGTGGAGACACGGCTCGAGCTGACGTTCGGGGTTCTGTTCGCCGACTTCGACCTCGACGGCCGACTCGACCTGTTCTCCGCGAACGGACACCTGGACGAGGACATCGCCCTCGTCCAGTCGACACAGTCCTACGCCCAGCCCCCCCGCCTTTTCTGGAACGCCGGCCCGACGAGCGTCGCCGAGTTCGTGCCCCTCGGGGAAGCCGAACTCACGCCGGACTTCACAAGCCCGCTCGTCGGGCGGGGAGCCGCTCGGGCAGACCTCGACCTGGACGGGGACGTCGATCTCGTGATCGCCACCTGCGGCGGCCCGCCTCGCGTGCTCCGCAACGACCAACGACTCGACGGCCGGTGGCTGCGGGTGGAGTTCGGAGACGCGACCGCGGCGGTCGGGGCGAGGATCGAGGTCCGGTTCGAGGACGGAACCGCGATCCACCGGGCGGTGTCTCCGACGTGTAGCTACCAGTCGCAGAGCGAGACGGCTGTCACGATGGGGTGCGGTCGACAGGCCGGCCCGGTGGACGTCGTCGTCACGCACGCGAACGGAGACGTCACCGTTCGCGAGAAGGTCGGACTCGCCACGGTGATCCGCTTCGACTGATCCCGACGAAGGCGCCTTGGCCGGTCGGACCCACTACGCGAGGACGCCGTCGATCACGTGGCCGTGCACGTTGGTCAGGCGTCGCTCGACCCCGTTGTGCTGGAACACGAGGCGCTCGTGGTCCAGTCCGAGGAGGTGCAGGATGGTGGCGTTCAAGTCGTAGAGCGGATGGACGTCCTCGACCGCCTTCCAGCCGAGTTCATCCGTGCTCCCGTGGCTGACGCCGCGTTTGACCCCGGCCCCGGTCAGCCAGCAGGTGAAGCCGTCCGGGTTGTGGTCGCGACCGCGGGCCCCCTTCTGGAACATGGGCATGCGGCCGAACTCGGTGCACCAGACGACGAGCGTCTCCTCGAGCAGTCCGCGCGTCCGCATGTCGCGAATCATGGCCGCGACGGGCTGGTCGAGGATCGCCCCGTGGACGTCGTACTGTTCCTTCAGCTTGGAATGGCCGTCCCAGTTGAGCCGACCGCCGCTCGCGTAGGCGCCGTTGAAGAGCTGCACGAACCGTACGCCGCTCTCGACGAGCCGGCGGGCGAGGAGGCAGTTCCGGGCGAAGGCGGCCCGCGTCGGGTTCGACTCGTCGTCCGCTCCGTAGCTCGCGAGGACGTGTTTCGGCTCCGTCGAGAGGTCGGCGATCTCGGGAATCGCCAACTGCATGCGTGCCGCCAACTCGTAGCTGGCGATTCGGGCTGCGAGCCGACGGTCTTCCGGGTTCGTCGCGAGATGGCGAGCGTTCATCCGGTCGAGCAGGTCGCGGGCGGCGCGGTCGTCGGACGGGGAGACGTCCTTCGGCGGGGACAGGTGCCGGAGCGGCTTGCCCGTGTTGAAGGGGGTTCCCTGGAACTCGCCCGGCAGGAAGCCGCTTCCCCAGTTGTTCACGCTCGCCTGCGGCACGCCACGCGGATCGGGAATCGCCACGAAGGACGGAAGATTCTGGTTCTCGCTGCCGAGGGCGTACCCGACCCAGGCTCCGCTGCTGGGGAAGCCGTCGGCGACGAAGCCGGTCGAGAGAAAGTTCTCCGCCGGGCCGTGCGTGTTCGACTCGCTCGTCAGCGAGTGGACGAAGGCGAAGTCGTCGGTCAGCTCGGCGAGACGGGGCACGAGGTCGGAGACCATCTTCCCGGTCTCGCCGCGGGGACGGAACCGGTACTGCGGGCGGGCGAGCGCCCCGGCCGGGCCCTGGAACGTGACGGCCGGCCCGTCCGCCAGCGTCTGACCGTCCCGACGAGCGAGTTCCGGCTTGTAGTCCCACGTCTCCAGCTGGCTCGTGGCCCCCGCACAGAAGACGACGAGGACGTTCTTCGCCCGTGGAGCGAAGTGCGGGGCCCGCGGCGCGTAGGGGCGGGCGGGGTCGATCGCGGCGGGCGGACTCGCGAGCACGCCTTCCTCCGACAGCAGGCTCGTCAGTCCGATCGCGCCGAGCCCCGTTGCCGCGCTCCCGAGGAAACTCCGGCGGTCCAGCAGCGGGTGGAGGGACGTGGTCGGCACGGGGCCGCTCCGTTGTCGAGTCACGGGAGGAACAGGAACTCGTTCGTGTTGAACAGCGCACGGCACACGGGCTGGAGACCGTGCAACCGGACCACCGCCACGGCGTCCGCCAACTCGTCCTCGTCCGGTGGTCGCTGCAGCACGAGTTCGTACGCACGGCGAACACCGGCCGCCGGACCGTCACCGACCTCGGAGCGAATCCGCGCGGCCAAGGCCGCCGACTCCTCGATCGTGAACCGCGAGTTGAACAGGTTGAGGGCCTGGATCGGCGTCGTCGAGGTGCGTCGTCGGGCCATCGTCTGCCCCGCGTCAGGGCAGTCGAACGCACCGAAGACCGCGTCCCGCTCCATCCGAACCTTGTGGGCGTAGACCATCCGCCGCAGGCCGTCGCCGGAGAACGACTCGACAGGCGGGAAGCCGGACAGACCGCCCCGCGACTCGAACAGGTCGAACCCCGGGCCGCCGGGGCGTCGGTCCAGGCGGCCACTCGCGAACAGCATCGAGTCCCGAATCGCCTCCGCCTCGAGTCGCCGCGAGGGGAACCGCCACAGCAGCCTCGCGTCGGCGTCCCGTGCGCGGGCGGTCGGCTCGACGCGGTGCGACTGGCGGTAGGTCGCCGACAGCACGATCAGCCGGTGGACGTGTTTCGTCGACCACCCAGACCGCACGAACTCGTCTGCCAGCCAGTCGAGCAGTCGGGGATGACTCGGCCGCCCCCCGTTGCGACCGAAGTCGCTGGGTGTCTCGACGAGTCCCGTGCCGAAGTGTCGTTGCCAGATTCGGTTCACCATCACCCGGGCCGTGAGCGGGTTCTGCTCGCTCGCGATCCAGTCCGCGAGAGTTCGTCGTCGCTCGAGGTCGCTCGACTCGACGGGGAGCCTCGTCTCGCCGAGTGCCTCGATGACCGACGGCGGAACGACGTCCCGCGGCTGTTCCGGGTCGCCCCGTCGAAGCCACCGGGTCTCGTCCGGCGTCGTCGAACGAGCACCGAACACCATGGGCACCTTCGTCAGCCGTTCAATGCGTTTCGTAAGCTTCTCCCGTTCCTCGACGAGGTCCCGTGCCGTCTGCCGCTGCTCCGGCAGGAGGCCGACGAGTGACGGGCGTCCCGACTTGCCGGGCTTCTCGCCGAACGGGCGTCGATCCTTCGACGTCGCCACGACGCGCCACTCGCCCTCGACCCGCACGGCGATCTCGTACGCGACGGCCGTGCGGTCCGAGAACCGGCCCTCGCGATCACGACTCCAGACCACCCGGTCGATCGTCCTCGGCTCGGGGAACTCGATCGCCAGCCACGACGTCGCCGCGTCGGCGATCCAGCTCCGCCCGTTCCCGTACCGGCCGTCGTTGACGAACTCCAGGCGGTGCTTGCCCGACGTCTCGCTCCCGGAGGCGGTGGCGACGGATCCGGCCGACGCGCGGGCGACGTTCTCCCCGTCGACGTCCAGGATCTCGATCTCGTCGAGACAGCCCGTGTGCTCGTTCGTCTCCAGGATCGTGAACCGTACCGAGTCGGTCTCGACCGCCTCGAAGCGGTCGACGTTGCGCTTCGGGGTGACCGACAAGCGTCGCGGGGGGACGTGGGAAAGGCGGGTCATCGACTCGACGTCGAGCCCCGCTTCGAGCGTGTAGGCGGTCGCCAGCCGGTCGGAGTACCGCCCCTCGCGGTCGCGGCTCCAGACGACCCGGTCGACGAGGACTGGTTCGGCGAGTTCGACGAGGACCCAGCCGCGTCCCCGTTCGTCGGACATCCAACTCCGTTCGTTCCCGAAGCGGCCGTCGATCAGGTGTTCGAGCCGGTGGGCGGACGTGGTGCGACTTCCCGAGGCCGTGACCTTCGCACCGGCCGACGCGAGCGCGACGTTGCGGGGCGCGTCGCCCGCCGTGAACACCTCGAGTTCGTCGAGGCACGGTTCGATCAGGCCGAGCGACGGGTGCAGGTTGGCGTCGTGGACCGTCAACCGGACGAACCGGGCCTGCAGCGGCTCGAACCGTTCTTCGTTGAACTTGTGGCTCGTCTCGCGGATCTCGCCGACGTGGGCGAGCGGCACGAGGTCGTCCAGTTGATCGTCGATCTCGTCGATCCGCTTCCGCAGCCGTTCGGCCTCCTGCGTCCGGGCGGCGGTCTCGGCGGACCGAACGGGTCGGTCGCCGTAACGGACGCCGGCGACGAACGCCTGCAGACCGTAGTAGTCGCGGTGCGTGATCGCGTCGAACTTGTGGTCGTGACACCGGGCGCAGCCGACGCTGAGGCCGAGGAATGCCTCGCCGACGTTGATCAGCATCTCGTCCAGTTCGTCCTGCCGGGCGAGCCGTTTCGAGGCTTCGTCCTTGCCGATCTGTCCGGGCAGCAGTGCGGCGGCCGTGACGAGGAACCCGGTCGCCGTGTCCCGGCCGAGCCCGTCGCCGGCCAGTTGCTCGCGGACGAACCGGTCGTACGGCAGGTCGTCGTTGAAGGCGGAGACGACGTAGTCGCGGTAGGGCCAGGCGTTGGGCCGCGGCGTGTTCACCTCGAAACCGTGCGTGTCCGCGTACCGGACGACGTCGAGCCAGTGCTGTGCCCAGCGTTCCCCGTGGTGCGGCGAGGCGAGCAGCCGGTCGACGACGCGGGAACAGGCGTCCGGTCGCGTGTCGGTGAGGAAGGCCGCCGTTTCCTCTGGGGTGGGGGGCAGGCCGACGAGGTCGAGGTGCACACGTCGCAGCCACGTTCGCCGGTCGGCCTCCGGGGCAGGTCGCATCCCCTCGCGTTCGAGGCGTGCGAGGACGAACGCATCGACCGTGTTCCGCGGCCAGTGAACGTTCTGGACTCGCGGACTCTTCGCCCGGACGACCGGTTCGTAGGCCCAGTGGTCCGCCTTGTCGACGAGTTCCGCCTCGTCGACGCCGTCCGGCCACGATGCCCCGTCCGCGATCCACTTCGTGAGCGTGTCGATCTCCCGTTTCGAGAGCCGCTTCCCCTCGGGCGGCATTCGCAGGTCGGCCTCGGGGTCGGCGACGAACTGGATCAACGGGCTCTCGCCAGGCTTGCCCGGAACGATGCTCGCCTCGTACGCCTCGCCGCCGCGGAACGCCGCCGCCTTCACGTCGAGTCGCAGGCCGCTCTTCGCCGACTCCCCCGAATGGCAGTCGTAGCAGTGGCGGACGAGAATCGGCCGGACGTCGCGGACGAAGTCGATCTCGGCCGCGATCCCCCCGCGGGCGAACACCAGAACCAGAAGGGTGGCAGGTCCGTAACGCACGAGCTCTCCTCGGGAGGGCGGCTACCCGGATTCTGCGGGAACCACGCACGAACCACAATGGGCCACCCGCAACCCGACGCCCTTGTCGCGAACGGCTCCCGCCCACTCGCGTGTCAGGACTTCGGATCGGCCGACGACTCGGCCGTGTTCTGGCCCTCGACGACCCGGACACGTTGATCCACTTCGAGTCCCTCGATCACGTCGACCGTGCCCGACGGCCACTCGACGCGAAGCGAGTCGACTGCAGTCGCGTCACCGACACCGAAGTGGAGTAGACGCTCGTTGACGACCTCGTACCCGCCGCCGGCGGTGAGCTGGGCGTGGTGAGTTCGGTCCCCGGCGACGAGTGTCACGCGAGTTCCGTAGGCGTCACGCGCGGAGGCACGGCCCTCGAGTTCGACGACGAGATGGTGTCCGACCTCGTCCGTCCGGTTCTCGAGCAGTGCGGCCGGCGCGTCGATGTGGGAGACGACGGCATCCGGCCGACCGTCGCGGTTCCAGTCGAGCACCGCCAGCGATCGGCCGAGGTAGCGACCGGCGAAGTAACCGTCTTGGTCATCGGTCGGCACCTCGACGAAACGGCCTCCCCCGCGATTGCGAAAGAGCTGTGGAGGCATGCGGTCCGCGACGCCGGTGGCGAACGTACGGTCGACGTGGCCGTTCGCGACCAGCAGGTCGAGGTGGCCGTCGAGGTCGGCGTCGAGGAACTCGGTGCCGAAACCAAGCATTCCGAACCCGGGGTCGCGCAGTCCGGTCCGCCGAGTCTCGTCGACGAAGCCCGCTCCCTCGACTCCCCGGTAGAACGTGTTCGACTCGCCGTGGAAGTTGGTGACGAAGAAGTCGAGACGGGTGTCGCCGTCGGCGTCGCCCACGGCGACGCCCATGGTCGCCTGGGCGAGGCCCGCCTCGTCGAGCGCGGCGCCGGCGGCGATGCCCTGCTCGACCAGCTGCAACCGGCCCCGCTCCTCGGTCTGGTTCTCGAAGAGGAAGTTGGCCGTCGTGTCGTTCCCGACGAAGAGGCTCAGCCGGCCCGAACCGTCGGCGTCGAACGCGACGACCGACAGCCCCTTGCCTCCCGGCACGCGAACGCCGCACTCGTCGGTCACCTCCTCGAAACGTCCGTTGCCGAGGTTCCGGTAGACCCGGTCCTGCTCGGCCGTGAACATCGTCGGCGCACAGCCCATCGGCCGTCCGTCGTGTTTGCACTGCCGGGCGAGCACCTCGTCGAGCTTCAGGTAGTTGACGACGTAGAGGTCCGGCAAGGCGTCGCCGTCGAGGTCCGCGAGAACGGCACTCGTGGTCCACTCGTTGCCGGCGACACCGGCCTCGTCGGTGACGTCGACGAAGACGCCGTCGTCGTTCCGGTAGAGGCGATTGGGGCCGACGTTGCAGACGTAGAGATCCGGGTCGCCGTCGTTGTCGAAGTCTCCGACCGTCACCCCCTGACCGTAGCCCGTGTCGCCGACCCCGGCCTCCCTCGTGACGTCCTCGAAACGCCGGCCTTCGACGTTCCTGAGAAGTGCGTTGCGGTACTTCGTCTGTCCCTCGACCGGCCACTCGCAGGCCTGCACGAAGTACAAGTCCGACCAACCGTCGCCGTCGTAGTCGAGGACGGCGACTCCTCCCCCGGTCGCCTGCAGCATGTGCTGCAACCCCGTCTCGCGGGTGGTGCCGTTGTGGTAGTCGAAGTGCAGACCCACCTCGTCGGCGACGTTCCGGAACGCGAGAGCCCGCTGCGGTTGGTCACTCGCCTCGGTCTCCTCCGGGCGGTCGCCACGCGTCTCGGCGGGGTTGTCGGGTGCGGGCGGTGCCAGCGTGCCGAGGGCCGCGGGCGGAGGTACGAAGGGCCCGGTGTTCGTGAGGGCGAGCGTCCGTTCGCGCTCGTAGACCTCGAACGCCCATGCCGGAGTCTCGCCCGGCCGTCTCAGGACGAGCTCCGCCCACGCGAACGCCTCCCAGTGACGATCCATCGCCACCAGGTGCTCGATCAGGCGTTTCACCAGCTCCGCGTCGTATCCGTTGGAGAGCTCGGAGTACAGGTAGTTCATCGTCGACAGTCTCCGGGCCCGCTCGGCGAAGACCTTCGACTCTCTCGACCGACCCGCCGACCTCAGCGACTGCGACAACAACAGGTTGGCCTCGGTGAACGTCGGCCCTTGGAGCACGGCCGTCCGTAGTGCCGGTACGGCGTTCGGGGAGTTCGAGCGCGCACGCTCCCGCCGAGCCTCCACGATTCGCGCGAGCGGGTGGTCGGACTCGCCCAACGTGACGTCGACGTCGCCCGGGTCGCCGGCACGGAGAGTCAGCGCCGCCAGCCGCGCCCGGGCCTCTTCGAGATCGGGACGCCCTGCGACGACCTCGCGGAGCACGACCAAGGCCGACTCCACGTCGTTCTCCTCGATCCGCTCCCGGGCCACGGCGAGACGTGGCCCGGGGTCGTCCGGGACGGCCTCGAGGTAACGGCGAATCGAGTCGTCGTCGTCCGCGAAGAAGCGGTCCGGCGAGCCGATCAGGATCAGTTCGTCGGCCCGGTAGACTCCGTTCCGGACGACGGCCTCCTGGAACGGGACCGACTCCCAGGTTCGTCCCTGCACGGCGAGCAACCAGGCCAGTTGCTCGGCTGCGACCGGATGGTTCGGGTGCGCTTCGAGGAACGAACGCAGCTCGCGCTCGGCGTCGCGGGCGCGACCCTTGGCCGCGTACCTCAGTCCGCGGTGCAGCCGTGCCTCCACGCCGTCACGCGTTCCGTCGTCGGGGACCCGTTCGAGGTGCGACAGGGACGTGGGGGTGTCCAACAGTTTCGCCGCTGCGCACCCGGCGAGAAGTCGTGCGCGGGGCGACTCGTGCTCGGCGAGCAACGCCTCGCTCTCCGCGAGGGCGTCTCGGTACCGTTCGTCCGCCAGAGCATAGGCCGCCCGATCCAATGCGTGCTCCGTCTCGCCGCGGGCGAACAGCGCGGAGCCGACGAGGGCGGCACCGAGCAAGATCGCGACGGCGAACGTCCGTCGGACCACGGCGGCGTCCCTTCCCGGGTCCGAGGCCGTCACTTGCGACCGTCCGTGAGCGCCCCCCAGACGAGGAAGCCGACGCCGAGAACGGCGAAGACGGCGCTCGCCGGCAACAGGACGGGGCTGGCCGTTCGGTAGTGGGGGAACTGAACGAGATGAGCGTGGGCGTAGGCCTGCTCCGCGGCGAGGAGCAGCAGGGCTCCGGTGACGAGTCTCACGGGGCTCAGTCGTCCTTCAACTCGATGTCGATCGTCTGTTCGCCCTCGGCCACGTCGAACTCCAGACCACTGGTGGCGACTTGCGTGTATCTGCTGGGGAACGGATCCTTCTTCGCCTCGGCTTCACCGTTCTCGTAGAGCCTCCGCATCGCCTCCTCGTCCGAGGTGTCGGTTACAGCGGAAGGCGCGCTCACGATCACCGCGTACTTGCCTGGCACGACTGCACTGGCCCCCCGGGAGGAGAGCTCATAGGAGCCGTCGCTCGCGACCGTTCCGACCGCGGCGATGCCGTCTTCGTCGAGCGGCGCGAAGTTCACGACGGAGCCGGCGGGAACGGGCGACCCGTTGTAGGTGACCTTCCCGGTCACCTGCCCCTTGGGCCCTTCGGGCAACTGGGGTCCGTCGCTGCCGGAGCACCCGACCGCGGCCGCGACGGCGGCGACGAGGACAAGCTGAAAACGCATCTTCATCATCTCCGAACTCTCGACTCGGCGAACCAGGCGACTGCCACGCGACCGGTCAGGGGAACTCGACAGGAGTTCCGTCGTCGCGGGTGGCGAGACGTTTCAGCAAGCCGAGGTTGATGTTCTCGCTGATGAAGTGGACCGACCCGTCGGAGAAGGCGGCTTGTACGCCCCCGGTGTGGGCCGAGTAGATCCCCTTGTTCGATCCGTCGTTTCCGCCGACTCCGGCGAGCTCCTGGGTGGCACCGTTCGGGGCGTACTGAATCGTGGTCACGTTGTAGGCACGCCTGTAGGTGCCCGTTCCGTTCACCGGACTGGCCCCCCCCTCGTCAGTGCCCATCAGAATGCCGTGGGTCGCGTTCCAGTTCTGCGGGTTGCCTCCGCTGGAGTTGAAGATGAAGTTCGAGCACTCGCTGACGATCATGGTCGAACTCGTCCCGTCCGTCACGTCGCGAATCCTGATGATCTGGTTGGGCGGCAGCATCCCGCCCGAGGCGATCTGCCCGTTCTGGTTGTTCCCGGGACTACCGCAGCAGTTGCAGCAGGCTTCCTGCCGACCTCCGCGGTTGGTGAAGCCGTTCCCGTTCGCGGCACCGGCGATCCCAACGTACGAGGCGACCATCGTCTGGCGACCACCACCGGTGTCCTTCAGCAGCGGAACCGGGCTCGACGGGCACGCGTAGACGGAGAACTCGATGCCTCGGATCAGGTCGCCGTTGGCCTCTCCGGACGCGTGACCCGTCCAGCCGTGATGTGTGCCGTTGAACGTGATCCGGTTGAAGACAGCCGCCTGTTCGACCTGGGGTAGGATGCGGATCAGCCAACTCGTGCCGAAGCCACCTTGGGCAGACGAGGCCGTCCCGAGCGGAAAGCTCGAGTGGACGTCGTGGTAGTTGTGGAGGGCGACGCCCATCTGCTTCAGATTGCTCTTGCAACTCGACCGGCGTGCCGCCTCGCGTGCCTGCTGCACAGCCGGTAGCAGGAGGGCGATCAGGATCGCGATGATCGCGATCACGACCAGCAACTCGATGAGCGTGAAGCCACGCTGGCGTCGTGGGAAAGTCGTCATGTCGGAATCCAAAGATGCGGACCGAGAACTGGTGGAATCACCAATCAGCAAGCATGCATGCCTTCCGTGTTCGTGTCAACAGATTTGGGCGCACGCTTCGCACACGGCCATGCCTGGTCGAGTGGCGATACGAGTCCACGGGGCAGCGTTCCAAGGTCAGAGTGCAGCCCGAATCGTCGGGCAGTTGGCGTTCGCTCCAGGCCGCCCCGCCCACGTCGGACGTTCGAGTGCGGGCCGGGCGAGGGAGGTCGTTCGCCGTGGAGCGCGGAGAGCTCGCTCGTCGACCGGATTCACGCGACCGACCCGGACACGGCGATGCCGCCACTCGAGAACGGCCGCCGATGCAACTCGGCACTCAACTGCCGTAGATTCGACACGCGGTCAATCGGCTTCGGGGGGAGATCGACCGTCAATCAAGATCTCCCAACCCGGCTCGCGTTCCGCCTTCCCCCTCGCTCGGCAGTGAGTGGCAGATCATGGCGACGATTACCGAGCGAAGGGCGGATGGAAGTCCGCTCCAAGCGCGAATCACCATTGCCAACTCCGGGTCGATGGTGCCAATCGACGACGTCGTATCGCGAACGTCTGGGCATGCTGGCGGACATGCCGCGATGTCGGATTGGCCTAAGTCAGTACCCCCGGCAGGATTCGAACCTGCGACCTTCGGATTAGGAATCCGATGCTCTATCCAGCTGAGCTACGAGGGCACGGTCGCTCGAAGCGACACGGGGGAGTTTAGCGGGGTTCGGGACGGCTCGGAAGCAGCGTCGTTCAGCGGCCGAGGCGGTCGGCGAGGAACGCCACGGCGTGGGCCGCCGCCGGTTCGAGCCACGACTCCCCCGCCGACTCGGGCACGCGCTCGAACGGGATGCCGGACGAGTAGAGCTTGCTCGCCAACCGGTCGAGGCTCTCGAGCCAGCCGTCGTCCGGGTCGCAGCCGAGCAGCATGTGGCGAGGCCAGTCGAGCGGGTGGATGTACAGCAGGGCCGTCTCCTGCCGGGCCGCCTCCGGGTCCGGGTAGGCAACGTCGATCGGCGTGCCGTGTCCGTGCACCTCGTGGAAGTCGATCCGCGGCGTGAGGGCCGCGACGACCGGGAACTCGCGAGCTCTTCGGAAGCCGAGCTGCAGCACCCCCTGTCCGCCCGAGCCGACACCCAGCAAGCCGATCCCCGGCGGCGCCACGTTCCACCGTTCCGTCATCCACGGCACGACGTTCTTCCCGACATGCGCGTACGGCGTGAGCGTCTCGTCGAAGTCCCGGCAGACACGGTCGAGCCACCAGCCGGAGGCGTCGTGCGGGGCGACGCATCGCATGCCGTGCTGCTCGAAGAGGTCGGACCAGACGGTTGCCGTCGAAGGCAGCCGGCCGTCGTAGTCGTGGAGGAAGAGGATCGTCGGCGCCTCGCTCGCCGGCTGCGCGGGCTCGAAGACCTCCGCCGTGCGACCGGCGATCTCGACGGGGGACCAGGGCATGTCGACCGGGGATGGTGAGGTGAAGCGACCGCACCTAGGATACCGGGGCCCCGCTCCCGCTTCCTCGCCACGACTCGATGAAGACCCTCATTCCCGCCGACGAGATTCGCGACGCCGTCGCCCGGCTCGGCGGGGAGATCACGCGGGAGTACGCGGGTCGGCCCCTCACCGTGCTCGGCGTGCTCAACGGCAGTCTGGTGTTCCTGGCCGACCTGATTCGCACGATCGACCTGCCGCTGCGAATCGGACTGCTGCAGGCGTCGAGCTACCGCGGCACGGCCACGTCGCCCGGAGACCTCGTCGTCAACGAGGAACTGCTGCCGACCCTCGACGGTCGTCACGTCCTCCTCGTCGACGACATCTTCGACACCGGCCACACGCTCGAAGCGGTCGTCGCGCTGGTGAAGAGCCGCGGCGCGGCGAGCGTGCAGTCGGCCGTTCTGCTACGAAAGCAGGGGCGTCGTCAGGTGCTCTCCGAGCCGGACCGTCACCTGTTCGAGATCCCGAACGAGTTCGTCGTGGGCTACGGACTCGACTACGCGGACGAGTACCGTCATCTGCCGCACGTCGCCGTCCTCGAGCCCGAGGACCTGCGACCAACCGCGTCCAACGACCATCCCTCCTGAAGGAGCATCCTGTGGGCTTCGCCGAAACGTACGAGGAGTTCGTCAACCACCTCCGCGAGGTCGCCACGCTGAGTTCGTGCGAGAGCGTGCTCGGCTGGGACGAGCAGACCTACCTGCCGAAGGGCGGGGTCGAACACCGGGCCAACCAGCTCGGGCTGCTCTCCGGGATGATCCACGACAAGAGCACCGACCCGCGGCTGGGCGAGCTGCTCGAGGAACTCGCCGGCAGCGACGAACTCGACGCGGACTCGCCCCGGGCGGCCAACGTTCGCGAGGCGCGGCGGGACTTCGACCGGGCGACGAAGCTGCCCAAGCGGCTCGTCGAGGAGATGTCGAAGGCCACGTCGCTCGGGCAGCAGGCGTGGATCGAGGCCAAGCCGAAGAACGACTTCGCGAGTTTCCAGCCCTGGCTGGAGAAGATCGTCGCACTCAAGCGGGAAGAGGCCGAGGCGGTCGGCTACGACGACGTGCCGTACGACGCGCTGCTCGACACCTACGAGACCGGGGCCAGCACGCAGACCGTGGAGGCGACGTTCGCCGCCCTGCGTGACGAATTGGTACCACTCGCCAAGGCGATCGCCGACTCCCCGAACCAGCCGGACGCCTCGATTCTCGAGCGTGAGTACCCGGTCGACGTGCAGCGCACCCTGGGGCTCGAGGCCGCGGAGGCGATCGGCTTCGACTTCGACCGCGGCCGGCTCGACGTGGCCGCCCACCCGTTCTGCAGCGGCATCGGGCCGGGCGACTGCCGGCTGACGACCCGCTACGACGAACGGTTCGTCCCGATGGCCTTCTTCGGCACGCTGCACGAGGCGGGACACGGCATCTACGAGCAGGGGCTCGACACCGAGGCGTACGGCACGCCGGCCGGGCACTCCTGCTCTCTCGGCGTCCACGAGTCGCAGTCGCGAATGTGGGAGAACCTCGTCGGACGCAGCCGGGCCTTCTGGGACTACTTCTACGGACGGTTCCAGGCCGGCTTCCCGGCGGCGCTCTCGGACGTCCCGCTCGACACGTTCCACGCGGCCGTCAACACCGTCAGGCCGTCGTTCATCCGCGTGGAGGCGGACGAGGTGACGTACAACCTGCACATCATGCTGCGGTTCGAGTTGGAGCAGCCGTTGATCTCCGGCGACCTCGCCCCGGCGGACGTGCCCGCGGCGTGGAACGAGAAGTTCGAGGCGTACTTCGGCCTCGTGCCCGAGGACCACGCCCACGGCTGCCTGCAGGACATCCACTGGAGCGCCGGGTTGATCGGCTACTTCCCGACCTACGCGCTCGGCAACCTCTACGGGGCACAGCTGTTCGACGCGGCCGAGGCCGCCCTCGGCGACCTCGACGCCGCCTTCGCCGCCGGCACGTTCCGGCCGCTGAAGGAGTGGCTGAACGAGAACGTCCACCGGCACGGTCGGCGGTTCCAGCCGACCGACCTCGTCGAACGGGTTTCCGGGAAACCCCTGTCCCACGAGCCGCTGATGCGGAGGCTGCACGCCAAGTTCGACCACCTGTACGGGCTGTGAGGCCCCGAGCCGACGCGGAGCCGTCGCTTCTCGTGCAGTCACCGCAGTCCGCCCAATCGACACGAACGCGCATCCTCCGGCCCTGACTGGATTTTCGACGAGAGCCGCTTGCGGCGCTGCTTGCGACCGCGGGCCCATTCGATGAGAGTGGGGCGAACATCGTCCCGTTCGCAGAACGCCCGCCGACCCGGATGCCGTCATGTCGCAGTCGTACATCGTCGTCGAAGAGCCGTCGTTGCCGAAGAACACGGTTCTCGTGCCGTCGCTGCTGCTGACCGACCTGCTCGACACACTCGAGTTCACGAACCTCGAGTTCGGATTGTCCGAGGACGAGACCGTCCGGGTCTCGACCGACCTCGTCTCCGCGATGGACGCGTGGTTCGGCGGTGAAGAGGACGGCGAGTTCTGAGACTCGGATCGTCCGTACGACGGGCACTCTTGCCCGTCGCGAGTGGGATTCGACGCCAGATCGGCAGGGGTGACGGGCGAGAGCCCCCCTTCGTACGGTGCTCGGCTCTTCGCGGAATTCCGTCGCGGAGGCGAACATTCGGCTCAAGTCCCGACTCCGGTTGCCATTGACCGAGTTGGGCCGTTCGTCGATCATCCTCGCCCCGAACCCACTCTCCCGTCGGGTTCTCCGTGGCCGCCGACTCGACGGCCGCCGAACCGAAGACGCCCGCGATGACCCGCAAACTTCACCCGCTGGAGAAGCAGCGCTTCGACAAGCTGGAGAAGATCCGCGCACTGGGTCGGGACCCGTGGGGCCAACGGTTCGACGACCACCAGCCGATCGCCGACGTCCGCCCCGACTGCCCGGAGGAGTCGGGCGAGGCCGGGCCGAAGGTCCGCGTGGCCGGCCGAGTCATGGCGAAGCGGAAGGCGGGCAAGCTCCGCTTCTTCGGCATCAAGGACCAGACGGCGAGCATCCAACTCCTCTTCTCCCGCGGCGACCTCGCCGAGGAGCAGTGGGAGCTGATGAGCCAGCTCGACTACGGCGACCTCGTCGGCATCGACGGCCACCTCCAGCGGACGAACTCGGGCGAGGTCTCGGTCTTCGTCCACGAGCTGACGATCCTCACCAAGTCGATGGCCCCGCCCCCGGAGAAGCACCACGGGGCCCAGGACACCGAACTCCTGCTGCGGCAGCGGTCCCTCGACCTGATCTACACCGAGGGCGTGCTCGAGCGGATGCTCACACGCTCGGCCATCGTCGACTCGATCCGCGGCACCCTCCGTGACCACGGCTTCCACGAGGTCGAGACGCCCGTCCTGCACGCCGTCGCCGGCGGGGCAGCGGCCCGGCCGTTCGAGACGCACCACAACGCGCTCGACATCCCGCTCTTCCTGCGGATCGCCCTCGAGCTCCACCTCAAGCGGCTGATGGTCGGCGGCATCGAGCGCGTCTACGAGATCGGACGCGTCTTCCGCAACGAGGGGATCGACGCGACGCACAACCCCGAGTTCACGATGCTCGAGGCCTACCGGGCCTACGGGAACTACGAGACGATGATGGACCTGACCGAGGCCGTCGTCGTCGAGGCGGCATGCGTCGCTCGCGGCATCCCCGGTCCTGGTGACGTACCCTTCTCCGACGACGGCGACGACTGGCCAGGCGAAGGCGGTCTGGAGTTCGAGTGGGGCGACAAGACGATCGACTTCACGACGCCGTGGCCGCGGTCGAAGTACCACGATCTCTTCAGCGAGCACGTTGGCATCGACCCGGCAGACGAGGCGGCCGTGCGGGCGAAGGGGCGGGAAGTGATCCCGGCCGAGAAGATCGACGTCGACGCGGCCCACCTCGACGTCGTCGTCAGCGAGTTGTTCGAGGAGTTCGTCGAGCCGAACCTCGTGGGGCCGGTCTTCGTGATCGACTATCCGGCCAGCATCTGCCCGCTGACGAAGCGGAAGCAGGACGACCCGGCGATCGCCGAGCGGTTCGAGCTGTTCGTGCACGGCATGGAGCTCGCGAACGCCTACACCGAACTGAACGACCCGTACCTTCAGCAGGAGCTGTTCGAGACGCAGCTCGAGGGGCTCGCCGAGGAGGAGTCGATGGCGAAGATGGACCACGAGTTCATCGGGGCGCTGAAGATCGGCATGCCCCCCGCCGGCGGCCTCGGCATCGGAATCGACCGCCTCGTCATGCTGCTGACGAACAGCCAGTCCATCCGCGACGTGATCTTCTTCCCGCTGCTCAGGCCGGAACAACCGAGGTAGTCGACGATGGCGATGGATCGCCGAGTCATCACCTGCAGCCTGCTGCTCGCCACGGCGGTGCTCCGTTCCCCCGTTCTCGCCGAGGACGGAGACGCAGCGGCCCCTTGGTGGCAGAAGCACTTGATGTCGCCGAAGGCCCGTGAGATCGAGCGGAACCTCGGCATCGCCGGGCCGGACGAGGATTCGAACGGCGAGTCCGTGGAGGAGCCGGCGTGGACCACGGTCCCGGCCTCCGCCCGCCGTCGTTCGTGGTCGAAGCCCGGAACGCATGGTGCGGACGCCGTTCCACTCGCGCACTTCGCTCCGCTCGAAAGGCAACTCCGTCCGAGCCGTCGAGACGCGTGGGACGACGCCCGGCGGTCGCTCGTCGTCCTCCGAGACGCGATCGCACTCTATCGGGCGGCCGAAGGCTGCTATCCCACGTCTGCGGAACGGCTCGCCGTGGAGTTGCAGCCGTACCTGAAGCACGGCGTCCCGACACTCCGGCTCTGGGAGCCGAGCTCGGCCGTCGCAGAGACCCACGGTCGCACGCTGCAACCGTCCGGCATCTGGAACGGCTGGGTCTACGACCCGAAGTCCGGCGAGATCGCCGTCAACCACCCGAACTTCATCCACTGGTAGGCCGAGCCCCAGAACCCTGCAGTCGTCGGGTGCAAGCCCGACGGGCGAGATCAAAGGCAAAGGATTGCCCATGAAGTCCATCACCGCACTGGCCGTCCTGATCGGTCTCGGCACGACTGCCGTCGCCGACGAAATCCAGTACCTTCCGCCGGGACCCAAGTCCGCGTTCACCGACGCGGAGAATGCTCCCAAGTCGGCGTCGATCGGTTCCGACGAGTCGAATTCCGGTCGGACACGGCCGCCCGCCTACTACCTCGAGGACGACGTCCAGTACTTCCCAGTGGGCCCCGAGTTCCGTCTGTCGAGAGAAGCCCAGGCGATCGAGGAAGCCAAACTCAAGCAAGCACTCGAGGAGAGCAACGCGGCCGCCGTCGACGAGTCGCACGACGCAGGGCTGCCGCACTGGCCGTTCTTGATGTCCGAGAAGGCCCGTGAGATCGAGAGGAACCTCGGACTGGACGTGGCCGAGGACGAGCACCGGAACCGCATCGAGGTCGGGTTCACCGTCGACGGCAACGTCGGAGCCACCCTTCAGCTGACGCTCGTCGACGAGGACCGGGGCATCCACGTCGAGAATCTCACACTGCCGGTCACTCTGCTGCTGCGTCCGCGAACCGGTGGAACGGCCGCGTTCGCGACGTGGAGCGTGAAGAGGCTGGACGCGTTCAAGCTCCGACTCGACCTGCGCCCCGAGCGGCGCGCGGCCCGAACGAACACGACCCGAAACTGACGACAACCCGGCAAGGAAGCCGACCATGTACAAGCTGCTCCTCTGCCTGCGCTACCTGAGAACCCGCTACATCGCCTTGGCGTGCATCGTCAGCGTCACGCTCGGCGTGGCGACGATGATCGTCGTCAACAGCGTGATGGCCGGGTTCTCCAGCGAGATGCGGGACCGCATCCACGGCCTGCTCGCCGACGTCGTCCTGGAGTCCGCCAGCATCGACGGCCACCCGGACCCCGAGGCCCACATGGCCCGCATCCGACAGGTCTGCGGCGACGACATCGAGGCGATGACGCCCACTGTCGAGGTCTACGGAATGCTCAGCTTCCAGTACCTCGGCCACTGGATCACCCGCCCCGTCACGCTCATCGGCATCGACCCCGAGGGGAAGGCGAAGGTCGGCCCGCTGAAGGAGTACCTCGACTCGTATCGCGAGATCACGGACGGCGATACCGTCGTCCGCCAACCGCTCCGTGACGTCGGCGTTCCCGCCGGCTGGACCCTCACGCCGGAGGCCGTCGCCCACCGCGAAGCCGTCAAGCTGCACGAACTCCAGTACTACCGGGAACAGGACGGCGAGACCGGCCGCATCGACCCGTCGACGATCGTCGAGCAGCCGGGCGGCGAGACGCGAACCGCCGAGCGGGAGTTCGACCCGAGCGAGTTCGACACGGACGAACCGGGCGAGGAGAACGTCGCCGACGACGCCCCCACGTTCGACGAGCCCCCGTTCGACCCCTCCAAGCTGTTCGAGGACGAGATCGAGGAGGTCGATCCCACCGCCCCGCTCCGCGGCCGGCTGTTCGTCGGCTCGGGCCTCGTCTCGTTCCCGCAGGAGGACCCGCAGACCGGCAAGGTGAAGACGATCGTGATGGTCCGCCCCGGCGACGACGTGAAGATCAGCACGGTCACCTCCGGCCGTCCGCCGGACACCATCCACTTCAACGCCACCGTCTGCGACGTCTTCAAGAGCGGCATGAGCGAGTACGACAGCAGCCTCGTCTTCTGCAACCTGGAATACCTGCAGGAGGTCCGCGGCATGCTGCACCCGGAGACCGGCACCCGCTCCATCACGACCATCCAGATCAAGCTGAAGGACTTCAAGGACGCCGACGAGGTCATCGCCAAGCTCCGCGAGGCGTTCCCGCCCGGCATGTGGTCCATCCAGACGTGGGAGGAGAAGCAGGGGCCGCTGCTCGCCGCCGTCGAGGTCGAGTCGGCCATCCTCAACGTGCTGCTGTTCCTCATCATCGCGGTCGCCGGGTTCGGCATCCTCGCGATCTTCTTCATGATCGTCGTCGAGAAGACCCGCGACATCGGCATCCTCAAGGCGCTCGGCGCTTCGAGCCGCGGCGTGATGAGCATCTTCCTCGGCTACGGCCTCGCCCTCGGCGTCGTCGGCTCCGGAGCCGGGGTCGTGATGGGTCTGCTGTTCGTCGCCTACATCAACGAGATCGAGGACGTCATCACCTGGCTAACCGGCCGTGAGGTCTTCGACCAGACGATCTACTACTTCCCGGCCATCCCGACCGCCGTCAGCGTCGGCATGGTGCTGTGGGTCTCGTTCGGCGCCATGCTGATCGCCGTCCTGGCGAGCATCCTGCCGGCGAGACGAGCGGCCAGTTTGCACCCCGTGGAAGCCCTCCGCTTCGAGTGACGCGGTCGAGGGTCGAGAGTCCAAAGTCAGACAGCAGGCAACGAGCAGCGCACGACAGAGTCCCCTCTCCCCTCGAGGGAGAGGGTCAGGGAGAAGGGCCCGCAGGCGAGCGGTGCCCAACCTCAACGAACACCGAGGCCGTCCATGACAACCGAAACCCCGACGCTCGACACGCCGCCGGACGTCTCCGACGACCGGCCCGACACGCTGGCGATGCCGAAGCCGCAGCTCACCTGCTACGCGCTCGAGAAATCATACCGCAAGGCGGACCACGAGGTGCCCGTCCTCCGCGGCGTCGATCTCGAGGTCCGCGAGGGGGAGTTCCTCTCGATCGTCGGCCAGTCCGGCAGCGGCAAGAGCACGCTGCTGCACCTGATGGGCCTCCTCGACGCCCCCGACGTCGGCGAGATTCGCCTCGGCGACCAGCGCATCGACGACCTGCCCGAGCGGACCCTCGACGAACTCCGCAACCACGTCTTCGGCTTCGTCTTCCAGTTCTACCACCTGCTCCCGGAACTCAGCCTGCTGGAGAACGTCCTCTCCCCGCTGATGATCCGGCTGTCGCTGCTGGGGTACTGGCGGAAGCGGAAGGAACTCCGCGAGCAGGCCCGCGAGATGATCGCCAAGGTCGGCCTCGACCACCGGCTGTCGCACAAGCCGCGGGAGCTCTCCGGCGGCGAGATGCAGCGGGCCGCCATCGCCCGGGCCCTCGTCTCGAAGCCGCGCATCCTGCTGGCCGACGAACCGACCGGCAACCTGGACGGCGAGACCGGCCGCGAGATCATGGACCTGCTCGCCGACCTCAACGACCGTGAGAAGCTGACCATCGTGATGGTCACCCACGACGCCGCCCTCGCCCGCGAGGCCGACCGCACGCTCGAACTGGTCAAGGGCCGCCTCGTCGGCCAGGCCGCCGCCGCATGAACGTTCGTCGGCTCACTCCGTGAGCCGAACCCTACGACATGATGACGGTCTTCGGCGGACGAGCCAGGGCGAACGGCGTCGTGACGGGCAACGCCGGCGTTGCAAGTGACGCGTTCTGGTTCGGC
>JANQQW010000103.1 GCA_028284885.1 Planctomycetaceae bacterium
CCGCTGAAACGCCCCGAGGGCCGACCTTCGCCCAACCGCCCATGACCGAAGCCCGCGCCGCCACCGTCCGACTCGTCTGCCCGCTGTGCCGCTCCCGACTCGTGGACGCCGGCGAGCAGATCGTCTGCACGAACGCCGACTGCCGTGCGGCCTTTCCCGTTGCCGACGGCCTCTGGCGACTCGTGCCGGACGACGCGACCACGCTCGACCCGGACGCGTGGCAGGCTGCGACCCGAAACGACGAGGAGTCCCCGTGACACGACGTCTCTCGCCGGCCGCCGTTCTCTGTCTCGCCGCCGTCGCCTCGGCCTTCGCCGGGGGCGAGCCCGCACCCGAGAAGCCGACGGCCGAGCAGGAGCCGCGGTACGTCTTCAAGAAGGACCACGACCCCAACGGCATCGGCAAGTTCTACATGGGCCGCGAGATCGCCCACGTGATGGGCTGGCAGGCGGCCGGCTGGCTGGAGCGACCGGAGCGGGAACGGGAGGAGTCGCTGTCGAAGCTGGTCAAGGCGCTCGACCTCCAGCCCGGCATGACGGTCGCCGACATCGGGGCCGGCAGCGGCGTCATCTCGCTGCTGATGGCGAAACAGGTCGGCCCGACCGGCAAGGTGATCGCCGTCGACATCCAGGACGAGATGCTGACGCTGCTGCGGAACAAGCTGAAGCAACTCGAGGTGACGAACGTCGTCCCGCACAAGGGGGGCATCAAGTCGCCCAACCTGAAGCCGGAGTCGATCGACCTGACGATCATGGTCGACGTCTACCACGAGTTCTCGTTCCCGTACGAGATGACGCTCGCGATCGCCAAGGCGACCAAACCGGGCGGCCGCATCGTGCTCGTCGAGTACCGGAAGGAGGACCCGCGGGTCCCCATCAAGCTGGTCCACAAGATGACCGAGGCCCAGTGCAAGAAGGAACTCACCCAACCCGCCTTCGGCCTGAAGTGGTCGAAGACGATCGGCGTCCTCCCGCGACAGCACATTGTGATCTTCGAGAATCCGAAAGCGGGTTCGGCCGAGGGTCGCCGAGAGGACTCGAAGTGACGCCTGCGGATCGCCTGTACTGGCCGTTCGACGTGCTGCCACTGCACCGGCAAACACAGGCGCATCGAGCTGAGATCGACCTCCTCAAGCAGGGATTCGAGCTGGGCTTCCGTCCGTACATCAACAGGAGGTGTACGGAAATCGGATTCGGGACGAACGCCGGTCGGGCCGTTCTCTTCGTCTCCCGAGGCCGTGACGTCTACTGGGAGCCCTGGCCGAGTGATCGCGATGAAGCACACCGCCTTGGGCCGGTCTTCGATCTGCCCGAGTCAGCATGCATCTCACTGATCAGCCTGGACGCTGTCGCTGAATTCGCATGGGGATGGATGGCCGGCGAGTCACTTCGCGATTCTGTGCGTGGACTCCCGGCCGTGCATCGCTTGCAACCGAAGACCCTGCTGGTCGTCTGATCCAAGGCAGCCGGTGTGCTTGGTGGCACTGGCCAGCTTGTCTGTTCGCCTGAGGCTGTTGCCGTCCTCCGCCCGACACAAGAGCGGCGAGAAGTCGGGTAACGGCGTTCGAGACGCCGGGTTCGCCGCCAGACCGTGGCCGCACTGGGCTGCAGTGCTCAGGTGTCCGCGGCTTGTGCCGTGCGGACTGGACGACTCGAATGGGCGGACGACGACCGTTCCACTTCGCCCGAGGGCCGTTCAAGATGACCGAGAAGGCCGACATGCCCGGACTCTGGAAGCGGCTGGTCCGCTACTTCGTCGCGGGGGCGTTCACCGTGCTGCCGTTGGCGATCACGATCGTCGCGATCAGCTGGGCGATCGGCTTCCTCGCCGACCTCGTCGGCCCCGACACCTTCCTCGGCCAGCAGTTCAGCAACGTCGGACTCCAGTTCGCGACGAACCCCGCCGTCGCCTACGGGATCGGCTGGCTGACCCTGCTCGCGGTGGTGGTCGTGGTCGGGTTCCTGGTCGAGTCCGGCATGCGAGGGTTCGTCAGTCGCGTGTTGAACACGGCCATTCGCCACGTCCCGCTGGTCGGCAAGGTGTACGACACGTCCCAGCAACTGGTCGACATGCTGGACGCCGGCGGCGACGACAAGATGAAGGGGATGAGCGTCGTCTACTGCAGTTTCGACGGCCACGACGGGGTGGGCGTGCTGGCGCTGCTGCCGAAGAAGGAGACCGTCACCATCGACGGCAGCCAGTTCTACGTCGTGCTCGTCCCCCAGTCGCCCGTGCCGATCGGCGGCGGGCTGCTGTTCATGCCGGTGGAGTCGGTGCGGCACGTCGACATGGCGGTCGACACGCTGATGTCGATCTACGTCTCGATGGGAGCCGTCGCCCCCGCGAGCATCCCGACCGGTCGCGCTTCCGGACAGAGCTGACGGCCGACCATGCGGGTCCTGAACCAGACGACCTACGGCCTCGTCGCCGTCACCGGCCTGACGCTGCTGCTCGGGGGCTTCGCCTACGACCTGCTCTTCGCCGGGATTCCCTACCAGGATCCCACCCCGGAACTGCAGGCGAAGTACGAACTCCACTCCGGCGTCGCGAGTGCACTCGAGGGAATCGGCCTGACGCTCTTCGTCGTCGGCGTCCTGGCCTTCCTCGTCGGCTCCGCCCAACCGGAGGGCGACGCGACCTAGACCCGATCCGGGCTACGTGTAGCGACTCGAACGACGTTTGGTCGTGAAATCCTCGATCAACGACCGCCACACGTTCGTGAGAGGCGCTCTAGACGTCGAGCCCCATCATTCGCATCAGTTCGAGTGCGTTGCTCCGCTCGACGACGCCGGGGCGGAGCTCGTAGTCGAACGTCATGTGGCCGTCGACGAGGTGGTCCTCGAAGTGGACGTTGCGGGCGTGCGGTTCGAGGGACGGGACGATCTCGGTGAGGGCGAGGTCGTGGGTGGTGACGAGGCCGATGCCGCCGTCGTCGACGAGCCGTCGGATCACCCCCTCGGCCCCCACGCGGCGGTCGTGCGAGTTCGTCCCCTGCAGGATCTCGTCCAACAGGAACAACAGCGGCAGGTCCGCCTCCAGCAGATCGACCACCTTCTTCAGCCGGCCGACGACGGCGTAGAACAGCGACTTGCCGTCCTGAAGCGAGTCCCCGACCCGCATGGCCGTCCCGATCTGCAGCGGCGAGAGGCGGAGCGACTCGGCCCGCACCGGAGCACCGGCAAGGGCCAGCACGACGTTCGTCCCGATCGTCCGCAACAGCGTGCTCTTCCCGGACATGTTCGACCCGCTGACGAGCAACAGCCGGCGTTCGCCGCCGAGCGAGACGTCGTTCCGGATGCACTCCTTCCGCGGCAGCAACGGGTGGCCCAGCGATGTCGCCTCGAACATCGGCCCGGCGTCGACGATCTCCGGGAACGGGTCGCCCGGGTGCTCGTAGGTGTACGCGGCGAGCGACGTGAGCGCCTCGAACTCGCCGACCGCCCCGAGCCAGCGGGGGATGCGGGCGGCGAACCGCTCGTGCCACCGCTCGATCGCCTGCAGCACGTGGACCGGCAGGCCCAGGACGAACGCGATGGGGACGAAGAACTGGTTCCGCAGGCTGTTGTCCATCCAACGGACGAGCGCCTCGATCTGCTCGATGCGGCGGGAGACCGGGACGCCGTCCGTCTCGAGCCGTCGGGCGACCTCCTTCAGGTAGGGGGTCGTGAACTTCCGCTCTTCGACCAACTTGAGCACGCGGGCGAGGATGCGGAGGCCGCTGCCGACCTTGTCGCACTCACCGGCGACCTGCCGGATGCGTCGCCCGAACGCGAGTGCGAAGCAGCCCAGGAGCGCGACGCCGACCAGCACGAACGTCAGCTTCCCGCCGAGCGCCCAGTGGACGATCGCCGCGACGGTGAGCGACGAGAGGACCGTGATCAGCACCCGTTGGAAGAAGGGGACCGGCAGGTGCGGCGAGCGGGCCCAGTGGAGCAGGTGGTTCTGGTCGAGGTCGTCGCCGATCTCCTCTTCCAGCAGGGCGAGTTCCTCGCGGAAGTCGAGATCGTCGCGGAGCTCGCCGATCGCCGTCTGGCGGCCGCGGATCGTCTCGGGCAGGGCGGGGTTCAGCAGCCACTCGGCCAGCGTGTCCTCCCCCAGCCGGGTTCGGCAGCGGGAGACGAGTTGGAACAGCGACCCGCGGCCGAAGACGTCGAGGTCGCCGGCGTAGGGGTGGTCGGGGTGGAGGTAACGGGCGCCGGTCTCGCCGGTGTCCTGCCAGTCGTCGCGCAGCCGGGCGAGGCCCTCCTCGTACAGGGCGACCGACCGCTTCGCTCGCGTGTGCTGCCGGGCGACCTGTTCGTGCAGGACCAGCAGCCCGATGTAGAGGCCGAACGGGAAGGCGGCCCACCAGTCGCTGCGTCCGTCGTTCCCGATGGTGAAGATCGCCGTGACGACGCCCGCGATGAACAGGATCAGCCGCCAGCGGGAGATGCGGTCGTCGAGCCGTTCGTCACGGACGATGACTTCCCGCCGACTCACCAGCCGCCGCTCGTACTCGGCAACGGGATCGGCGAGGGAGGTGTCCGGCATCGGGAATCGAACATCGGGAGCGCGGGGGACGTCGACGGATCCCGGTCTATAGCGGATGCCCCGAGTCCGGACCAGTGCGACCGAACGCCGGGCCGACGACCGACCACACGATTCGGGCCGTCTCGTCGTGGACGTGCTGTGCTGATTCGATGGAGTCGCGCGTGGTCCAGTGTGGACCTCACCGGGTGGCACTGTCATGTCAGTCGGTGTCAGGCCGCTGACACAGAGACCACCATGAGGCTTGGCGGCGACAATTTTCTTGACGCCCGCGAGGGAGTTCGTAGGCTGCGGTGTGGGAAGGTCGTGACTCCATTTCATCCTTCCTCTTCCCCTCGGTCCTCGGCCGTCTCCCCCGCGCGACGAACCACAAGGAGGTTTCCGTCATGCGTCTGTTTCTGTCGTCGAGTCAGCGTGACTACAAGGTGAACTCTCGCGGGGAGCTGGATCCCGCGGGCATGTCGGATCTTGAGGTCCACGAATGGTTCGCCGAGGCGATCCAGCGACATTCGAAGGGGCAAATCGAGGTCGTCGTCGTCAGGGGGCCACGCGAGTCCATCTCCGACGAGGTGCGACGGCGACTCTTCGAATGTGATGCCGTTCTCTGCCTGTTCACGAAGAGAAGCCGTGACGACTTCTTGGAACAGTGGACGACCTCGCCGTACGTGGTGAGCGAGAGTGGATTCGCGATGGCTCGGTTCGGCACGAACGGGCCTCGGAGAGTGCACGCCTTCTCCGAAGAGGGCGTTCTGGAGAACTTCGGCTTGGCATTCGCCAAGGACCACTTCCACGAGCGATTCGACCGCAACGACCTTGAGGCCTTCGACCACCGCGTTCGCAAGTTTGTGGCGGACCTGCTGCCGAACGTGAGTGCCGAGACGAAGCCAGCCGCCTTCCAGCCGATCGCCCTGCGGAAGACGGTGACGGTGTGGCGTTCCGGTTGGGTGCACGTCGAGAACCTCTACGGCCACCACCTGTCGTCCGTCGACTCGCACGAACAGAGCATCGAGCATACGGTTTGGCGGATCAGCGACCCGCTCCCGACGGTCGATGCGTTACTGCAGTCGCGGCCGAAGAACGGGCACGGCTACGAGTTCGCGACCCCGTTCATGCGTTTTATGCACATCCAGACCGACGCGGTGCAGTCGGTCCGGTCCAGGATCGTGCCCCTAGAGCCGTCCCGCGGTGGGAACGAGCAGAACTTCAAGCTGGTGTTCGAGGGGCTTCCGACCACTGGGGGAATGCTGGAGTACATGTTGGTGTGGGCCTATCCTACGGCGTTCCGCCACCCGTCCGATCTTCCCGCAGGCTCACTGAACTCGACGGGCCTGCGCACGGGGCACCGTGGACGCGTCGCCGACGCAACGCTGGTCGTGAAGTTCGAGCGGGACTGGGCCGAGGGGGACGCTCCGCGGACGATCGAGGAGCCGCCCCGTTGGTTCTTCAACAGCGCCCCTCGAATTCCCGACGTGGGCAACCCGGAGCGGTACTGGCACTCCGCGGAGAACTGGCATCAAAGCGGGGTGATGTCGCGGCAGGATGGGCGAGCCGACGGCCTGTTCGACGTCTTCGTCTGGAACCAGTCGAACTTCGAGGGGCAGGTCAAGGTCGTGTGGCATCCGGCCGAGAACTACCATGAGAGTCCGGTCGCCCGCACTCGGTCCGCGAGCGTCCCGACGCAGAAACCTGCATCCTAGGGGCCGTCCAGGCTGCAAGTCGGTACCCTGGGCTCCACAGAGGTTGATGCTCCCCACCTCCTGCAGTGACTCTGACTTGGCGAACAGCGGCAGGACGTGAACGCGATCCAAACGTCGCGGTCGCTTGGCGAAAGCCCTCCGACTTGAGGCTCGGGAGACCGTCCATACCGAGACCGCCAATCCCCCCAGCGAACCGAGCAGCAGCCCACCACCGCCGACGTGCCAGAGAATCAACGCGGTCACGGGACGACTCCGGTCGAACGCGGCTACTCCAACTCGTCCAGGATCGCGAGGACGAGGCGGATGGAGTTGCGGGCGGCGACCGGGGCGAACTTCTGGAAGTCGCGGCTCGCGTTCTCGTCCGCGTTGTCGCTGATGCTGCGGACCACGAGCAACGGCACGTCGAGTTGACGGCAGACCTGGGCGACCGCGGCCCCCTCCATCTCCACCGCGTCCGCCTTGGTCCGCTCGCGGACGGACTTCTTGCCGGCGACCGACATCACGAAGACGTCGCCCGTCGCCACGACCCCCTCGCGGACCCGCGGCTCGTGTTCGGCCCCTTCGACTCGTTCCAGCTCGACCGACTCGGCCGCCTTGCGAGCCGTCTCCAGCAGCGACTCGCCGGCGGGGAACTCGACGGGGTCGCGTTCGCCGGTGACGGGTCCGGTGAAGCCGCGGAGGACGAGCCTCTCGCCGTCGACCGTGCCGCGGTCGTGCTGGACGGTGTGGGTCGCGAGCAGCAGGTCGCCCGGCCCGAGTTCGGGGTTGAGCGAGCCGGCGACTCCCGTGAAGACGATCCGTCTCGGCCGGAAGTGCTCGACGAGCAGCGTGGTCGTCATCGCGGCGTTCACCTTGCCGATGCCGGTCCGGGCGACGACGACCTCCTGCCCGCGGAGCCTGCCGGTCCGGAAGGTGATGCCGAGGATCGTCTCGGTCTTGGCGTTCTC
Organism: Planctomycetaceae bacterium; assembly: GCA_028284885.1. Taxonomy (GTDB): domain Bacteria; phylum Planctomycetota; class Planctomycetia; order Planctomycetales; family Planctomycetaceae; genus JANQQW01. Next base: position 7,172 of record JANQQW010000103.1, read on the forward strand.
GAGTTGCTTCTCGAGTTGGGCGACCTCGTCGTCGAACGCGCCGACGACCGCCGTGGCGACGCGACTGTTCAGGGTCTCGACGTCGGCGGCCGCGTGGAGCTTGGCGACCTCCTCGTCGGCGAGGGCGCGGTTGAAGACGGCGAGTCCGCCGAAGCGGCCCTTGGTCGCCTCGCGGAGGAACGAGCCGACGGCGTAGCGGGCCCCGACGGTGAAGTCGGCCCCGCCGTCCGGCTTGGACTCCGCGTGCTTCTCCGGGTCGTAGGCGAAGATTCCCCGGCCGTGGTAGTACGGGTTCATGCCGCGGTCGCCGCCGTCCGGGCCCTCCTTGGTGAAGTACGGGTCCGTTCGGCGGTCCTTGGCGGGGTTCAGCTTCCGCGGCTCGAACCGGCCGTTCACGTAGGCGCGGATGTACTCGCCGTCGTAGGTGAAGGCGAGGGTGCACCACTCCTCCTCGGGCACCTTGGAGACCGAGGCCGCGTAGTCGCAGCACCACGGGAACGGCGAGCCGTCGGCCCGGCGGGTCACGCCCCCCTCCGAGGAGACGTGCGGCACGAGTTGGTTCGGACCGCCGTACGTCGGCATGTTCATCAGCATGGCGTACTGCCGCGTGCCGGTGTCGTCGTCCCGCCCCTTCCCCTCGCTCCACATGCCGGCGATCGTCCGGCTCTGGCGGAGATCGACGATCCGCACGACGGCGAACATGCTGACCTGGGCCTTCGGGCCGGAGATGTTCAGGTCCTTCGTCTGCTCGTAGGGGATGCGGAAGTAGCGTTTGCCGTCGAACTCGGCCGCGTACCCGGAGAACGGCCCGCCGGCGACCCGAGGGATCGGCCCGTTGACCTCTCGGAGCGGGTGCGGGTTCTTCGTGCCGCGTGAACGACGGACCTCTCCCGCCTTCTCGCCGAAGTCCCAGAACGCGACGAGCCCGGGCGTCTTCTCGACGACCGTGGGGTCACCGGTCGGTTCCGCGGCGAACGTCGTGGAGGCGACGACGAGTGAGGCGAGAACAAGGCAGAACGATCGCGGCATCAGGGCATGTCCTTCACGAAGACCTTACGGGCCGTCTCGAGTTGGTCGGCGTAGAACTTCGCATCGTCGGAGCCTTCGTTTCGCGGGGCAGTCACCGTCGCGTCGAACTGCGACAGGCTCGTTGCCCTCGTCCGCTCGACCAGCATCCCGGCGAGGGCGGCATAGCTCTCGTTCAGCAGCGTCTCGCGCGGTTGCTCGGCCTTCTCGGAGAACCGGGCCGCCGTGTGGAACGATGCGATGGCCGCCTCGGTGTCCCCGTTGGCCATCTGTTGCGCTCCGAGCAGCCAGTGGGCCGCGGAGACCTTGTCGGCCGGCTTGTCGAGTTCGACGGCGAGCCGCAGGTTGAGCCTCGCGCAGTCCAGCCCGAGGGCGAGGTCGGTCTGAGAGATCTCGATCCCCTCGTCGTCCCAGCCGGGCCACGTGTTCGCGGCGACGTTGTAGGCGATCGTCTTGGCGGTCGCCCGGAGGTCGGTCGCGGACTCCTCGGGGAGTCCGTCGGCGCGGGCGGCTTCGAGCGCGAAGGCGATTCCCCGGCGGCCGAAGGCGACCGTCAGCGGGACGTCCTTCTCGCCGTAGAGGACGAAGACCGACTTCGAGTAGAGCGCGGCGACCTCGGCCGGCGTGCCGGACGACTCGAGCTTCGCGAACGCGGCGAACGTGTCCTGCTCACGGGCGACGGCAATCGCCTCGACGAGCGCAGCGGGCGTCTCGGCCATCACACGTGTCCCCGGCAGGAGCACCAACAGCGTGAGCAGTCGTCTCATGCCCACGATTGTGCAGCGACTCGGCCGGCTTCGCCACTCCGTTCACGCGGCGGTGGGCAGCGTCGCCTCGGCGGCCGGGCGGCAGACCTCGAGGGCCAGCGACTCGTAGTCCGCGGCCCCCGGGCAGTTCGGGGCGTAGTCGAAGATCGACTGCCCGAAGCTGGGGGCCTCGGCGAGCTTGATGTTCCGGCGGATGCGGCTCTCGAAGATGCGGGCGTTCGCCCACGGCGTGTCGCCGTCGCTGGCACGCAGGAAGGCCGACAGGTCGTCGGTGACGTCGGCGGCGAGACGGGTGCCGGTCTCGTACAGGCAGAGGACGATGCCCGTCACCTGGAGTTCGCGGTTCAGCCGGCGGCGGATGATGGCGGTCGACTCGAACAGCTTCGACAGACCCTGCAGCGCGAAGAAGTGCGGCTGCAGCGGGATGAACACCTCGCGGACGGCAGTGAGGGCGTTGATGGTCAGCACGCCCAGCGACGGTGGGCAGTCCATGATGACGTAGTCGAAGTGCTCCTCGCCAGCCCACTGGTGCAGGGCACGGCGGATGACGACCTCGCGGTTCTCCACGTTCGCCAGCTCGACCTCGGCCGCGGCCAGGTCGATGCTCGTCGGGACGACCCAGAGGTTCTTCGCGGCGAGCTGGCGGATCTCGGCGAAGCGACGTTCGCCGGTGAAGACGTCGTAGACGGTCGGCGTCTCGGGACCGGCCTCGATTCCGAGGTGGATCGACGCGTGGGCCTGCGGGTCCAGGTCGATGACGCAGACGCGATGCCCCTGCTTGGCGAGCCCGGCGGCGAGGTTGACGCTCGTCGTCGTCTTGCCGACGCCTCCCTTCTGGTTCATCACCGCGATCGTGCGGAGGCGGCGGGGTTCGGTCTCGGGCGTGTCGAACGTGTGCGTCATCGGGAGTCCCTTCCCGGGGAGAACGAGCGGGGCGGGAGTATACGAGGGAGCGGACTTCGTCGGAAGACGAGATGCCCTCGGGAACGTCAGGCCGCCCAGCGGGTGAAGGGGAGGTGGCCGGGGTCGTCGGGGGAGTGGACGGGCGCCGGCAACGCGTGGCCCAGGGCCCGGGCGACCCCGCGGACGACCCGTTCCTGCTCGAACGGCGTCACGTCGGGGTGAATCGGCAGCGCGAGGACCTGTCGGCTCGCCCGCTCGGCCTCCGGCAGGCTGCCCGCTTCCTGGCCGAGGTGGGCGAAGCAGGGCTGCAGGTGCAGCGGCGTGGGGTAGTAGACGGCACAGCCGACGTTCTCGGCCCGCAGGGCGGACAGCACGGTGTCGCGGTGGTTCTCGGCGAGCCGGACCACGTACTGGTTGAAGACGTGGGTGCACTCGTCGGCGATCGTCGGCAGCACGACGGCGCTGTCGAGTTCGTAGTGGCGGAACAGGCTGCCGTAGCGGTCGGCGTTCTCGCGGCGGCGGATGGTCCAGTCGGCGAGGTGCCGCAGCTTCACGCGGAGCACGGCGGCCTGCAGGGCGTCGAGCCGGCTGTTGAGACCGACCTCGACGTGGTGGTACCCGCCGGCGTCGCCGTGGACGCGGAGGCGGCGGACGCGGTCGGCGAGGAAGCGGTCGTCGGTGGTGATGATCCCGCCGTCACCCGCTCCGCCGAGGTTCTTGGTGGGGAAGAAGCTGAAGCAGCCGAGCGCTCCGAGCACGCCGGCGCGGCGGCCGCGGTAGGTCGCGCCGATCGCCTGGCAGGCGTCCTCCACGACGGCAACGCCGTTCGAGACGGCGAGCCGCCAGAGCTGTTCCATCGGCGTACACTGTCCGAACAGGTGCACGGGAAGGATCGCCTTGGTCCGGTCGGTGAGGGCCGACTCGACGAGGTCCGTGTCGAGGTTGAAGGTGACCGGGTCGACGTCGACGAAGACCGGCGTGGCCCCCACGCGGTGGACGGCGCCGGCCGTCGCGAAGAACGTGAAGGGGGACGTGATCACCTCGTCACCGGGGCCGACGTCGAGGGCCATCAGCGAGAGGACCAGCGCGTCCGTTCCCGAGGCGCAGCCGATCGCCTCGCGGGAGTCGCAGAGTTCGGCGATCTCGGCCTCGAGCGCGGCGACCTCGTCGCCGAGGACGAAGGCGTTCTCGGCGAAGACGCGGGCGACCGCCTCCTGCATCTCGTGGGCGATCGGCCCGTGCTGGCGGTCGAGGGCGATCAGCGGAACGGGGGCGGGGTCGGCGGCGGAGTGCGGACGAGACACGCGGGGCTCCGTTCTTCCGTGACGGGAGCGGGTGAGGGGCCGAGCGTTCTACGAACGGCCCGAAAGCGTGTCAAGACGGTGTTGTCGGCAGCTTCGCCTCGTCCGGTGCCGAGCACCCACTCGTCGAATCCGCAGGTGGCGCCACGGCTACTTCGAGTAGCCCAGCTTCTGGATCACGCCGAGGAGTTCCTCGTAGGTGATGAAGCGGCGGCGGTGCGTCGCCTTGTAGGAGTCGACGGCCTCCGCGAGCTCGCGGACGGCCGGGGCGGCGGTCTCACGGCCGTCCGTGAACTGCCGACGCTCGCGACCCTCGTAACCACTACGATCGCCACCGCTGCGGCGATCGACGAACTGGCCCGGCTTCTGATCGACGACGACTTGCATTAGATTGCTCCTCGGGATTTCCGCAAACCTGCCAAGGGTACGACCCGGACGGGACTCGTGCGGCGGGAATCACTCGGTCGCGACCAACCGGGCCGAGGCGGGTGTCGTTGGTGACGTTCGTTCGCGTCGTTCGAGGCGACGAGGATCGACTGAAGTCTCCACGAGGCACACCGGCAACGTCGGCGACCGAGAAGGACAACGAACGTCGTGAGCACGCGTGTAGGCATTCTGGGCAGCGGGGCGATGGCGACCGCGTGTGCCGTCGTCCTCTCCGACGCCGGGGCCGAGTCGGTCCACGTCTGGGACCACGACGCCGACCACGCCGAGGCCGTCCAGCGGACGCGGGTGAACGAGCCGTTCCTCCCGGGCGTCACGGTGCCGGACGTGGTCACGGTCACGCACGACGTGGCCGAGGCGACGGGCGACGCGAACCTGCTGCTGGTCGCGATCCCGACGAAGTTCCTGCGGGTCGCCTTGGGGCCGCTCGCGAAGGACGTGCCGGCCGGGGTGCCGGTCGTCAGCGTGGTGAAGGGGATCGAGAACGACACGTTCCTGCGGCCGACCGAGATCGTCGTCGAGATGCTGGGTCCGCGGGAGACGGTCGCCCTCTGCGGGCCGAGTCACGCGGAGGAGGTCGCCCGGCGGATGCCGTGCAGCGTGGTGGCGGCGAGTGCGGACGTCGAGCTCGCCGAGCGGGTCCAGCAGGCGTTCTCGACCGACCGGTTCCGCGTCTACACGAACAACGACGTGGTCGGCGTGGAGCTGGCCGGGGCGCTGAAGAACGTGATCGCGATCGCGGCCGGCATCTGCGACGGGCTCGGCTTCGGCGACAACGCGAAGGCCGCCCTGATGGCCCGCGGGCTCGTCGAGATGACCCGCTTCGGCGTCGCCCACGGAGCCGACGCCGAGACGTTCAGCGGGCTCACCGGCCTGGGCGACCTGATCACCACCTGCGTCAGTCCGCACGGTCGGAACCGGGCCGTGGGCGAACGGCTGGGTCGCGGCGAGTCCCTCGCGGA
>JANQQW010000121.1 GCA_028284885.1 Planctomycetaceae bacterium
AGCCTCGTGCTCACGGGCCTCTCCGGCGACCCGCAGAACCGGGAGGTCGGGCTGCGGTCCTCGGGAGACAGCTTGCGTTCGAGCAGGTCGGTCACGCGGCTCGTCAGGTCGCCGCGGTCCGTCGCGTCGGTCAGCTCGGAGAGTTCGCGGGCGAGGTTCGACGTGAATCCCCGGCGGTAGTTGCGGTACGCGTCGATCCGCTCGTGCGGCTCGAGAACCCGTGAGTGCTGCCGCAGCCGATCGACCTTGTAGCGGTCGTCCCGGAGGGTCTTCTCCAACGCGACGACTTCCCCTCGGTCGAAGACCTCGCGTTCCTCGTCCGACAGGCTGAAGGTCGCGTCGAGTCGGGCGAGCAGGTCCTCCGGGAACGGGGCGGTCGTCGGGCGGCCGTCCAGTGCCTGCTGCACCCGCAGCGAGTACAACTCCAGCAGGCTGCGGTGAATGGTGTCGATCGACCCGAGATCGACCGCGGCCGCGTCGCGCAGCTCGCGGGCGGCCTCGGTCTCGCCCAGCTTCGCGAGGCCGAAGGCGAACACGAGGTCGACGTACTGCTCCGTCCGGGTCGATTCTCCGGCGTTCGGGTTGTCGAACTCGACGAGCCACTGCCGGGCGTCCTGGTGCAGGTCGACGACGCGGTCGCGGACGATGCGGAACCGCTCGCCGCCGCGGAGGCCCGCCCCGCGGAGGAAGCTGGGCAGGTCGCGGTCCGGCCGGGTGCCGTGGGCGAACAACTGCTCGAGCGTCCGGTCCCGTATACGGGCCAACGCGAGCACGTCCCGGTCCGAGAGCTCGTACAACGCCCGGGCCGCCAGCCAGCGGGCACGGACCGAGAGCATCGCCTCGTGACGTTCGAGGAACCGCTGCAGCACGGCGAGTCGTTCGACGACCGCATCCGCCGGTTCATCCGCAACGACGACCCACGCCAGGTAGGCGGCGAGCGACTGGACGCGGGTCGGCGAGGGGTTCGGGCTCGTCAGCAACTCGTCGAGTCGCTCCGCGTCGAACGGCTCGGCATCGGTCGGTCGGCGGCCCCGATCGGTCCGCTGGCCGGCGGCGTATTCCGTGGCGAACCAGTCCCAGAGGTCGTCGGGGGTGGGGGGCTCCTCCTCCCAGATCCGCTGCGTCCAGCAGATCGCCGCGTCGACGTAGTGCCCGAGCTGCGTGTTGAGGCGGGCCATCTCCGTCCAGGCGGTCAGCCGCTCCGGGCCGTCGGCCTCGGACTCGTCGGCGAGGAACGTCTTCTCGACCGACCGCAGCCGGTCCTCGAGCACGCGTCGCTCGGCCGGCTTCTCGACCGGGACGAGTCGCGCCTCGTCGCGTGGCCCGCGTGCGGGACGGCTGGCGACGTCCTTCGACCGCGGCGGCTTGCGACCGGGACGCCGCTTCGACGTCTCCTTCTTCCTCGCGTCGTCGGAAGCCTCGCGTTCGCGTTGTCGCTTCTCCCTCTCCTGCTGCTCCTCGGGGCAGACGAAGCGGTCGAAGTCGAACCGCGTCGACCGGGTCCACTGGTCGAGCGGTTCCGCCTCCCGGTCGAGCACGTAGTCGACCCAGTCGGACAGCGGCCGGAACGCGGTCTCCGGCAGACGGAACGGTGTGAAGGCCCCGGCCTCCTCGTCGTCCGGCTGCAACCAGGTGAGCTGTGTGTCGTCCTCGCAGAGCAGGGACTTCACGGTGTCCCGGCGGAGCGGCGGGTGCAGGCGGCGGCCGACCGGCAGGAACAGGTTCGGCAGCTTCAGGTACGGTCGGCAGGCGAGACCGTCGAGCACGACGACCGGCGGCGTCCCTCGGCCCGGCCGCGAACGGACCACGACGATCTCCTCGTCGCCGTGACGGGCGACCGCGAACGCGAGGCGGTCCAGCAGGTGGTCGCGGGACGTGCGGACGAAGTCGTCGAGCTGGTCGACGGCCCGGCCGGTGAGGACCCAGGTGTCGGCCGCCTCGCTGGCGTCGCCCCGCACGAGCCGCAGCGGCACGTTCAGCCGACGGTCGAGTTCCCGGTCCTCGAGCGAGGTGGCCGGGTGCGGGAGCTCGAAGTCGAGCAGCCGGTCGACGCCGGTGAAGGGGGCCTCGTCGAGGGCTCGCCAGTCGTGCGGCGGGGAGAGCAGCCACTCCGTCCGGGGCGGCGGCACGAGGCGGTCCGGGAACGGGTGCCTGCAGCCGACCTCGACCCACACCCGCGGCGCCCGTTCCACGTAGGCCGTCGGTCGCGTGCCGTTCCCGTCGCGGTCGAGTGCCCGCAGCAGCGAGTAGTACGGCGGGCCGACGACTTTCAGCAGCACCCGCGCCGAACCGGGCTCGTCGTCGTCGACGAGGTGCCGGAACGACTGGCGGTCGTTCCCCAGCCGGAGCATCTCGCCGACGATCTCCGGCAGGAGCTCGCCGTCGGTGATCTCGAACAGGACGGCCGTGCGGTCGTCGACGTCGGGCCGGGTGTCGGACCGTTCGACCGCGAACGCCTGCGGCCACGCGAAGACCGAGAGCCGTTCGACGTCGTCCGGCCAGCCGCGGCGGCCCTTCACGCCCAGTTCCCGGAGGGCCCGGCGCGCATCGTTGGGGACGGTCTCGTCGGTCTCGACGAAGACCTGTCCCTCGTCGTCCCGACCGACGACGGCGGGGGCGGCGTGGACCTCCGGCGGGACCGCACCCGAGGTGAGCGCGAGCCGGAGCGCGTCGTCGTCGGCGAACTGGAGAATCACGGGTGGCGGCCTCAGGCGTCGATCGACTCCGAACGCCGTTCGTCCTGCGAGTCCTCGCGGGGAGTCTCGTCCAGGAGCGCCGACTCCTCCTCGCGTTCGACGACCACCTTCCCGACCTCGCCCTCGGCGAGGAGTCCTCCCTCGACGAGTTGGTCGACGAGGTGGCGGTGCTGCTGCTCGTGCTCGTGCGGCAGGCTGTCCGCGTCGGACTTCAGCGAAACGATGATGTCCTTCTTCCCGGTCTCCGGATCGACACGGAGTCGGATCGTCATCTCGGCCACGGCTGCCTCGGGAACGGTGGGAACGGTGCTCTCAGAGACCCTTTCTACCAAGATTGGTTCGCCGAGGCACGAAACGACGGAGCGGGGCCTTGGCGCGCCCGCTCCGTCGTTCCGGATGCCGGTGGTCGTCTCGAGAGCCCGCTCGGCCCGAGATGTCGTGTTCAGTAGGTGGCCAGCGGGGCGGCGGCGGTCGTCGTGGGGGAGACGACGATCGGGGCGGTCGCGGTGGCCGGGAAGGTGCCGGGGACGGCGGCGGTGGCCGGCAGGGCACCGGGGATCGAGGCGGACTGCAGACCGCCGTACGGGTCGCTGTAGGAGGCGCCCTGCAGGTTGCAGTTGCCGCCGGGGCAGCTGTTGCCCCCGCCGTAGTAGCTGCCGTAGGCACCGCTGTTGCAGGGTCCGCAGCCGCCACCCTTGAAGCAGCAGCAGCCGACGGAGGAGCCGATGACCAGAACGAGCGCGAGGTGAGCCAGGAGACGCATTGCCGAAGTCCTTTCGGGAGCGGGAGAGTCGATTGGCCGCACCGGGCCGAGGAGGGGGGAACGCGGGGAGCGTTCGGAGTGGTGAGTGACGACCGGGCGAGAACCGCTCGGTCGGGGCGGGAAGTTAAGTCGATCCGCCAAACGGGTCAACAGCGATTCTCAGCGCGCGACGGAAATTCCGAACGGGGGGCTCAGGCCGGAGTTCCGTTGTCGCGCGACCCGTTCCTCAGCAGCGGACGCTTCGCCGGCACGCCCGTTCGCCGCGGGTAGTTCGGCGGCGTCGGCACGATCTTTCGCAGGACGACGACGTGCCTCTCGCCGTCCACGTGCGGGACCTCGACTCGCTCGACGCGTTCGACGGTCCCGCCGAGCGTCCCGACGTCGGCCCGTTCGACCTCCTCGCGCGGGTCACGCCCCTCGTACAGGAGCGCCCGGCCGTCGAGTCGGACGAGGGGGAGCAGGAACTCGGCGACGACCGCCACCTCCTTGACGGCCCGGGCGACGGCCACGTCGTACGTCTCGCGGTCGGCGGCGTCGAACGCGACCTCCTCGGCCCGCATGGGGAGCACGTTCACGTTCTCGAGCCCCAAGTCGGCCGCCGTGGTCCGCAGGAAGTCCGCCTTCTTGCCGACCGACTCGACGAGCGTGAGCTCGAGGTCGGGCCGGGCGATCTTCAGCGCCAGCCCCGGGAAGCCGGCCCCGCTGCCGACGTCGACGACCCGGCGGTCTCCGTCCTTCAGCAGCGGCAGAGCGGCGAGCGAGTCCAGAAAGTGCTTCGTGTAGACGCCCGCGCGGTCCCGGATGGCGGTCAGGTTGACCTGCTGGTTCGCCTCGGCGAGGCCGTCGTGGTAGCGGGCGAAGCGACCGACGGCGTCGGCGTCGAGAGAGACGCCGAGCGTGGCGGCCGCGAACTGGAACTCGTCGTCGGTCACGCGAGCGGGCCTACGCGAGCTTCCAGTGGGCCAGGTTGCCGTGCCCGCAGGCGAACACGTGCTCGAACGCGTCGTCCACCGCGAAGGCGTGCACGTGGAACTTGGCGTCGTCGTCGCGGAGGAACTTGCCGCTGGGCTGCTTGGAGAACTTCTTCGGGTCCTCCTCGGTCCGCGGGCCCTGCTTCTCGCCGGCGAGGTCTGCGAAGAACGTGAACCCGCCGTTCGCGCCGCCGGCGGCGAACAGCCACTTCGAGTCCGGGTCCCACGCGATCTGCTCGACGAGCCCCTTGTGCTTCGAGTGGGCGAAGCGGTGGACGCGTTCGCCCTTCCGCCAGTCGTAGGTCTGGAGGAGCGCGTGGCTGCCGAGGTGGTCGACGTTGCCGATCTGACCGATGCCGCCGACGGCGAGTGTGTTGCCGTCCGGCGAGAAGGCGAGGCTGCGGATGCCGCCGATGGAGTGCCTGCGGGCCCGCGGGTCCCAGGTGTAGTTCTCAGGGCTCTCGAACGTGGCGACCTGCTCGCCGCTGGCGACCTTCCAGACGACGACTTGGCCGGTCTTGTCGGCCGTCGCGAGATGCTGGCCGTCCGGGGAGAACGTCGCCGTGTAGAGCATGCTGTGGTAGTGGTGGGGCGTGATCTCCTCGTGCCCCTTCATCTCGCGGACCAGCTTGCCGGAGGCGGCGTCCCACAACCGGCAGACCATGTCGTCCGCGACGGTGGCGACCAACTTGCCGTCCGGAGAGGCGACGACCTTGCGAATCCACCGTTCGTGGGCCCGGTCGATCGTCTTGACCTTCTCGCCCGTCTCCCCGTTCCACCAGATCAGGCTGCGGTCCCAACTGCCGGAGATCACGCGTTCGCCCGCGACGGCGATGCCGGTGACCCAGCTCGTGTGGCCGACCGGGTTCGCGTTCGCGTCGTCCCCGTCGGGTTTCGCGGCCGTCACCTTGCCGTTCTCGTCGGTCTCCCGCGGCACGCCGAGCAGCAACGGCTCGGGCTTCTCCACGGTGAGATCGACCTCGTAGACGTTCGTGTCGTCCGAGCCGAAGAAGCAACGGTTCGTGCTGGGCACGCGGGCGAGGCAGAAGTGAATGCCGCCACGGCCAACGCGCTTGACCTCGGAGAACTTGTCGGGGCTGGGCATGGTGAGGGAGGGAATAGGGAATAGCGAGTAGGGAGTAGCTTCTCTGCGAGAGCCAATACCGAATGGGGGGCTACTCCCTACTCGCTATTCGCTACTCGCTGCGACCGTCAGGCCAACACCTCTTCGACCGGCGAGATGCCGGGGTTCACCAGCGGGATCGGGCGGCTGCCCACGAAGTAGTCCTTGTGGTGCGAGATGCCGAGGGCCTCGAAGATGGTGGCGAACAGCTCGCCCGCCCCGATCTCGCCGTCCTTGACCGTGTTGCCGTCCTTGTCGGTCTCGCCGTAGACGCAGCCGTGCTTCACGCCGGTGCCGGAGAGGGAGCAGGACCAAGCCGTCGCGAAGTGGTCGCGGCCCAGGCTGGCGTTGATCCGCGGCGTGCGGCCGAACTCGGCGAGCGTGACGACCAGCGTGTCCTCCAACAGGCCCCGCTCCTCGAGGTCGTCGAGCAGGGTGGACATCACGTGGTCGAGCTCGGGGACGAGTTCGAGGTGCGTCTCGAAGTTCTGCCCGTGGCTGTCCCACCAGGCGCGGGCGATGCGGACGAACGGCACGCCGGCCTCGCAGAGACGCCGGGCGACGAGGGCCTGTTGGCCGAACTGCGACTTGCCGTACCGTTCGCGGACCTTGGCCGGCTCCTGCTCGACGTCGAAGAGCGTGTCGCTGGACATCAGGCCGCGGACGCGGGCGTACGCCTCGTTGTGGCTGTTGACCGTGTTGTTGCCGCGGCCGCGGACGAACCGCTCGCTGAGCAGCCTTCGCAGGTCCTCGCGTTCGCGGTGGTCGAGTTCGGTGATGGAGTCGGTGCTGGTGACGTAGTCGAGCCCCATCTTCTCGTGCAGGCTGATGCCGTCGAACCGGGCACCGAGGAAGCCGGGGGCCGGCACGGCGTTCCCGCGGCCCTCGGTCTGCGAGTAGACGTGCACGAAGTCCGGGACCTGGCTGTCGGCCCGGCCGAGTTCGCGGGCGAGGATCGATCCGATCTCCGGGTACTTCAGGTTCGGCTCGTCGTTCCGGCCGCGGAGCATCAGCTTCGCCCCGCCGCCGTGGCTGCCGTTGCGGGTGTTGAGGGAGCGGATGATCGACGTGTACTTGCCGACCCGCTGGGCCATCTTGGGCATCAGCTCGCTGACGCGGATGCCGGAGACGTCGGTCTGGATGTCGGTGAAGGGTCCGCCGGTCGGCCGGCCGGGCTTCGGGTCGAACGTCTCCAGCTGGGACGCCCCGCCGGCGAGCCAGAGCATG
>JANQQW010000123.1 GCA_028284885.1 Planctomycetaceae bacterium
GAAAACGGTTACGTTCGACACGGCTCGTTGCTCCTGGAAGTTCGGGGACCCTGTACAAGTCCCAGTCTCGGGGCAACGGGCCTCTCATACCATCTGGGGCATAGCGACCGTGTCCATCGACGAAGAACTGGCATCGGTGTTGACGAGTGCCACCGTGGCCGGGCCCGCGAGCGAAGAGGCCGTTCTCTCAGCGGAAGCGGTCTTGGGAGTCAGGTTTCCGGACTCGTATCGGACGTTCCTTCGGGAGTACGGGGCCGTCGTCGGACCGGAGTTCGAGATCGCCGGGATTTGCCCAGTCGCTGACGATGCGCCCCCGATGTGGCGTAACGTCGTCCTCGTAAGCGAGCAGTCGCGCCGCGTGGGAGGCCAGCATCTGTCGCCAACCTTGATTCCAATTTCGGATGATGGATGCGGGCTAACGTATTACATAGAGGCTTCGGAGAACGGGGCTGTGGAGGACGCCCAAGTCATCGCCATCGGGCCTGGCGTTGACGAAGTGGTTGTGGCGGACGGCTTCAGGGACTTTGTCACGAGGCTGGCTGCCGGACCGATTGAGATTCCGGGGTAGGAGCAGTGGAACACCAAGGTGTGGCATGGAGTTCACATACGACGAAGTTCTGGACCTCCAAGTGGCCAACGTGAAGTGTGTGGGCCGCGACATCGAGGTGCGGCTCTACTGCGGTGACGCTGCCGACATGCCTGCACTGGCCACGCGCGCAATCCGCGACGTCGAGAACCAGTGGGACGCACTACAAGAGGCGATCGTCGGCGAGTTGCTGTCTTCGTACAACGCCGAGCCGGCGACGCAGTTGTCTGCGCAGGAGTTCTGGTCGCGTCTCGTCTTCGAGACGATCGACTACGATGCGATCGACGTGATGTACACGCTGTTCTTCGGCGACGACGGCTTGTTCGGCGGCCATGCGATTCAAGTCTCGTGGGACCCCGAAGAACCGTTTCACGCGACCGTGACCGTTGCGGGATGAGATGGCGACGGCGTGGCGGTGACGGAGTGATGTAGAAGGGGTACCCCGAGTCGTCGCAACGAGGGCCCTGCGGCCCTTCGCATCCGAACCGGGGACCACGTCACTCCCGGACGTCGTAGATCCGGAAGTCGCCCACTTGGTGTAGCGGTTCCATCTCGACCGGGCCGAGGTGCCAACAGACGAAGTAGTCGATCTCCATCGCGCGGCTCACCTCGCGGATCTCGTACTCGCTGTACCGCTCGTCGGCGTACTGCTCGGCGGCCCACGTGCCGAACCAGTTGCTCCGTTCGTTCCACTCCACGATGCCGGCCGCGTCCTGGGGGCAGTCCTTGCCGGCGAGGAACTGCGGCCGCTGGGCGTACCACTTGAAGGCGATGCCCGAGTGCGGCGTGCGGAACCGGGCGTCCGGCGGCGTGTTCTCCCGAATCCACGCACACATCTCCCGCCACTCCCGCTGCTCGCGTGACGTCAGGTCCGAGTTCACCCCGTTTGCGTTCGGCGAGCCGAGCGTGAGCAGGAACGCGAGGCCGAACCCACCCCACGCGACCCGGGTGCCGGCCCAGCGGTAGTTCGCGACGAAGCCGGCGACCGCGGCCGCGAACGCCGTCGGGACGACGATGTCGGCGAGCCGGAACCAGTAGTACTTCAGGAGGCCGACCCGCCACGCGATCGACTCGTACGGCAGTTCCAACCACGGCACCGTGCGGAAGCCGATCGCGAGGCCGATCATGGCGACGACGACCGTTCCGACCACGAAGGCCGCGAACTCGCGCTCCGCTCTTCGCCGCGGCAGCCACCGTCGCAGCAGCAGCCAGCCGAGGAAGAGGGCCGCGTAGGAGGACCAGAGGCGCACACGGTGGTCGTCGTCGGGGATCGGCTGGCCGGTGCCGAACTTCATCGGGTCGAGGTGATGGGCCAGACGGTGCTGCACTTGGATGTAGTCGGCCGAGACGGAGAGGTTCGCTTCCTCGTTCACCCACGGCTTGCCGGCCGGGCGGGTGTCTCGGGTGCCGAACAACTCGAAGGCGGCCGAGAGCCCCGGAGCGGCGCAGACGACGAGGAGCGCAATCGCGGCGAGGCCGATGCCGGGCGACGGCCACAGAGGGGCGGCGTCGGCTTCTGGTTTCGGACTTCGGAGAAGTCCGACGACAGTGAGGCCCCCGCCGCCGATGGCGATCGAGACGCACGCCCACCCGCCGACGACCGGGTGCCACGCGACGGCGAGCCCGAGTGCGGCGGCCGCGGCGAGCCAGCTCCGATCCGTCAGCCACGCCACGCCGAGGAAGGCGAACGCGTAGCCGAAGACCTTCGCCTCCACGCCGCCGACGACCCACTCGCCGGAGAGGTTGCCGACCGCAGCCAGCCCGAGGTACAGCCACGCCGCCCACAACGGCGACCACCGGCCGGGCAGCACGCGGGCCAGCAGTTCGGTCCAGCCCCACGCGAGCAACAGGTGGGCCAGCAGCCGGCCCAGCCACGCGGCCACGGGGAACGGGACGTTCGCCGCGGGCGGCCCCAGCACGGCGTAGAAGACGCGATGCGTGTCGGCCGACTCGAGGAAGAAGTCGCCCGCACACCAGTCCGGGTTCCAGAAGTGCCGGGCCTTCGTCAGGTAGTGCGGCTCGTTCGGCCCGGGGACGGGAGCCCGCACGGCGGCGAAGAGGAAGAAGCTCCCGGCCACCAGCAGCAGCGGCCCGCCCCGCTCGTGCCACCACGCACGCAAGCTCGATCCGCTCACGAAAAAACCCCCGCGCGACGGCCGGGGGCTTCCTTCGTCAAACGGACTGACGCCGCGGGCGGCCGCCGTTCACTTCTTCTTGGCACTCTTCTTCTTCCCGGCGGGCTTCTTCTTGGCGGGAGCCTTCTTGGCCGCCTTCTTCGGCGCGGCCTTCTTCTTGGCGGGAGTCTTCTTCTTCGCCTTGGCGGGGGCCTTCTTCGAAGCCGACTTCTTGGGCGACTTCTTCTTGGCCGCCTTCTTCTTGCCGGCCTTCTTCTTCGTCCCCTCGGCGTCGCCGCCGAAGATGCGATCCCAACCCTCCCAGAATTCCGGCTTCGTGCCGGTACGAACGATCGGGCCGCTCATGGTCCACCTCTTCCCCGGTTGTGCATCCTGCGGACGCTCGTGCGTCCTGTTTCAACGGTTTCGAACGGGGCGGATTCTTCTCGACGCCCAGTGGGTTGTCAAGCAGTGCAGCAGGTCTGGGTGTGTCGGACTCCGCGTTGCGTTCCGCAGCAGATGCGATCCGACGGCCGGCCCACTCTCCCCCGCCGCTGACGTTTGTCGTCCGTGGCGGCTGGTGCGGGGCCTTCGGTGGAACGCCGTGCTCGCCCCCCTCACCCCGACCCTCTCCACCGCAGCCGAGTCGAGACCAGTGGACTACCCAACGCGGGGGAGAGGGGGCCAGCGCGGCGGCTCCGAACTCCGGTCGAATTTCGGGTGCCCCTGCAGGTCGCCCTTGCTTGACCGCTTCGTCCGTCCGACCCATCCTCGACCATGAGTGATCCCCAACGACGGAACAACACGATGATCGACGAACTCCTCGACCAGTACCTCGACGGCACGCGTCTCCTCCGCGAGGCGATCGCCGGCATGACGCCCGAGCAGATCGACGCCCGACCCGTCGAGGGGAAGTGGTCGACCCGCGACGTGGTCTGCCACATCGCCGACTTCGAGCCGGTCTACGCAGACCGGATGTGCCGGGTGATCGCCGAGGACGAGCCGCCGCTGCGGGGAGGCGACCCGGACGCCTTCCGGGAGAAGCTCGCCTACGACGCCCGCGACGTCGAGGAGCAGCTGCAGTTGATCGACGCCGTTCGCAAGCACACGGCCCGCATCCTCCGAGCCCAGCCGGACGAGGCGTTCGATCGCGTCGGCATCCACTCCCGCGACGGCGAGATCACGCTGCTCACGCTGCTGAAGCGGATCACCAACCACGTCCCGCACCACATCGCCTTCATCGAGGAGAAACGGAAGGCGCTCGGCGTCTAGCAGACCACGCACGAACGTGGGGCGCGACCTCTGCAGGGGCCGCCCTCCGTGGCGGTCCTGCGGCCTCCACTTCGTTCACGTCGCCAGTCGTCGCGGCGGCTCCCGTCACGGCAGCGCGGCCCGTTTCTCGTACGCCGAAGCCCGCGAGAGCGCGCAGGGCCAGCACGGAGTGCGGCCACTACAGATTGCTCCGTGAACTCGAACTGTCCCACAATCGTGCAAGGTCAACTGGCCGACCACGCCGAAGCCCTTCCCCTCGAAGCCTCCGGAGTTCCAACCCGATGACCAACCTCGTTCGCGTTCTCGCGGCCGCCGTCTGCTGTCTCGTCGCCGACTCCTGCCTCGCCGAGTGGGGGCTCGCCCAGATGGTCGGCCGCGACAAGTCCGGGAAACCGGTCTACCGCGGCCAGCCGATCGACGACGACCTGCGGAACGAGTGGCCCGACGAGTACGAACGCGAGTTCCAGGAACGGGCCCGGCAGGTCGTCGCGGCGAATTCCGAGAAGCTCGCCCGCGGCACGACGTACTTCGAGAGCGAGAAGCGGTTGTACGGCCGGCTGATGACGCAGGTCTTCGTCGACGACCTCCGCGACGGGGCCCTCGCCGGCCTGCAGGCCGAGGACGCCCAGGCGAAGGACTGGCACGAGCACACCGAGGGCATCGACTACTTCGCCGCCTTCACGCTGAAGCACCAGATTCGGAAGTACTTCTACTTCGGGGACCTGCTGGAGAAGGACTACGGGCAGCGGATGTTCCGTGGGGCGAAGAAGTGGACCGAGAAGGACCCGCTGCGACGACCGCACCACGCCTACGCCAAGCAGACCGGCTGGGGGCCGAACGCGAAGAACAGCTGGGTCGACGTCCGCAGCACCGAGAACCTGTTCCTGATGCGGGTCACCAGCGTCTACCTGATGGCCGAGGAGACCGGGAACCGCGAGACGACCGAGAAGTACAAGCGGCTGCTGCTCGACTACACGCGGACGCTGTACCGCGTCGGCATCGGCGAGTGGGACTCCGAGAACTACCACGGCCACTCGCTCGGCCCGCTGCTGAACCTGCACGACTTCGCCAAGGACCGCGAGGTCCAACGAGCCGCCAAGGCGTGCCTCGACTGGTTCACGGCGGCCGGGGCGCTGAAGTACCGCCGCGGCGGGTTCAACGGGCCGGGCAGCCGGGACTACAACCACCCGCAGCCCTTCGGCGGCAGCGCGGCCAGCATGCTGTGGGTCTACTTCGGCGACTCGCCGCTCGACGAGCACGAGTGGGAGTCCGACGAGATCCACGCGATCACGAGTTCGTACCGGCCGCCGGTCGCCGTGGTGAAGCTGGCCCGCAAGGAGATCGACCTGCCGGTCGAGGTGCTCGCGAGCAAGCCACCCTACTCCGCGACGACGAGTCTCGAGGCCGACGCCCAGCCGGACTACCTGGAGACGCACTACCTCGGCCACACGTTCCAGATGGGCACGCTCGCGACCGGCACGCCGACCGGCTTCAGCTCCGTCAACGGGTTCCAGATCCTCGTCGACGAGAAGACGCACGGCTCGCGGATCGTGCACGCGATCCCGGGGCCGGACCCGTCGTACGCCGGGTCGCCGCAGTACCAGTCGGGCAAGGTGGCCGCCGAGAATCGTGTGGCCCAGGACCGCAACCTGGCGGTCTGGCTCGCGAAGAATGGCCGGTCGCCGTGGGTGTGGGTCGTCCCGCCGGAGACGAAGGTCAGCGAGAAGGCCGGCGTGACGTTCCTCGAAATCGACAGGACCTGGATCGCCGTCCGCCCGCTCGGCACGACGAAGTTCGAGAAGGACGACAAGTTGACGGCCCAGGTCTCCGAGGGAAAGAAAGCCCGGTTCCCCGAACACTTCGTCCTCGCGGCGAACGGGACCGGCAAGAACTTCTGCGGCGTGGCCGTCGAGATCGGCGAGCCGCAGTCGCACCGCAGCTTCGACGCCTTCCGCAAGGCGGTCCTGGCCGCGGAGATCGACGCGTCGAAGCTCGAGGAGGGCATCGTCACCTACAAGGCGACCGACGGGAAGCACCTCGGCTTCCACTGGAACGACGACCCGCACGACCTCGGCAACTGGCAGAACGGCACCCGCCACGACTGGGGCCGGCACTCCGAGTTCCTCTACACGGGACGCGGGGGACCAGCACCGCTTCACGGCCGCTGGGGCTCGGGCACGCTGTACGTCGAAGCGAAGGACGAAGCGTTCTACGCCCACGTCGACGACGAGGGTGATGTCACGTTCGAGAGCGGCACGCGCAGCGAGATTCGCAAGCGTGCTGGAGTCGAGTCGGCCGAGTGAACTCGACTACTCATCCGTCTCGATCAGCGGGAACGGCGGTCGCGTCTCGTGCCAGTCGGTCGCGTCCTGGTACGCGGCGGCGATCGCCAGCAGGCGGTTCTCCTCGAAGGCTCGGCCGACGAAGACGAGCGACGTGGGGAGCCCGGCTTCGCCGAAGCCGTTCGGCACGCAGACCGCCGGCAGGCCGCAGAGGTTGCCGCCGCCGCTGATCGACGAACTCCGGAAGCCGCGGCCGTACTCGCCGAAGGTCTGGTCGATCGGCGGAGCGACCGTCGCTCGCGTCGGGGCGACGATCGCGTCGCAGCGGGCGAGGAGCGTGTCGTACTCGCGTTGGGCGACCTTCCGCAGCCGGAGGGCGTTGATGTAGTCGACGGCCGGGATCGCGAGCGACGCGTGCCCGCCCCAGCGGTCCTCCGGGGCCGTCAGCTCCCAGACGTCGCCGCTCGAAACGAGCCCCTCGAACGCGGCCGCCATCTCGCAGGAGACGATCGTCCCGGCCGCCTCGTTCACCGGCAGCTTCGGCAACTCGATCTCCTCGATCGTCGCCAGCTTCTCCTTCTCGAGCGTCTCCAGCGACCGCTCGTACGCGTCCCGCACGCCCTCCTGCACGCGATTCGCGGCGTTCTTGACCTTGAACAGCTTGAAGGGCGGTTTCGGCAGCGAGTCCGTGTCGTACTCGTACGTTCGCGGCGCAGCGGTCGGGTCGGCCGGGTCGGGGCCGGCGATCGCGTCGAGGACGAGGCCGCAGTCGTCGGCCGTGCGGGCCATCGGGCCGAGCTTGTCCATCGTCCAGCTGAGGGCCATCGCGCCGTGCCGGCTGACGCGACCGTACGTCGGCCGCATTCCGCTGATGCTGCAGTACGCGCTCGGCGTGACGATGCTGCCCCAGGTCTCCGACCCGATGGCGAACGGCACGAGCCCTGCACCGACCGCCGAGCCCGGACCGCTCGACGACCCGCCCGCCCAACGCGAGACGTCCCACGGGTTCAGCCCCGGCCCGGTGAACGAAGCGTTCGCCTGCTGGTAGCCGAACCCGCCGGCGATCTCGACCATGGCAAGCTTCGCACACAGCACGGCCCCCGCCCGCCGGAGAGCCGTGACGACGGTCGCGTCGGCGTCGAAGACCTGGTCCTTGTACGGAGCGGAGCCCCAACTCGTCGGGATGCCGGCGGTCGCCAGCAGGTCCTTCACGCCGAACGGCATGCCGTGCAGCGGCCCGTGGTCCCGGCCGGCCGCGAGATCGGCATCGGCCTTCTTCGCCTGCTCGAGCGCCAGCTCACGCGTGACGGTGACGACCGCGTTCAGCTTCGGCCCCAGCGTCTCCAGCCGCTTCAGGAAGAACTCGGTCAGCTCGACCGACGTGAAGTCCCCGTCACGCAGCTCCTTCCCGAGCGTGCGGAGCGAGGCGAAGGCGAGATCGTTCGGCAGCGGCATCGCGATGTCCCGATGGCGTGGTTCGACTCATTGAACCACGCCTCCGACGGCGGCGACAGCGACTCAGCCGCCGACGCGCACCACGCGGTGGAAGTGGAGTTCGACCTCGCGGTCGCACACGCGGCGGACGCCTTCCAGCAGGCAGGACGGTTCGTGCTCGCGTTCGCCGATCTTCTTGATCTCCTCCAGCGGCGTGCTCGGGAAGACGGTGAAGGCGGCCTGGTGAATCGTCTGGTTGCCGGCGTCGAGTTCCGGGACGATGAAGTGACACGTTGCCCCGAAGCACGTCATCTTCGCCGCGTACGCGTCCTCGTACGGGCGAAAGCCGGGGAAGGAGGGGAGCAGCCCGTGATGCAGGTTGACGATCCGCCCGCCGGCGTACTTCCAACAGGTGCTGGCCGGCAGCACCCGCATGTACCGGGCGAGGATGACGTAGTCCACGTCGTACTCGTCGAACAGGCCGACCATGCGGTCGTTGTCCGGGTTGCCGGCGTCGTCGGCCACGTTGTACCAGTCGACGCCGTGCTGCTCGGCGAGGTCCTTGCAGCGGTCGCGGTTGCCGATCATCACGGCCGGCACGGCGTTCAGGCTGCCGGCGGCGATGTTGTCCAGCAGGATGCCGGGCGTCTCGCGGCGGAAGGTCGTGCAGATGGCGAGCCGCGGCGGCCCCTGCCGTTCGTCCCGCGACCACGTCCGCACCGAGAGCCCCTTCGCCCGGCCGATCTCGCTCATCCGGTCCCGCAGGCTCGACAGCGACTCCCGGCTGCCGGGCCACTCGATGCGGGTCAGCATCGCGAAAAGCCTCTGCGAGTCGTGGTCGTACATCTGGATTTCGTGGATGTTCGCCCCCTCGCTCGTCACGTGGTGGACGATCGGGTCGGCAAGGCCCGAGTGGTCGGGCCCGACGGCGGTGATGACGACCTGCATGGCTCTCGGTTCTCGTGGGGTCGGAGTCGGCAACTCTAGCACGAGCCCGACAACCCGGCCGGACGACTGGCGACACGGTTCGAAGATCGCCTCGCCGCCTGTGAGCCTGCAGTCTGGTGGTGAATTCAGAGCCGCCTCGCTAGCCCCCTCTCCCCGTCCCTCTCCTCCGCAATCCCGTTGTACCGGAGAACGACGCCGTCAGTTGGGGAGAGGGGGCATGGTCGCTGTGGACGACCGCGGCGAGGCGTCTCGATCGACGCTCAGAAACGGGTACGCACTTGACTTTGCCGATTCGATCGGTTCTTCTGGTCGCCCTTGGGATGGGGAATTCCCGCCCTGTGCTGGACGATGAGATTCGTTCAGCCCACCAACGACCCGACCTACCCACCAGGGTCCCGATTCGCGTTCGTGCCCCGTGCACCCACCAGCGAACGCCAGCATCCCCCCACGGAGTCAACGAGATGCGGTTCAACGCCTCGCGTCGCGGATTCGTACAGGCCGGCTTCCTCGGCGGCCTCGGCATCACCCTGGGCGACTTCTTCCGCATGAAGGCCGCCCAGGCCGAGCTCAAGCACTACGAGAGCAAGGAAGGGACGGCCAAGTCCGTCATCTTCATCTACCTGCCCGGCGGCTGCGCCCACCAGGAGACTTGGGACCCCAAGCCGAACGCGCCGCTCGAGTACCGCGGGCCGATGAGCTCGATCGAGTCGAACGTCTCCGGCATCCGCCTCAACCAGAACCTGAAGAACACGGCGAAGGTGGTCGACAAGCTCGCCATCTGCCGTTCGATGACGCACGGCGAGGCCGCCCACGAGCGCGGCACGCACAACATGTTCACCGGCTACCGGCCCAGCCCGGCCATCACCTTCCCCAGCATGGGCACGGTCGTCAGCCACGAGTTCGGGCCGCGGACCGCCATCCCGCCGTACGTCTGCATCCCCAACCAGCCGAACGAGTTCGCCGGCACCGGCTACCTCAGCAGCTCGTACGCCCCGTTCAGCGTCGGGTCGGACCCGGCCAGCGACAACTTCAACGTCCGCGACCTGAAGCTGCCCGGCGGCGTGGACGACGCCCGTTTCGCCCGCCGACGCCGCATCCTCGACACGGTCAACACGCACTTCACCTCGCGTGAGAAGTCCGACTCGCTCGACGCGGTCGGCAGCTTCTACGACCGCGCCTACGAGATGGTCGCCTCGAAGGACGCCCGCGAGGCGTTCAACGTCTCCGCCGAGTCCGACGCCGTCCGCAACCGCTACGGCAAGACGCAGGCCGGGGCCCGCATGCTGCTCGCCCGTCGCCTCGTCGAGGCGGGCAGCCGCTTCGTCACCATGACGTACGGCGGCTGGGACATGCACAACGGCATCCAGGCCTCGATGAACCGGCAGGTTCCCGCCTTCGACCAGGGCTTCGCCGCCCTGATCGGCGACCTCTCCGAACGCGGGCTGCTCGACAGCACGCTCGTCTGCGTCGCCAGCGAGTTCGGCCGCACGCCGAAGATCAACGCGACCGCCGGTCGCGACCACTGGCCCAAGGTCTTCTCGGTCGTCATGGCGGGTGGCGGCGTCAAGGGGGGGCAGGTCTACGGCTCCTCCAACCCCACCGCCAGCGAGCCCGAGGAGAACCCGCTGACCGTCGTCGATTGGGCGACCACCATCTACCACTGCCTCGGCATCGTCGCCGACAAGGAACTGATGGCCCCCGGCGACCGCCCGATGGAGATCGTCGACGGCGGCGAGGTCCGCCGCGAACTCCTCGTCGGCTGACACGGAATCCGGAAGCCCGGCTTCGTCCGAGAAGCCGGGCTTAGACGTACTCGCTGCTGCGCCCGCCCGATCGACCCCACCCCGGAGGACTCCCGTGACCCGTTCACGTTCGTTCCTCGTCGCGCTCGCGTTCGCCCTCTCCGCGACCTCGCTGCTCGCCGCCGACCCGCGGCTGAGCATCATCACGCCACGCGGCGTGCAACGCGGGGCCGAGCACCAGCTGACCTTCTCCGGCCGACAGCTCGCCGACGCCGAGGAGATCCTGTTCTACTCTCCGGGCTTCGAGGTGCTGGAGATCACCTCGGACAACGAGAACCGCTGCAGAGCGAAGATCCGGGTCGCCCCGGACGCCGCCCTCGGCGAGCACGTCGCCCAGGTCCGGTGCAAGTCGGGCATCTCGGACTTCCGGACGTTCTACGTGGGCGCCCTGCCGGCCGTCGCGGAGAAGGAGCCGAACACCGACTTCGCCGAGCCGCAGCCGATCGACCTCGGGGTCACCGTCGACGGCCGCGTCGACACCGAGGACGTCGACTACTTCGTGGTGAACGCGAAGAAGGGGCAGCGGATCGTCGCCGAGATCGAGGCACTCCGCCTGGGGACGTACCTGTTCGACCCCTACGTCGCGATCCTCGACGCCAAGCGGTTCGAACTCGCCGCGGCGGACGACAGCCCACTCCTGTTTCAGGACGCCGTCGCGTCGATCGTCGCCCCGGAGGACGGCCAGTACTTCGTCCAGGTTCGTGAGACGTCCTACGGCGGCAACGGCAACTGTCGCTACCGGCTCCACGTCGGCAGCTTTCCCCGGCCCACGATGGTCTACCCCGCCGGCGGACAGGTCGGGACGGAACTCGACGTCCAGTACCTCGGCGACCCGACCGGAACGATCGCCCAGAAGGTGAAGCTCCCGGCCGAGACGAGCGACGACTTCGCCCTGTTCGCCCAGGACGAGCACGGCATCGCCCCGTCCGGCAACCCGTTCCGTCTCTCGACCGTGCCGAACGCCCTCGAGGTCGAACCGAACGCGAACCGGAACGAGGCGACGCCCGTCACGTTCCCCTGCACCTTCAACGGGGTGATCGAGAAGGCCGACGACTACGACTGGTTCAAGTTCACCGCGAAGAAGGGGCAGTCGTTCGACGTCGAGTGCTACGCCCGCCGCCTCCGCTCGCCGCTCGACCCGGTCGTCTACGTCTACGACGCCGCCGGCAAGCGACTCGCCTCCAACGACGACTCCCGCGGGCCCGACAGCTACTTCCGCTGGCAGGTCCCGGCCGACGGCGAGTACTTCCTCTGGGTCCGTGACCACCTGAAGAACGGCGGCCCCGACTACGTCTACCGCGTCGAGATGCAGCCGGTTCAGCCGAAGCTGACCGTCGGCATCCCCCGCACCACCCGGTATGGGCAGGAGCGTCAGCAGATCTACGTCGCCCGCGGCAACCGCTTCGCCACGCTCGTCTCCGCCCGGCGGGAGAACTTCGGCGGACAACTCGTGCTGGACGGGAAGGACCTGCCGGCCGGCGTCACGATGCACGCCGAGCCGATGCCCGACTACCAGAGCACCATGCCCGTGGTCTTCGAGGCCGCGGCCGACGCGCCGATCGCCGGCAAGCTCGTCGACTTCACCGCCCGCCTCGACAGCCCCGACCGCGAGGTCGTCGGCCACTTCTCGAACAACGCCCTGCTCGTCCGCGGCAGCCCCGGCCAGTCCGAGTACTGGACGAAGACCGTCGACCGCCTCGCGATCGCCGTCGTCGAGGAGCTGCCGTACAAGATCGAGATCGTGCAGCCGAAGGTCCCGATCGTGCAGAACGGCTCGATGCAGCTGAAGGTCGTCGCCCACCGCGAAGAAGGCTTCACCGCCCCGATCACCGTTCAGTTCCCGTTCCGCCCGCCCGGCGTCTCGGCCTCCTCCACGGTGACGATCCCCGAGGGAAAGACGGAGGTGAACTACCCGGTGAACGCGAACGGGAGCGCCCGCGTCGGCGAGTACGTCGTCTACGCGATCGCCTCGGCCGACGTCGGCGGCGGGGCCGGCTGGGCCTCCTCGGCCCCGACGAAGCTCCGCGTGGCCGCCCCGTACCTGCAACTCGCACTCGAGCGAACCGCCTGCGAACAGGGACAGGAGACCGAGATCTTCTGCAAGGTCACGCCGACGACCGAGTTCCCGGGCGAGGCGGTCGCCCAACTCGTCGGCCTGCCCAACAAGGCCACCACCGAGAACATGACCTTCACGAAGGACACCAAGGAGTTCTCGTTCAAGGTCAAGACCGACGCGGCCACCCCCGCCGGCCGGCACAAGAGCCTGTTCTGCTACGTGACCGTCACCGAGAACGGCGAGCCGATCCGCCACCGCCTCGGCTCCGGCGAGCTCCGCGTGGACAAGCCGCTCCCGAAGGAGACGAAGCCCGCCCCCAAGCCGGTCGTCGTCGCCGAGACGAAACCCGCGGAGCCGGGGAAGAAGCCCGAGAAGCGGCTCAGCCGACTCGAACAACTCCGCCTCGACGCCAAGAAACGCCTCGAAGCCGCCAACGGGAAGTAACCACGAATCGCACGAATCGAGTGAGACGTGCGACCCGTGAAGCCATTCGTGTCATTCGTGAGATTCGTGGCTCCCTCCGAGCCACGACGGACACACACTTGAGGAATCGACAATGACCCGTCGCCTCGTGACCACCCTCGCCCTGTTGCTTGCCGTCTCGACCTCGTCGTCGGCCAGGGCGGAGTCGCCGCTGACCGAGCTCAGCGTCTTCCCGCCCGACGTCTCGCTCGTTACGAGTCGGGACCGGCAAGAGCTCGTCGTTCAGGCCAAGTACGAGAACGGCCTCACGCGCGACGTGACGGCCGAGGCGAAGCTCTCGGTCGCCCAGGCCGAGGTCGCCAAGCTCGACGACCGCACGCTCTCGCCCGTCGCCAACGGCACGACCTCGCTGAAGGTCGAGTTCGGTGGTCGCACCGTCGAGGTGCCGGTCACCGTCGACCAGGCCGAGGCGGACCGCCCGGTCAGCTTCCGGCTCGACGTCATGCCGGTCTTCGCCAAGACCGGTTGCAACATGGGCAGCTGCCATGGTGCGGCCCGCGGCAAGGACGGCTTCCGCCTGTCGCTGTTCGGCTACGACCCGGCCGGCGACCACTACCGACTCACCCGCGAGCAGGCGACCCGCCGCATCAACCGGGCCCTCCCCCGCGAGAGCCTGCTGCTGACCAAGGCGATCGGCGAGGTCTCCCACACCGGCGGCGAGCGGTTCACCGAGGACAGCGAGTACTACGCGACCGTGCTCCGTTGGCTGGAGGCCGGCGCCCCCGACGACGCCGGCGAGCTGCCGACCGTCCTCTCCATCGAACTCTACCCGCCCGGGGCCGTGCTCGACGGCGAGGGCGAGACGCAGAAGCTGAACGTCCGGGCGAACTACTCGGACGGCACGAACCGCGACGTCACCTCGCTCGCCTACTTCTCCACCAGCAACGACAACTCGGCCGAGGTGACCGAGGAGGGCGTCGTCACCGCCGGGGCCCGCGGCGAGGCCTTCCTGATGGCCCGCTTCGACACCCACACCGTCGGCTCCCACTTCATCACGCTCCCCAAGGGCCTCGAGTTCCAGTGGCCCAACCCGTCGCAGAAGAACTACGTGGACGAACTCGTCGACGCGAAGCTCAAGAAGCTCCGCATCGCCCCGTCCGAACTCTGCACCGACGAGGAGTTCCTCCGCCGCGTCTACCTCGACGTCGTCGGCATGCTCCCCACGCCGGAGGAGTACGCCGAGTTCATGTCGAGCGACGACCCGCAGAAGCGGGAGAAGCTCGTCGACGAGCTGCTGGAACGGAAGGAGTTCGTGGAACTGTGGGTGATGAAGTGGGCCGAGCTGCTGCAGGTCCGCACGGTCAACAACCGCGTCAGCTACAAGGCGATGCTCCGCTACTACGAGTGGCTGCAGGAGCGGGTCGCCAGCAACACGCCGACCGACCAGATGGTCCGTGAACTGCTCTCGGCCAACGGCTCCAACTTCAAGAACGCCGCCACCAACTACTACCAGGCCGAGCAGGACACGCTGAAGGTCTCCGAGAACGTCGCCCAGGTCTTCATGGGCATGCGGATCCAGTGCGCCCAGTGTCACAACCACCCGTTCGACCGCTGGACGATGGACGACTACTACGGGTTCGCGGCCTTCTTCTCGCAGGTGGGCCGCAAGCGTGGCGAGGACCCGCGGGAGACCATCGTCTACAACCGCGGCTCGGGTGACGTGAAGCACCCGGTCGGCGGGGCGACGGTCGAGCCGAAGTTCCTCGGCGGGGCCGTGCCGGACGTGAAGGGGAAGGACCGCCGCGAGGTGCTCGCCAACTGGCTCGCCAGCCCGGAGAACCCGTACTTCGCCAAGAACCTCGCGAACATCGTCTGGGCCCACTTCATGGGCAAGGGAATCGTCGAACAGGTCGACGACGTCCGCGTCTCGAACCCGCCGTCGAACCCGGAGCTGCTCGACGAACTGGCCGACCGCTTCGTCTCGTACGACTACGACTTCAAGAAGCTCGTCCGGGACATCTGCACGTCGCGGACCTACCAGCTCGCCACGCGGACGAACGCGTCGAACGCCTCGGACGACCGGAACTTCTCGCACGCCATGCTCCGCCGCGTACGGGCCGAGGTACTGCTCGACGCCATCACGCAGGTGACCGACACCAAGGACAAGTTCCGCGGCCTGCCGCTCGGTGCCCGGGCCGTCCAGATTTCGGACGGCAACACGTCGAGCTACTTCCTCACCACGTTCGGCCGGGCCAAGCGGGAGACGGTCTGCTCCTGCGAGGTCAGCATGGAGCCCAACCTCTCGCAGGCGCTGCACCTGCTGAACGGCAGCACGGTCCAGGGCAAGATCGCCCAGGGGGGCCTCGTCGCCAACCTGCTGAAGGAGGGGAAGACGCCGATCGAGGTCGTCGACGCCCTCTACGTCCGCACGCTCACCCGAAAGCCGACCAAGCAGGAACGCGACAACCTCGCCGCGATCCTCGCCGAGGAGTCCGAGAACCCACAACCGGTCCTCGACGACGTTTTCTGGTCCCTTCTGAACAGCCGCGAGTTCCTGTTCAACCACTGAGTCGGTCGAGAGTCTAGAGTCGAGAGTCCAGAGCCGGACGCAAGCGTGACGTTACCTTGCACGATCGCCTGGACCTTCTCTCTGGCTCTCGACTCTTGACTCTAGACTCTTGACCCACACCAAGAGCTCACCGATGTCCCGCCACCTGACAACGCTCCTGATCGTGCTAGCGCCCGGTGCAGTGCTGGCCGCCGACAAGGTCACCTACGACGACCACGTCCAGCCGATCCTCCGTTCGCGGTGCTTCGGCTGCCACAACCTCGACAAGAAGTCGGGCGGGCTCGACATGACGAGCTACACCCAGCTGATGCAGGGGGGCTCGTCCGGGGCCGTCGTCGAGCCGGGCGACGCGTCGCTGAGCTACCTGTACCTGCTGGTCACGCACCAGTCCGAGCCGAAGATGCCGCCCAACGGCGGCAAGATCCCGCAGAAGGAACTCGACACGATCAAGGCGTGGATCGACGGCGGCCTGCTGGAGACGATGACCAGCAAGGCCAAGGTCCCGGACAAGCCGAAGGTCGACCTCTCGCTCGCCGCGGCCCCCACCGCCCGGCCCGAGACGCCCCCGCTGCCGTGGCGGCTGTCGCTCGACCCGGTCGTCCACACCGAACGGCTGGAGGCCGTCACCGCGATCGCCACCAACCCGTGGTCGTCGCTCGCCGCCGTCGCCGGCCAGCACCAGGTGCTGCTGTACGACACGAAGGCCGGCAAGCTGCTCGGCGTGCTCCCCTTCCCCGAGGGCCGCGCGCAGGTCCTCCGCTTCAGCCGGAACGGCAGCCTCCTGCTCGCCGGCGGTGGGCAGGGTGCGCTCGAGGGCAAGGTCGTCCTCTGGAACGTCCGCACGGGCGAACGCGTCGCCGAGATCGGTGACGAGTACGACGAGGTCCTCTCCGCCGACGTCTCGCCCGACCAACGGCTCGTCGCCCTCGGCGGCCCCAACCGCATCGTCCGCGTCTTCTCCGTCGCCACCGGCGAGAAGGTCTACGAGATCAAGAAGCACACCGAGTGGGTGACCGCCGTCGCCTTCAGCCCGGACGGCGTCCTTCTCGCCACCGGCGACCGCAACGGCGGCGTCCACGTCTGGGAGGGCATGACGGGTCGCGAGTACCTCACGCTCAGCGGACACAAGGGGGAGATCGGCGACCTCTCCTTCCGCATCGACGGCAACCTCCTCGCCACCGGGTCGCAGGACGGCACGGTCAAGCTGTGGGAGATGGAGAACGGCGGAAACGTGAAGAGCTGGAACGCCCACGGCGGCGGCGTCGCCGACATCGAGTTCGCCCGCGACGGCCGGCTCGTCAGCTGTGGCCGCGACAAGACCGCCAAGCTCTGGGACCAGGAGGGCAAGCAGCAGCGCGCCTTCCCCGCCCTGCCGGACATCGCCCTCCGCGTCTCCCACTGTGACGAGACGAACCACGTGATCGCCGGCGACTGGTCGGGCCGCGTGACGATGTGGAACGCCGCCGACGGCGCGGTCGTCGCCGACCTCTCGGTCAACCCGCCGGAACTCGAGGAACGGAAGAAGCAGGTCGAGCAGGCCCTCGCAGCCGCGAGCGCCGAGTTCGCGAAGCTCGACGCCGCCGCCAAGGCCACCGAGGCCGAGGCCGCCAAGCAGGCCGCGGCGATGACGGCCGCCAACCAGACCGTCGCGGCCAGCACGAAGGCGATCACCGACGGCACGAACGCCGCCAACGCCGCCAAGACGAAGATCGCCCAGCAGACCGCCGCCAAGGAAACCGCGACGAAGGGCATGGCCGCCGTTCAGCCGGTCGTCACGCTCCTCTCCGAGGCGTCCGGCAAGCTGGCCGAGGCCCCCGGAAAGGCGGCGAACGACGAGGCC
>JANQQW010000125.1 GCA_028284885.1 Planctomycetaceae bacterium
ACAACCAGCCCAGCGGCGGTTGGCCGTCCATGGGATCGGTCGTCTCGAAGCTCCGGGGCCCGCCCACGCCCGCGATGCCGGTCTTCGTCGGCCTCTCCCCCGAGTGCGGCCACAAGCCGTGGGGCGACCCCGGGCAGGCCGGCTTCCTCGGGGTCTCCCACGCCCCGTTCCGCCCGCACGGCGACGGGGCGGCCGACCTCGTCCTCAACGGCGTCACGCTCGACCGCCTCGGCGACCGACGCGCCGTGCTCGGCTCGCTCGACCGGTTCCGTGCCGAGTTCGACTCGACCGGCATGATGGACGGGCTCGACTCGTTCCAGCAGCAGGCCTTCGGCATCCTCACCTCCAGCCAACTCGCCGACGCGCTCGACGTCTCCAAGGAGGACCCGAAGCTCCGCGACCGGTACGGCCGGGGCACGCGGGAGAAGCGGGCCGACGGCGCCTGGAAGCTGCTCGACGACTTCCTCGTCGCCCGGCGTCTCGTCGAGGCGGGCGTCCGCTGCGTCACGCTCGCCTTCAGCCGCTGGGACTGGCACGGGAACAACTTCGGCCGCGCCCGCGAGGACTTCCCGATGCTCGACCAGGGGGTCTCGGCGCTCGTCGAGGACCTCGAACGGCGGGGCATGCTGGACGACGTGGCCGTCGTCGTCTGGGGCGAGTTCGGCCGCACGCCGAAGATCAACGCGAAGGCGGGCCGCGACCACTGGCCGCGGGTCTCCTGTGCGATGGTCGCCGGCGGCGGGATGCGCGGCGGGCAGGTCATCGGCTCGACGAACCGGCTCGGCGAGTACGCCGTCGACAGGCCCGTCCACTTCCAGGACGTGCACGCCACGCTCTACAAGTGCCTCGGCATCGACGTCAACCGGGCGACGGTGAGGGACCTCCAAGGCCGCCCGCGGTACCTGGTCGACAACGACCGGCACGGCGTGATGCCCGAGCTGATCTGACCACCGCTCGCGTCGGTCTCCGTCCCGTGGCCGACGGCGATCGTCGGGCCCGTGACGTGGTCGATGCCCGTTTTGCGAGGCAACGTCACCGGACTTCGAGGCCCGCCAGTGCGGCGACGACGTCGCGCGGCTCTGCGCGTTGCCGGTAGTCCGCGTTGACGAAGGCGTAGCTCACCCGCCCCTCGCGGTCGACGACGTACGTTGCCGGGACGGGCAGCTCGAACGAGTCGTCGCCGTTGTGTGCGAGCAGGTCGACGCCGAAGTTCGCGTAGACCGGCCGCAAGGACTCCGGAAGCGCGAAGACGAGGCCGTACCGGCGGGCGACCTCGTTCCCCTTGTCGCTCAACACGGGGAACGCGAGTTCGTTCTTCTCCGTCGTCGACAGCGACTGGTCCGGTGCTTCCGGCGAGACGGCGACGAGCGTCGCGCCGTGCCGCCGGAACTCCGGCAACGCCGCCTGCAGCGCCCGCAACTCGATGTTGCAGTAGGGGCACCATCCACCGCGGTAGAACGCCAAGACGACCGGACCCCGCCCCAGCAGTGCCTGGAACTTGACGTCGTCTCCGGTCGCGTCGGGGAGTGTGAAGCCCGGAGCGGCGTCGCCGACGCCGACGATCGACTGTCGCGACACGAACTCGGCAACCTCCTCGCCCGCGGCGTCCATCGTCGCGCGGATCTCGGAGGGCACCTTCTCGGCGAACTCGGCGGCGGTTCGGTCGAGCTCCTCTTGGACGGATGCGATCTCTTGGGACATCGGCTGCTCCTCGGGCGGGTGGGTGGCGGTGCGTTGGTTGAAGTGGGTGGAAGTCGACGGAGCCTCGTGACAGCAGCTCTCATCCGAGCATTCTTTCGACCGCTTGGTCGGTGCTGAACACCTCGCTGGCGAGCATCCGGAAGTTCGTCTTGGCGGCGGCGAAGCCGTCGTAGCCGGGCACCTTGGCGGCGGCGGTGGCGTCCTGGGCGACGGCGACCTCGAACCCCTGTTCCAGCAGTTCACGGAGGTGGCTCTCGACGCACAGGTTGGCCGACATGCCGGCCAGCAGAACCTTGTCGACGCCCCGCTTGCGGAGTTGTAGCACGAGGTCGTTCGTCTCCGGACCGAACACCTTGTGCGGACTGGTCACGACGGTCTCCTCGTGCTCGACGTAGGGCTTCAACCGGTCCAGCCAGTCGGCTCCCGAGCCGGTGAAGCCCTCGAGGTCGAGCGGTCCCTTGCGGTCGAACATGTGGATGTCGTGCATCAGCTTCTCGAGCGCTCCCTCGAACTTCCAGCCGTGGTCCGTCGGATAGTAGTAGTGCGGAGAGACGAAGACCGGGTAGTCGTTCTCCTTGGCCGTGCGGAACAGGGACTCGAGGTTGTCGACGGTGCCGTTCTCGGTGACGTTCTCGCCGACGACGCCCCAGGCGACGCCGTCGGGGTGGAGGAAGTCGTTCTGCGGGTCGGTGACGACGAGCGCGGTGGTCGTCGGGTCGAACTCGAAGCCGGGGGTGGGGAGGGTCATCACGTACTCGCTTTCCGTCGTACTGGGAGTCGGCGCGTGGCCGGTGACTACTCGGGGGTGGAGAACTCGGACCACTCCTCGGCCGTGAACCGGGGGGTGATGTGCTGCGGGCAGTTCCAGTCGAACGCCACGACGTGCAGGACCACGGCTCGTTCGACGCGGGCCCGGTAGGAGGGGACCTCGAGCCGGGCGACCAGGTCGGGTCGGTCGGCCGCCGAGACGACCTCGGCCCGGGCCATCACCTTCAGCCGCGCGCGGTGGGCGTAGTCCATGAAGAACAGCGACACGCGGTCGTCGCCCCGGAGGTTGCCCATGCTGACGTACTGCAGGTTGCCGCGGAAGTCGGCGTATCCGAGCGTGCGTTCGTCGAGCACCTTGACGAAGCCGGCGGGCCCGCCACGGAACTGGACGTAGGGCCAACCGTCCGAGTTGACGCTCGCCACGTAGAATCCGTCCCGAGCCGTGACGAAGTCGGCCTCGCGTTCGGTGAAGCGGTCGTCCGGAAAGGCGACCTGCTCCATCCGTTCGGCCTGCGACCGGGTGCCGTTTCGTTCCTGCTCGGCCTTCACGTCGTCGGTGAAGGCGATGTCCGTGTAGTGACGTGTCATCGGTTCGGTTTCCAAGTGAGAGGGGCGAGCGGGGGGTGTCAGCCCCCCGGTTACGGGTTGCACGCAAGATCGCGCTCGAGTTCCGTGGGACGCGTAACCGGCCGGCTCACACCGGCCGCTCGCCCTGCAGGGCGGCTTCAGGCGGTGACGAGTTGCTCGTCGAGCAGTTCGACCTCGGGGAAGTCGACGTCGATCTGGCCGACCTTGCCGAGGAAGTTCGTCCAGGTGTTGATGGCGACGTGGGCGATGATCTCGACGATCTCGCCGTCGTCGAAGCCGGCGTCGCGGACGTCGTTCAGCTCGGCCGTGGTCACGTCGCCGTCGTTGTCGAGCACGGTCTTCGCGAAGCGGACGGCCGCGTCGGCCTTCGCGTCCGCCGAACCGCCCCGGCGAGCGGCCTCGATCTCGGACTCGTCGAGTCCGGCGCGGGCCCCGAGCGCGGTGTGGGCCGAGACGCAGTACTGGCAGGCGTTCGCCTCGGCCATCGCGAGAGCGATCCGCTCCCGCGTCTGCTGGTCGAGTCGGCCGTTGCCCAGGGCGGCGTGGAACTTGGTGAAGCCCTCGAGCGAGCCGGGGTCGTTGGCGAGCACGGCCATGAAGTTGGGGACGCGACCGAACTGCTTCTGCACGGCGTCCAGCAGGTCACGGGTGGGACCGGTGGCGGACTCGCGTTCGACGACGTTCAAGCGGGACATGGGATTCTCCTCGGGTTCTCTGGTTGTGAAGCGGATTCGGGTTCGAAGCAGGGCGGGGGCGAACGTTCGCCCCGGCCGGGGACGTTCAGGCGACGGACGTCAGGGCCCGCTCGTAGACGTGCTTGGGGTGCACGCCGACGAGTCGCTCGGCGACCTCGCCGTCCTTCAGGACCAGCACGGTCGGCAGGGCACTCACCTGGTACTGGGCCGTCACGCGGGGGGACTGGTCGACGTCGATCTTCGCGACGACGACGCCTTCCTGCTCGGCGGCGAGTTCCTCGACCGTCGGGGCGAGTTGGCGACAGGGCGGGCACCAGTCCGCCGCGAAGTCGACGAGAACGGTCTCGCCGGGGCGAACGACGTCGGCGAAGTTGGCGTCGTCCAAGTGCTGCACGGTTTGGGTCGTGGTCATCGAAAGTTCCTTGATCGGGACAGTGACTTGATGGCCTACCCGTAAGGCACCCGCCGTGCCAAATGGTGCGAAGAGTCACAAGTGGCCGTCGTGTCGAATCTTGCGGTGAAACAACCCTTCTCGCACGTGTGACGACATTTCGTAGTACGCGAAATGTCGTTGGCAGATGACGAAATGTCGTTACCCTTCAGGCATGAGTACTGAATGCCAAAGCGACGTCTCCGGGTTGAAGCGGTTGCTGCTCGAACTGGGCGAGGAGCGCTGTTCGGCTCGGGTGCCGGAGCTCATCGTCCAGCGGTTGAGCGGGCAGCCGGACTACGCACTCGTCCGCATCTGGCTCGTCCAACCGGGGGACGTGTGCGACGTCTGCCCGATGCGCGAGGAGTGCCCGGACCAGACGAACTGCCTTCACCTGGTGG
This sequence comes from Planctomycetaceae bacterium, assembly GCA_028284885.1. Taxonomy (GTDB): domain Bacteria; phylum Planctomycetota; class Planctomycetia; order Planctomycetales; family Planctomycetaceae; genus JANQQW01. The sequence goes on from JANQQW010000125.1 coordinate 4,584, forward strand.
CGAGTGCCGGGCGGTCTCGGGAGACGGACGGGCCGGACTGGTCTTCGATCGACGGCCGGTTTCGCCGCTTCCCGCTGGGCGTGCGGAAGGTGGGGCGGATCGCGGCGACGCGCGAGGCGATCGAGGTGCCGGACGTGCGAGCCGACCCGACCTGGATCGCCGACCGGGACTGGGCGGAGCGGGAGGGCATTCTCGCGTTCGGCGGGCAGCCGCTGGTGTTCCAGGGCGAGGTGCTCGGCGTGCTCGGGATCTTCACACGGGCCTGCCTGGGTGAGGAGGCTCTCTCCTGGCTGCGGATGATCGCCGACCACGCGGCAGCCGCGATCGCGAACGCCCGGGCCTTCGAGGAGATCGAGCGGCTACGGGGCCAGCTGGAACTGGAGCGGGACTACCTGCGGGAGGAGGTGCAGCAGGCGCGGGCGTTCGGCGAGATCATCGGCCGGAGCGCGCCGATGCAGAAGGTCGCCGAGCAGATCGACCTCGTCGCGCCGACGGACGCCTCGGTCCTGGTCGTCGGGGAGTCGGGGACGGGCAAGGAACTCGTCGCCCGGGAGATCCATCGCCGCAGCCGTCGGGCGGAGCAGGCCCTCGTCCGCGTGAACTGTGCCGCCGTGCCGAGGGAACTGTACGAGAGCGAGTTCTTCGGCCACGTGAAGGGCTCCTTCACCGGGGCGGTGAGCGACCGTGTGGGGCGGTTCGAGCTCGCCGACGGCGGCACGCTGTTCCTCGACGAGGTGGGCGAGATTCCGGTCGAACTGCAGAGCAAGCTGCTCCGCGTGCTGCAGGAGGGGACGTACGAACGGGTGGGCGACCCGACGACGAGGACGGTCGACGTGCGAATCGTCGCGGCGACGAACGTCGACTTCGAGGAGCGGATCGCGACCGGGCGGTTCCGCAGCGACCTGTACTACCGGCTGAACGTGTTCCCGGTCACGGTGGCCCCGCTACGGGAGCGGCAGGGGGACGTCGGGCTGCTGGCGGAGCACTTCGTCGAGCGGGCCTCCCGCGACCTGAATCGTCCGGCTCCGCGACTGACGAAACGGAACGTCGCCGAGCTCGAACGGTACGACTGGCCGGGCAACGTGCGGGAACTGCAGAACGTGATCGAACGGGCCGTGATCACGGCTCGCAACGGCCGACTGCAGTTCGACCTCCCGACGAGCAGCGCGGCCGCCTCGCCCGTGCCGATCGGCGATGTCGGCTCGTCGGAGTCGTTCCTGACCGAATCGGAGTTCCGACGGCTGGAGCGGGACAATCTCGTCAGCGTGCTCCGGTCGGCCGCCTGGAAGGTCTCTGGCTCCGGAGGGGCCGCCGAACTGCTCGGGATCAAGCCGACGACGCTGAACTCGCGGATGCGGAAGCTCGAGATTCGCCGCCCCGGCTGACGTCGTGAACGCGGCTACTTCTCGACGCGGCAGCGGTGGAGCGTCATCAGGGCGAACGCCGTCCCGTACTGGTCGTGGTAGTCGTACAGCTCGTAGTCGAACCACGAGCCGTTCTTCTCCTGCCGGTCGAGCATCAGCTTCGCGAGGTGGTGCTTGAGGTCCGGCTGCTCGGCCTCGGGGATCTGGTCGAGACAGAGTGCGGCGTAGTAGTGCCCGTAGTAGTAGAAGTATCCGGCGACCTGCATCCAGCTCTCGTGCGGGACCGGGCGTTTGCGGCCGATGTCGAGCCAGCCGTTGCGGGCCATCAGCCGGTGCAGCCACTCGACCATCACCTGGTTGGTGACCTTCTCGTCGCCGAACAGCCGGAGCACGAGGTTGCACGCCTGGGAACGGCCGAGGCTGCCGCCGGGCCGGTTGATGCCCATCATCGGCCGGTTCTTGAGGTACTCGCCGTAGAGGTAGGTGAAGTCCGCCTTCCGCTGGCGGCGGATCGCGGCGAGACCGCGCTGCACGTTCTTCTTCGGCGGCTCGACCCCGATCTGCTTCGCCTCCCAGTAGGCGTACAGGACCGTGGCCGTGGTGAAGCTGGTCGGGCTGCTGGCGGGTTTCTTGGAACCGATGTCGAAGTCGTAGTACCCCCAGCCGCCGTTGACCGACTCGTACCGGTCGAGCAACTCGAACTGCTCGCGGATCAACGCCTCGATCCGCTTCCGGCGGTCGGTCTCGTCGGGCAACCGACCGTGCATGCGGACGAGCGCCTGGATCGCGTAGGCATGCCCCCAGACGTTGTAGATCGCCGTCGGAGTGGCCCGACGGAGGCGGGGCAGGTTGTAGAACATCCACTCCTCGCCCCGTTCGATCGCCCGGCGGACGGCGAGTTCCTCCTTGTCGGCGACCTCGATCAGGGCCATCAGGCAGAGGGCCGTGGTCGCCGTGCGGAAGGCGTGGTGGGCACCGGGGACCGGTGCGTAGATGTTGAGGGCCTTCGTCTGGGTGGGCGAGCCCCACGCCCCGCTCTCCAGCTGGTCCTCCAACAGGAAGGCCACGCCGCGGTCGATCGACTTCTGCAGCCGCTCGGCGGGAATCGGGTCCGGCGTGTCGAGCCGGGGCGGGCCCTTCTCGGCCGCTTCGTCAGCGAGGGCGTTCCCCGCGAACGCCAACAGCAGTGTCAGTGCAGCGAACGTCGTACGCATCACGAGTCCTTCGGCTCGAGTCTGGTGTCCGTCGTCGTCGGTCAAGGCTTCTTCGTGCGAACCGTCTCGTCCGCCTCCAGCCCGGCGAGAATCTCCGTCTTGTCGCCGTGTGTCCGTCCGACGCGCACGACGCGGGACTCGACCTCGTCACCGTCGACGACGTAGACGACCTTCCGGCCGTCCTCCTCGAACACGACCTTGGACGGCACGACGACCGCCTCGTCGTTCGCGTAGGCGACGAGCTTCGCGGTGCACGTCATACCGGGCACGAGCCGTTCGACGTCTCCCGTCTCGACGTCGATCTCCACCGCGAACTTGCCCGGCTCGACCGGGTACGGAGCGACCGACGAGACTGTGCACGGCAGGGTCGTGTCCGGGAAGGCGGTCGGGACGACCTCGCCCTCGATCCCCACCTGCATCTTGGCAACGTCTTTCTCCGCGACGGTCGTCCGGAGCGACAACGGCTGCGGCCGGACGACGCACATCACGGGCTTCGCCGCCGGCAGCGTACCGCCCACCTTCAGCTGCGCCTTGATCGTAGCGGGCAGCGACCAAGTGCCGTCGTCCCAGATTCCGTGGTAGACGACACCGGAGACCGGGCTGCGAACGTCGAGCAGGTCTCGGTCGGCCTTCAGCTTCTCCAGCTTGGAGCGGCTCTGTTCCAAGTCGAACTCCTGCTTGGCGAGTTCGATCTGCTTGCGGTCGACGGCGAGCGGCAGCGTCACCTCGGCCCGCCGAAGGGCGAGGTCCGCCCGCACGGCCGTGTCGTCGATCGTCACCTCGCGGCGGGGAAGCTCGACCTCCAGCAACCGCTTGTTCCGAATCTTCGCGAGCTTCAGGAAGTACTCGGCCGACTCGACCTGCCGTTCGGTCCGCTTGAGGATGATCTCCTCGGTCTCCTCGGTCAGGTCGTCGGCGAGGTACATCTTCTTCAGCTGGTCGAGTTCCTCGCTGGCGTACTCCAGCTGGAACTTGGACGAGTCGACGCTGCGGTTGGCAGACTCGATCTGCAGCGCCTTGTCGACCTCCTGGAAGTACTCTCGCGCGTCGTCCGCCTCGGCCTTGGTCCGCTTGGCGAGTTCGAGGTCCAGCGGGGCCGTCTTCTCCAGCAGGGCAAGTTCACGGCGGGTCTGCTCGAACGCCAGCTCGGCGAGGCGGACGCTGAACTCCAGCGACTGAATCTGCTTGTCGATGCCGTCGGTCTCGAAGCGGAGCAGCAGGTCCCCCTTCTCGACGGCGGCTCCCTGGTCGGCGATCTCGGCCACCTTCAGCGTCGTCCACTCCTCCGGCTCCACGCGAATCGTCGCCACGCGGTCCGGCTGCAGCGTCCCCTTCAGCTCGACCTCCACGCGAAACGGCTCGGCCTTCGCCTTCACCACTTCTTCGTCGGCCGCCTCTTCGTCGGCGTGGGACGCACCGACGAACAGGGCCAGCAGCAGGGCGGGGATCGTCAACACGTTCACCTGTCGATGCTTCAACACGGTTCTGCCTCGGAGGGAGCGAGCGAATCGCGCGGGCCCAGCGGACTCCGCCTGTAGAAACCGACTCTATTTCGAAGTTCGCGACGACGCCACGGTCCGGTGCCGAGTCGCGGCACCCCGGGGTCGACAATCGCGTCTGCGACGCAACAATCCTTGTCCACCCGTTTGACGAACCCCACTGAGAGGATCTCCCGTGTCGCACTTCACCCGCCCCCTGTTGTCCGGTGAAGCCGAGTCCCAGACCGCCACCCTGCTGCAGGGTTGCCTCGTTGACCTGATCGACTTGGCGCTGCAGATGAAGCAGGCTCACTGGAACGTCGTCGGCCCGCACTTCCAGCCGATCCACGAGAAGCTCGACGAGGTGGTCGAGACGGCCCGCGAGGCGTCGGACGAGGTGGCGGAGCGAATCGTCGCGATCGGCGTGACGGCCGACGGCCGGGCCGCAACGCTCGTGGAGTCGAGCCGACTCGACGCGTTCCCGGCCGGATTCCACGACGGTCCGACCATCGTCACGGCCTGTTCGGACCGACTCTCCAAGACCTGCGTCGGCCTCCGCGAGGCGATCGCACCGCTCGGCGATCTCGACCCGATCAGCGAGGACCTCTTGATCGGCATCACGGCCGAACTCGAGAAGCACCTCTGGATGCTGCAGGCGCAGGAGAAGTAGGGGCGATGCGGTGCCGTGCAGACGACGGCTGCTGACGGACGAAGCGTCTGCTTCTTCCGTTTTCGAAGCGGGTGACGTTCGGGCGCCGAGAGACTGCGACTGCACTGCGTGGCAGTGCAGCTGAGGGCGGGTTCGTCCTTCTTGGATCTCCGATGGCGCGGTCGGTAGAATCCGGCCGTCGAGAGCCGTCACGTGGTCCACGACGGACCGAGCCGCCCAGCGAGAGGAGCCGCCGTGAGTCGTCCGTTCGTCCACCTGCACTGCCACACGCACTTCAGCCTGCTCGACGGGGCGACCCGCATCCCGGACCTGGTCTCCAAGTGCAAGGAGACCGGGATGAACGCCGTGGCCATCACGGACCACGGCAACCTGTACGGGGCGTTGGAGTTCTACAAGACCTGCAAGGCGCAGGGCGTGAAGCCGATCGTCGGGTTCGAGGCGTACGTCGCCCGCGGTGCGAGCCGGTTCGACAAGTCCGCCAAGTCGATCGGCGCGTCGAACCACCACCTGACGTTGCTGGCCCAGAACGAGGCCGGTTTCAAGAACCTCGTCAAGCTGTCGTCGGCCGGATACCTCGAAGGTTTTCACTACAAGCCACGGATCGACAAGGAGCTGTTGGCCGCGCACTCGGAGGGGCTGATCTGCCTGTCGGGTTGTGCGTCGAGCGAGCTGTCGCACCTGCAGCTGGCCGACCGCATGGACGAGGCGCGGGCGCTCGTGGAGTGGTACTCGAGCGTCTTCGGCGACCGCTTCTACATGGAGATCCAGAACTGCGGCGTCGAAATCCAGCGGCTTTGCATGGAGAAGACGGTCGACCAGGCCAACGCGATGGGCCTGCCGCTCGTGGCGACGAGTGACGCCCACTACCTGAACAGCGAGGACGCCGATGCCCACGACGTGCTGTTGTGCGTGAGCACGCGGGCCCTCCGCAGCGACGAACGGCGGATGCGGTTCGACACGAGCCAGTTCCACGTCCGCACGCCGGAGGAGATGTACGCGGCGTTCCCCGGCCACGAAGACGCCGTCGCCCGGTCGCAGGAGATCGCCGACCGCGTCGACCTCGAACTCGACCTCACCAAACGGTTCTACCCGGTCTTCGAGCCGCCGGACCGGAAGTCGGACACCGAGTACCTCCGCGAACTCTGCGAGAAGGGGCTCGTCTGGCGGTACGGTGAGGACGGCATCGAGGACGCCCACCGCGAACGGCTCGACCACGAGCTCGCCATCATCGAGAAGATGGGCTACTCGTCCTACTTCCTCATCGTCTGGGACTTCGTCCGTTTCGCGATGGCGGAGGACATCCCCTGCCAGGCGCGGGGCTCGGCGTGCGGGGCGATCGTGGCGTACCTGCTGGGTCTCTCGAACGTCTGCCCGCTGAAGTACGACCTGCTGTTCGAGCGGTTCCTCGACCCCAGCCGGTCGGAGCCGCCCGACATCGACATCGACTTCTGCCGCGACGGTCGGCAGAAGGTGATCGACTACACGAAGGAGAAGTACGGCGAGGCGAACGTCGCCCAGATCGGCACGTTCGGCACCCTGAAGGCCAAGGCGGCGATCCGCGACGTCGGCCGTGCCCTCGGCATCGACCTGGGCGTCGTCAACGACGTCTGCAAGAACGTCCCGGAGACGCTGGGCATCAAGCTGCAGGAGGCGCTCGACGAGTCCGGCGAGCTGAAGGAGATGTACGACCAACGGCCGGACATCAAGGAGATGTTCGACATCGCACTGCGGCTGGAAAACCTCTGCCGTTCGGCCGGCACGCACGCGGCCGGCGTCGTGGTCGCCGACGAGCCGCTCGACAACCTCGTGCCGCTGCAGAAGATCACCGGCAAGGAGGACATCCTCACGCAGTGGGACGGCCCGACCGTCGAGGAGGCCGGCCTTCTGAAGATGGACTTCCTCGGCCTGCGGAACCTCACGATCCTGCACGAGGCCGTGAAGAACGTCGAGAAGCACGCCGGCGTCGAGATCGACCCGCTCGAACTCCCGCTCGACGACAAGGAGACGTTCGCCCTGCTGCAGCGCGGCGAGACGAAGGGCATCTTCCAGCTCGAGTCCGGCGGCATGCGGGACCTGCTGACGAAGATGAAGCCCGACAAGTTCGAGGACATCATCGCCACGTCCGCCCTGTACCGCCCCGGCCCGCTGGAGGGGGGCATGGTGATGCAGTACGTGGACGTGAAGAACGGCCGCAAGCAGCCCGACAAGGTCCACCCCATCGTCGACGAGGTCCTGGAGGAGACCTACGGCGTGATGGTGTACCAGGAACAGGTGATGCGGATTCTGAACCGCGTCGGCGGCATCGAGCTCTCCTCCGCGTACCGCTGCATCAAGGCGATCTCGAAGAAGAAGCTGAAGATCATCGCCGACTTCCGCGACGAGTACGTCAAGGGGGCCAGGGAACGAGGCGTCGACGAGAAGCTGGCCGTCGACCTGTTCGAGCTCATCGAGAAGTTCGCCGGCTACGGCTTCAACAAGTCGCACTCCACGGCCTACGGGGCGGTCGCCTACCAGACGGCCTACCTGAAGGCCCACTACCCGAAGGAGTTCATGGCGGCCCTGCTCTCCTGCGGCATGGAGAGCAGCGACCGCATCATGGAGCACGTCGACGACGCCCGCCGGCAGGGGATCGAGATCCTCCCGCCCGACGTCAACGCCAGCGCGGTGAAGTTCAGCGTCGTCGGCGAGGCGGTTGCGTTCGGGCTGGGGGCCATCAAGGGGGTCGGCGAGTCGGCCCTCGAGGCGATCGTCGCCGAACGCGAGGAGAACGGCCCGTTCAGCGACGTGTTCGACCTCTGCGAACGCGTCGATCCGACCCACCTCAACCGTGCGACGCTCGAAGTCCTCGTGAAGGCCGGAGCGCTCGACTCGTTCGGGCCGAACCGCGAGCAGCACCTGCTGGTGGTCGAGCGGGCGCTGCAGTCGGCGATCGCCCTCCACCGCGACAAGGCCCGTGGGCAGAAGTCGTTGTTCGGCGGCGACGAGGAGGACTCGGTGGAGGACGAGGTCGAACGCGTGATGCCGACGGCCGACGACTGGACGCACCGGCAGAAGCTCGCGGCCGAGAAGGAGGTCTTCGGCTTCTACCTGACCAGCCACCCGGTGACGGAGATGGCGGACAAGATTCACGCCTTCGCCACGCACGGCATGTCCGAGCTGGCCGACCTGGAAGACGGGGACGACGTCACGCTCGGCGGGATGGTCGGCTCGACGAAGAAGGCAACCACCAAAAAGCCGAGCCGGAACGGCCACTCGAAGTACGTGAACTTCGACCTCGAGGACGACCAGGGCGTGGTCCGCTGCATCCTGTGGCCGGAGGAGTTCGCCCGCTTCGGCGAGAAGGTGAAGGAGGGGAGTGTCTGCTTCGTGAAGGGGAAGGTGGACCGACGCGGCCGCGAGCCGAACGTGGTGGTCAACACGTTCTTCACTCCGGACGAGGCGGAGCGGGCCTTCGTGCGTCGCGTGGCGATCAAGTTCCAACAGGGCCTGCACAGCGAGGCCGACGTGACGGCGGCACGGGATCTGATGAAGCGGTACCCCGGCCGGGCGGACGTGAGCATCGTGGTCGCCAGCCGCGACGACGAGCCGCCGCACCGCCAGAAGAGGTACGAGATGGGGACGCTGGCGTTCCGCGTCGATCTCTCCGGCGACCTGAGGCAGGAACTGGAACGCATCCTCGGCCGCGAGAACGTGAAGCTGTACGGCCCGAAGCGCCGGAAGCCGGCCGCTGCGGCCTCTTCGACTGGTTACGGCTGAGGTCCTGTCGGGGCTGGACGTGCAATCCGACCGACGGGCGGAATTGACAAGGATTCGGGCGCTCGGGACGATACCCATCAAGACACGCCTCTGCGTCATCCCCCCGCCCGAGACGCTCCATGACTGCCGATCACGCCCCCTGCCCCGGCCCTTCCACACGTCGCGACTTCCTCCGCTGGGGAACGCTCGGTCTCGGCGGGTTCGGGCTGTCGGACAGGCTGCGGATGCGGGCGGCCGCGTTGGACGCCCCTGCGGCTCCGGACACGTCGGTCATCTTCGTCTGGCTTCCGGGTGGGCCGCCGCACATGGAGACGTACGACATGAAGCCGGACGCCCCCTCCGACTATCGAGGGGACTTCCGGCCGATCGCGACGAACGTCCCCGGCGTCGAGGTCTGCGAGCACCTCCCGCTGCACGCGAAGTGCGCGGACAAGTACACGCTCGTCCGGTCGATCGCCCACGAGTTCGCCGACCACGGCGGCGGGCACAAGCGTTTCCTCACCGGCCGCAAGCCGGCCACGCCCACCGGCTTCGTCAACGACGCCCCGGCCGTCGGGTCGATCGTCGCGAAGATGCGCGAACGGATCGACGTGGGTCTCCCGAACTACGTCTCCGGCACGAACCCCGGCCGCGCGGGGGTCGACGTCTACAGCTTCGGGGCCGCGTACCTCGGTCCGTCGTACGTGCCGTTCAACGTGCCGGGCGACCCGAGTGACCCGAAGTTCGAGGTGAAGAACCTGGGCCTCTCGCCGAAGGTGGCCGACCGGCTCGACGACCGCCGCCGCATGCTGGCCGGCTTCGACCGACTCCGCTCGAACGTCGACGGCTCCGGCCTGATGGACGCGATGGACTCGTTCAACCAGCAGGCCGTCGACCTGCTGACCAGCGACAAGGCCCGGAACGCGTTCGACCTGTCGCAGGAGCCGGACTCTCTCCGCGACCGCTACGGCCGACATGCGTGGGGGCAGCGGGCCCTGCTCGCTCGGCGGCTCGTCGAGGCCGGCAGCAGCTTCGTCACGATGGTGATGGAGAATCCCTACACGTCGGGCGTCGAGTGGCTGAAGCAGGGGACGTACAACTGGGACTCGCACGCGGTGAACTGCCACCTGTTCGACGACGCCCTCGTCCGGCTGCCGATCTACGACCAGGCGGTGACGGCCCTCGTGGAGGACCTACACGACCGCGGGCTGACGAAGAAGGTGCTGCTGGTCGTCACGGGCGAGTTCGGCCGCACGCCGCGGATCAACGCGCAGAAGGGAACGAAGACGGGGGTCGAGCAGCCCGGTCGGGACCACTGGCCGCGGGCGATGTCGATGCTCCTCTGCGGCGGCGGCATGCGGCACGGGCAGGTCGTCGGTTCGACGAACTCGAAGGGGGAGCACCCGCAAACGCGGCCGCTCACCCCGAACGACCTCTGGGCAACGGTGTACAACCACCTCGGCATCGACCCGGAGACGACGTTCCCGGACCACAGCGGACGCCCGATGCCGATCCTGCCGTTCGGCCGGCCGATCCCCGAACTGCTGTGACGCAGTCACCGGATCCCGGATCGGCTGCTTGACACCCGTCCGGCCCCGGTTACCCTTGAAGCTGCCGCGGTGAACTGCCCTTGGTGGTCACTCGACGGCCAACTCCCGGTGCAGCACCCCGACGGGCGGTCGGAGACGGGTTGAGTCCTTCCGAGTTCGCCGTCGTCCTTCTCGACCACACCGTGAGATCTGGTACTTCCCGAACTCCGTCTCGCGTCGAGACGGTTCGGAGGTGTCCAGGGGCTTGAACCCCCGGTCCTCGGAGCGATACGCTCGGAGTACGTTCACATTCCGCCGCGGCGCTCGTTCGTCGTGGTCGCAGAGTCAGGAGACGGACATGTTCGGATTTGGCACGACCGAGCTCATCATCGTGGCGGTGATCGTGCTGCTGCTCTTCGGCAGCCGGCTCCCCTCCGCGATGGGCAACCTCGGCAAGAGCATCGTCGAGTTCAAGAAGGGTGTGAAGGGGGCCGAGGACGAGGCGTCCGCCGACTCCGAGACCCGCGAGACCACTCAGTCCTGAGTCGCCCCACCAGCAGGTTCGGCGAGTGGGTGCGAGGCACCCGCGCAGCGAGACTGCAGAGAAAACAGGAGACAGGCCATGCCGTTTGGTGGAATGGGAATGGGCGAGATGCTCGTCGTCGGCATCATCGCGCTCTTGCTGTTCGGCAACAAGCTGCCCGAGGTGGCCAAGAGCCTCGGCAAGGGCTTCATGGAGTTCAAGCGGGGCATGATGGGGCTTGAGGACGAGGTGCGAACCGCCGTCCACACGTCCCCGCCGCCCGCCCCCACGTCGCGTCCCGTGCCGGAGGAGGAGCAGGAGGAGCTGACCGCTCCGAAGTTCGAACCGCCGGTGCCTCGGGCGACCGCGGACGCCGAGCCGGCCGAGACGAAGGAAGAGTCGCAGGTCTGACGGTCGCCGTCAGTTCCCGGTCGAGCCGGTCGGCTTCACGTTGACGATCCGCGCCGTCGGTCGCGTCAGGTCCACGACGACCGGCTGCTCGGTCCGCACCTGCGAGACGTTGCCGGCCGCGTCCCGAACGGTGAGCCGCAGGTGCAGCCTCGGCGGAGCGTTCGGCGGCACCTGCCAGTCGAACTCGCCACGGTCGGCGATCCAGTCGGTGACCGGGATCCAGCGGCCGTTCAGCTCTCCAGCGTACGAGAGCGAGACCGACTTGTCCGCCGGGTTCGCCTCGCGGACGTTCCAGCGGATCCGGAGGCGGCCGGAGTCCGCACCGCGTCCCTGGTCGACGCCCAGCAGTGTCGCGACGGGAGCCGTGCGGTCGACGCCGACGACGATGTCCGGAGCGTCGCCCGGCTGCGGCGGGTCGGCTGCGAGACCGGCCCCGCTGTGCACCCGGAGCGAGAATCCGTAGGTGCCGTCGTCCGGCACGGTGACGGAGAACGGGCTGCGGCGGTCCTCGTCGTTCCCGTACCGCCACCACTTCGTGCCGTTGTTCGTGGTGATGAAGAACTCGACCGCCCCGACGCCCGAGGGACCGACGTCGCTGAGCTCGTAGTCGATGGAGAACGTCCGCGTGTTCACGAGACGCGCCGGGCGAGGTGTCGTGCCGGGCCACTCCTCGACGTGGTTCCTCGCCCGTTCGACGTGGGTCGGCTGCGGGGGATCGTCGTAACGCGGTCCGACGACACTCGGTCGTCGCGACGGCGAGTCGCCGATGAGCAGGCCGTCATCGGCGTCCACGGTTCGGGGTGGGTTCTCGCCACGTTCCCCTTCGGCCACCGGTTGTCGGAGGTCTGGCACGGGGTCCCGGGGGACCACGCCGCCGCCGATGGCGATGCGAGCCTCGCCGCGGCCGACGTTCTCGGCCCGGTCGCCGACGACGCCCCGCACCGAGACCGTCCCCGGTCGGGCGACCGTCCACGCCGTCCGGCCGCTGGCCTGCGGGACGATGCTGACCGGTTGCCAGCGAGCCGATCCCGGCTCTTTGTACTCCAACCGCAGCCGCGTCGCGTCCAGGTTCACGTCGTCGGCCTGCCAGGAGAGTTCGACGCGTCCTCGTTGGACCTCGCGGAGGCGAATCGCGAGTTCGGGCGACTGCGTGTCCACGACGACCCGCAGCGCGGCGTCACCGACCGGTCCCGGCGGGTGAAGCTGGCCGGCACCGTCGACCGTCCGCACGGCGAACCAGTACTCGCCGTCGTCACGGGCGGAGAACTCGAACCGTCGCGCAGCGGGCGAGGTCGATCCGCCGACCCGCCAGTTTCGGCCCCGGTCCGTCGAGACGAAGAGCCGCACCTCGCGAGCCCCGAGCCGTTGCAACTCCCGTTCGTCGAAGCGGAACGGGATGCGGAAGCGGGTCTTGTTCGTGTGAATGGGCGTGGAGGACGCGTCCTGGGCGAAGAGCGGCAGCGTCGCTGTGGAGACGCAGGCGAGGAGCCAGCCGGCCACGAGGCGATTCATGATGCGGGCGTCCCAACGGTCCAAGGCGGTGAGCACGTCGCGCAGCGAGAGACCGTGCGCGGCTCGCGTCCACAGTCGGGATCGACGGTACCGGGTGTAGGACTTGAACCGAATTTGCGTCCCGACCGGCCGGCGCCCGAGAACGGGCGCTGTTCGAGAGCTCTCTCGGTACCGGAGTGCCGCTCGGATCCGCCGGGTCAGGCCGGGGCGGCACCGGCCTTCGCTCGGATCGACGCGCCGAGGTCGCGGACGAACTCACTGGTCGTGGAACGTTCGTAGAACCCGGCACACTCGAGCGTCCGCCCGATGTCGGCCGCCGAGTAGCCGGCGGCGACCATCTCGCTGACGAGTTTGGCCGCTGTTCGCTGTTTCCGGCCGAGGTAGGACCGGGTCATCCCCACGATGGCGAGGGCCACACCGCCGACGACGGCGAGCGTGCCGAGCACGATGACGACCGCCGTGATCTGATCGGCGTCCAGACGAGCAAGCAGTTCGTACACCAGGGCTCTCCCTTCAAGTTCTCTCGTTCTGAAGCTAACCCGTCCGGGCTCGTCCGGGAAGCGGGAACCTACGAGGCGTCGCTCGCCCCGGCGGCCCCGGTCTCGTGGTCGTTGGTCACGGGGAACCGGAGCGGAACGTTCAACGACCGCACCAGGCCGGTCAGCCGCGTGAAGTCGGCGACGAGGTCCTGCTTCGTCAGGTAGCCGGCCACTCGGTGACGGTTGGCCTCGTCGCGGTCGCGTTCGTCGTCAGAGGTCGTCAGCACCACGACGACCGTTTCCGACAACTCCGGGTCGGACCGCAGAGCGGCCAGGAACTCGAGTCCGTTCATCTTCGGCATCTGGAGGTCGAGGAGGACGAGAAACGAACGCTCGACGCCGTTCCGGCCGCTACCCCGCAGAATCTCGAGGGCCTCGATCCCGTTCTCGGCGTACAGCACCGGGTTGCCGATCCGGTGCGTCAACAGCTTCCGCTGCAGCAGCATGCGGTCGATCGCGTTGTCCTCGACGACGAGCAGCGTGGCCGGCTCGGCTGGGGTCGTCATGTCGTGCTCGCGACCGTCGGGAACGAGAGACGAACCGTCGCCCCGCGTGGACCGGGCGACTCGACGGTGATGGTACCACCGAGCGACTCCGTCGTC
>JANQQW010000131.1 GCA_028284885.1 Planctomycetaceae bacterium
GCAGCGTCCGACGGAGGGGCTTCCGCGACTGCTGCACCCGGTGCGGCCCCTGCACGCGGTCGTGAACGTCGACTCGTTCATGCCGGGCTGTCCGCCGTCGGCCGACACGATCTGGTACTACGTCACCGAGCTGCTCGCCGGCCGCACCCCGGATCCCGCGGCCGTCACCCGATTCGGAGCGTGATGCCCGTGGGCCGTACGATCACGATCAACCCGGTCACGCGGATCGAGGGGCACGCCCACATCACGTTGCACCTCGACGAAGAGGGTGTGGTCGAGGAGGCCCGGTTCCACCTCTCCCAGTTCCGCGGGTTCGAGAAGTTCTGCGAGGGCCGGCCGTTCCGCGAGATGCCCTCCCTCACTGCGCGGACCTGTGGGATCTGCCCGGTCAGCCACCTCGTCGCCTCCGCGAAGGCCGGTGACCAGCTCTTGAGCGTGACGATCCCGCCCGCAGCCGACCTGCTCCGGAGAGTCGTCAACCTCGCTCAGATCGCACAGTCGCACGCGCTCTCGTTCTTCCACCTCTCCGCCCCGGACCTGCTCTTCGGTTTCGACGCCGAGCCCGGCAAGCGGAGCCTGTTCGGCATCCTGGCCGACGAACCGCAGCTCGCCCGCGACGGCATTCGCCTGCGGCAGATCGGGCAGACGATCATCGAGACGCTGGGGGGGAAGAAGATCCACCCTGGGTGGATCGTGCCAGGCGGAGTCAACCAGCCGCTCTCCGAGGAGTGTCGCGACGCCCTCCGACCGCTTCCCGCCGAGGGGATCGAGATCGCTGAGCGCACCCTCGCGTACTTTCGCACCCGAGTCGCGCGCTTCGTGGACGAGGTCCAGCACTTCGGCAGCTTCCCCACGATGTTCATGGGGCTCGTCGACCGCTCCGGACGGCTGGAACACTACGATGGCTGGCTGCGACTCGTCGACGCGGACGGGAACATCGTGGAGGACATGGTCCCGCCAGACGAGTACGAGAGGGTCGTCGGAGAGGCGGTCGAGCCGTTCTCCTACATGAAGTTCCCGTACTACCTGCCGGCCGGCTACCCGGACGGCGTCTACCGGGTCGGGCCGCTCGCCCGCCTCAACCTCTGCGACTCCTGCGGCACGCCTCGCGCCGACGCCGCGCTCGACGAGTTTCGCAACCTGCAGCCCGGCCGGCCGGTGACGAGCAGCTTCCACTACCACTTCGCCCGGCTCGTCGAGATCCTGTTCGCGATGGAACGCATCGCCGAGCTGCTCGACGCTCCCGGGTTGCTCGACCAACGCGTGCAGGCCCGGGCCGACTGCAACCGCAACGAGGGCATCGGCGTCGCCGAGGCTCCGCGAGGCACGCTGATCCACCACTACCGCGTGGACGACGACGGCCTCGTCGACTGGGTCAACCTCGTCATCGCAACCGGCCACAACAACCTCGCGATGAACCGCGGCATCCTCCAGGCCGCCCGGAACTACGTCGACGGGAACGCCATTCGGGAAGGAATGCTCAACCGCGTCGAGGCGGTCGTCCGCTGCTTCGACCCCTGCCTCAGCTGTGCCTCGCACGCCGTCGGCAAGATGCCGTTGCGAGTGCAGCTGCTCGGCCGAGACGGACGACTGCTGGACGAAGTCCGCCGAGGTTCCCGATGACGCCCCCCCGACCTGCCGTTTCAACGCACAGACGAGCACTCGTCGTCGGGCTCGGCAACACGCTCCGCGGCGACGACGCCCTCGGTCCGATTGTCGCAGAGCGGATCCGAGCGCAGACGAGCGAGGACGACGTGACCGTCCTGTTGCGGCACGGACTGCAGCCGGAACTCGTCGAGGACGTTGCCACCGCTCGCGCCGTCGTCCTCGTCGACGTCTCGCTCGACGGTCTCTCGGGCCGAGTCGACGTCCGTCGTGTCCACTCGGCGAGGCGTTCGCCGGCACCCTCGACGCACGCCTGGGAGATCGACGACCTCGTCGCGGCGGCCGAACACTTGATCGGAGACGTTCCCCCCGTTTGGATCGTCTCCACGCTCGGCCTCGACTTCGACTTGCGAGACCACGAGCCGAGCCCCCCCGTCGCCGCACTCGTCGAACCAATGTGCGAAGAGGTGCTTCGGCTCATCCGTGAGTCGACTTCGACGTGCGTCGATCCGAGCATACCGAGGAACCAACTGACCTGACACGGGACCCGAGATGACGACCACGACCGTCGAGGTGAAACGTGACATCCGTGCGGAACGCCGTGCCGCAGCCGAGGCGTTTCGCCGCCGCATGACCGAACAGGGCACCTACGTGGTGCGGTTGCTCTCTTCCCCGGGTGCCGGTAAGACGACGCTGTTGGAGAAGACGACCGAGCGACTTGGGGCCGACTACCGCGTCGGCGTGCTCGTCGGGGACGTGGAGACGGAACGGGACGCCGAGCGACTCGCCCCCTACGCTCCGACGCGACAGATCACGACCGGCGGAGCCTGCCATCTGGAGCTGACGCTCGTGGAGAGGCACCTTCCGGACCTCGGGGAGCAGCGACTCGACTTCCTCTTCATCGAGGACGTCGGCAACCTGATCTGCCCAGCCTCGTACGACCTCGGCGAACACGTCCGTGTGATCGCGCTCAGCACGACCGAAGGGGACGACAAGCCCGGGAAGTACCCCAAGGCGTTCCGGACGAGCCAGGTCGTCGTCGTCACGAAGACCGACCTGCTGCCGTACGTTCCGTTCTCGGTCGAGCGAGCTGCGGAAGACGCCCGACTGGTCCACCCCGACCTCGAGGTACTTCCGCTCTGCGCCACGAGCGGCGACGGCCTGGAGGCCTGGTACGAACTTCTCGTCGAGCGGCGGAACGCGACGTTCGCGAACGGTGCCAGCCCTTGACTTCCACCGCCTCCCGGCTGGCTCGGCGGATCGTCCTGACGGGTCGCGTCCAAGGGCTGGGTGTCCGACCGGCCGTCGTTCGCTGGGCGAGCGAGTGTGGCGTGTGCGGGACGGTTCGGAACTCGTCCGAGGGACTCGCGGTCGAGGTCGAGGGACCGCCCGACGCCGTCCTTCGTTTCCGGACAGAGCTCACGACTCGTCTTCCGAGCGGTGCTGCCGTGCGAGACCAGCGGGACGAACCCGCCGAGCCGGTCGGGCGAACGAGTTTCGCCCTCACGTTGGACGGCGGCGACGGCCCGTTGGCCGCCGTCGTCCCCGCTGACTTGGCCGTCTGCCCGGAGTGCATCGACGACGTCGTGCGGTCCGGCGGCGCCCGACGGAAGGGTTACGCCTTCACCAGTTGCACGAACTGCGGACCGCGATACTCGATTCTGCGATCGATGCCGTACGAGCGATCCGCGACGTCAATGGACGACTTCCCGCCGTGCGCAGCGTGCCAGCGCGAGATGTCGAACGTGGACGACCGCCGCTTCCATGCGCAGACGAACTGCTGCCGCGACTGTGGTCCGCGTCTCTGGTGCGTTGACCGGAGCGGCCGCCGCGTCGCCGGCGACCGCGAGGCCGTGCCCGCAGCGGTTGCCGCTCTGCGGGAAGGCTCGGTCGTCGCCGTGAAGGGGCTCGGCGGCTACCAGTTGCTCGTCGATGCGACGAACGAAAGAGCCGTCCCTCGACTCCGAGCACGCAAGGGTCGGCCGTCGAAGCCGTTCGCGGTGATGGTCGAGTCGATCGACGACGCCGAACGATTGGCGTTCGTCGACGAGACGGAGGCGGCCGCTCTTGCGTGTGCCGAGAACCCGATCGTGGTCCTCCGACAACGAGGCGGGACCAGCCTGGCCGCGGACGTCACGTGTGGGCTGGGCTCCGTCGGGCTGATGCTGCCAACGACGCCACTCCACTTCCTTCTCCTTCGCAACTTCGGCAGGCCGCTGGTCTGCACGAGCGGGAACGTCGAAGGAGAGCCGCTCGAACACGACGAGTCCGCGGCGGAGAGCAGGCTGGATGGGATCGCCGATCTCTGGCTGCACCACGACCGACCTATCGAGCGACCGATCGACGACAGTGTCGTCCGTGTCGTCGCGGGTCGGCCGGTCACCCTCCGTCTCGCTCGCGGCCTCGCACCGCTCCCACTGGACTTGCCGACGGGGTCGCCGACGCTGGCGCTCGGCGGACACGTGAAGTCGGCCGTTGCCCTCTCGAACGGTGTCCAGTCGGTACTGGGGCCACACATCGGCGACCTCGTCGGTCTCGGCTCGCGTTCACGCTTCGAGCAGGAGATCGTCGGCGCTACTCGACTGTACCGGACCACGCCGCATCGACTCGTACACGATCGACACCCCGACTACTTCACGACACGGCATGCCGAGCAGTCGGGGCAGCCCACGTTCGGCGTCCCTCATCATCACTCGCACGTCGTCGCTGGAATGCTCGAGCACGGCTGGATCGACCAGCGTGTGCTCGGGGTGGCGTGGGACGGGACGGGATTCGGCGACGACGGCACGATCTGGGGCGGCGAGGTCCTGCTGTCGGCCGCGCACCGGTCGCGGCGGGTCGCCCGACTGCGTCCCCTTCCGCTGCCGGGCGGCGACGCCGGCATTCGCGAGCCGTGGCGCGTCGCGTTGGCGGTGCTGACGGAAGCCGTCGGTCCGAGAGTCGCGATCGCGCGGATGTCGGAACGGGTCGAGGTTCGCCGATGTGAACGACTCGTCGAACTGCTCGGGAAGCGACGGTTCTCGCCGCTGACGAGCAGCGCGGGGAGGTTGTTCGACGCCGTCGCGGCGATCGTCCTCGGGACGGCCCATGCGGACTACGAGGCCCAGCCGGCCATGCTGCTGGAGGGCGTCGCCGACCGGTCGGCGGGCGGAACGTACCCGCTGCCCTTGGTCGAAGGTGATCTCGTCGAACTCGACTGGCGTCCGTTGGTCGTCGATCTCGTCACCGACTTGGAGAAGGGGTGTTCTCCAGCGACGGTCTCGATGCGGTTTCACCGCGCACTGGCGGCCGGTATTGTCCACGTAGCGAAGCGTTGGCCGTCTCGGCCGGTCGTGTTGACGGGTGGCGTGTTCCAGAACCGATTGTTGGTCGAACTCGTCGCGGAGGCGTGGATGGACGACCGACCGCTCGGACTGCCCGGCGTGATTCCGCCGAACGACGGCGGCCTGGCAGCCGGGCAACTGGCGACTGCTCTGACGAGCGACTTCGCGACGGGAGTGTGACATGTGCTTGGGAGTACCCGGACGAGTCTGCGAGTGGCTCGAGCGAGACCCTCCGTTCGCGCGGGCCCTCGTCGAGTTCGAAGGCCTTCGCCGCGAGGTGGCGATGGACTGCGTGCCCGAGGCGTCCGTGGGTGAGTACGTCGTCGTCCACGCCGGTCTGGCAATCTCCCGACTGGACGCCGAGGAGGCCGAGTCGCTGCTGGAGACTCTCGACCACGTCGCCCGACTCGAACGGAGTGCGGACGAGCCACGCCCGGGAGGCTCGTCGTGAAGTTCGTGGACGAGTTTCGCGAGCCGGAGACCTGTCGCCGCCTAGTCGACGAGATCCGGAGAGCCACGACGCGTCAGTGGACGCTGATGGAGGTCTGTGGAGGGCAGACGCACGGGCTGCTGCGGCACGGGATCGACGACGAGTTGCGGGGCCACGTCGAACTCGTGCACGGGCCGGGTTGCCCGGTCTGCGTGACGCCGGTCGGCGCCGTTGATCTCGCGGTCGAACTCGCGGGGCGACCGGGCATGCTGGTTGCGAGTTTCGGCGACATGCTCCGCGTGCCGGGCAGCCGCGAGAGCCTGATGTCCGCCCGATCCCGCGGCGGGACCGTGCGGGTCGTGTACTCCCCGCTCGACGCACTCCGGTTGGCCGAAGAGAACCCGAAGGTCGAGGTCGTGTTCCTGGCCGTCGGTTTCGAGACGACGGTTCCCGCGACGGCGCTCGCGGTTCGACGTGCCCGGGCCGTGGGGCTGTCGAACTTCTCGCTGTTGGTCTCGCACGTTCGCGTCCTTCCGGCGATGGAGTGGATCGCGGCGAGCCCCGACTCCCGCATCGAGGCGTTCCTCGCCGCCGGGCACGTCTGTACGGTCACAGGCTTCGAAGCGTACGAGGCGTTCGCCCGCCGGCACGGTTTGCCCGTGGTCGTCACCGGTTTCGAGCCCGTCGACCTCCTCGCTGGCATCCTGTCGTGTGTTCGGCAACTCGAATTGGGGTCGGCCAATGTGGAGAACCGATACGGCCGCAGCGTGCGCCCCGACGGGAACCCGTCAGCTCGGGCCCTCGTCGACGAGGTCTACGAGGTGTGCGACCGACCGTGGCGGGGAGTCGGAACCGTGCCGGCCGGGGGGTTCCGACTGAGGCCGACGTGGGCCGAGTTCGACGCTGAGAGTCGGTTCGGGCGTGTCGCCGGGCCGGCCGAGGAACACCCGTCGTGCCGGAGTGCGGATGTTCTCGCCGGACGAGTCAAGCCGACGGAGTGCGAGGCGTTCGGTCGGGAGTGCACGCCGGCGACCCCGTTGGGGGCACCGATGGTCTCCGCCGAAGGGGCCTGTGCCGCCTACGAGCGATATCGCAGATCGACGGCAACGGCGGGGGACGAACAATGAGCAGTGTGCGACCCTCACTCAATTGTCCGCTCCCCGACGCGGGCGACGGGGAGCGGATCTCGCTCGCGCACGGCGAAGGGGGGCGACTGTCGCGGCTTCTGGTCGAGCGGCGAGTCGTCGCGGGACTCGGGGAGGTGGCCGTCGGAGGCGGTGGCGACTCGGCACTGCTGGACTGGCCGACCGGGCCGGTGGCCGTCACGGCGGATGCACACGTCGTCTCGCCGCTGTTCTTCCCGGGCGGCGACATCGGCTCGTTGGCCGTCTTCGGAGCGGTCAACGACCTTGCCGTCTCGGGGGCCCGCCCGCTGTCGCTGACGCTGTCGTTCCTCCTCGAGGAAGGGCTCGCCATGGCGACTTTCGACACCGTCGTGGCAAGCGTTCGCGATGCCGCACACCGGACCGGCGTACGCGTGGTGACGGGGGACACGAAGGTCGTCCCCCGCGGCGCGGCGGACGGGATGTTCGTCGTCGTCACAGGGATCGGCAATCCCGTCGAACCGATTTCGGCCGGGCCGAGTTCGATGGTGCCAGGTGACGTGCTGCTGACGAGCGGGCCGCTGGGGCGTCACGGTGTCGCCGTTCTGTCGGTCCGCGAGGAGTTGGGGTTCGACCCGCCCCCGCGGAGCGATTCGGCCCCCCTGTTCGACTCGGTCGACGCACTCCGCAGCGCCGGCGTCCCGGTGCGGGCGATGCGTGACGCCACACGGGGCGGGGCGACGGCCGTACTCCACGAGTGGGCGGAGGCCTCCGGACTCACCTTGGTCGTCGACGAGCACCGGCTACCCGTGACGCCCGAGGTCCGAGGGGCGTGCGAGTTGCTGGGACTCGATCCCCTGCAGATCGCGAACGAGGGAACGATGCTCGTCGCGGTTCCCCCGCAGGCGGCGGACGAGGCGGTTGCCGCGCTGCGTTCCGTGCCGGAGTCGGCCGGCGCAGCGGTCGTGGGCGAGGTCCGTCCCCAAGTCGGCACTCCGGTGCTCGTCCGACGGGTGCTGGGTCGAGAACAGCCGCTGGACGAACCGACCGGGGCGCCGCTGCCCCGAATCTGTTGACCCCGTTCGTCCCGCCTGCGGCACCTCGTACGAGGTTGAGTAGGACCGCGGAGTCGGATGTCATATGGCCCGCTCGAAGGCCTCGGGACGCGGCCGTCGAGTCCATGCGAGCGATTCTGGCGGCCGCCGAGTAGGGGAACCGGTCGCCAACGCAACTCGGTCGAGCGGCGACCCTGGAGAAGTGGAAACGGTGACTGGACGTCGACGTCGCCAACCATCCGGTCGACGGTCCGCTTGAACACACTCGGCTATTCCGCCACCTCGGTCTTGGTCAGCAATATCGCTCCACCTCCTGTCTTGCATTGGCGTCGGGTGACGAAAGCCGGGAAGAATCTGGTGCGTTCGTTGGCGCACTCCAGACGACGGGCTGGGTCTCCATCACGACGTGCGACAGATCGTCGAGCAGCTTGCCGAATGCCGGCGAGTTGGCCATTCACCGCAGTGGGAAGCGGGTCAGTCGTTGTCCGCTTTCGGGCCATCCGCGGACTCGTCCTCACGGCGGTCGTCGAACGCCTCGGCGTACCCGTCGTGCTTCACCGGAACGTCGTGTGCCCTCGATGATGCAACGATCGAGCGCGACAACTCGTCCCAGACGCCCGTCGAGAAACCATCGTCTCGAAGAACGACGGACTTCGAATCGAGTTGGAACCGCCATTGAAGACCGTACACGTCCTCGTGGTCGGCGATCCGGGCATCGGTCCAAGCAAGTTCGACCTCAGCTGACCGGCGGACGATCTGCAGCCCCTTGTTGGTCGCGCGCACGGAAACCGGGGCCTTGTACGCGAACCGACCGAAGTAGAAGGCGAAGACCGCCACACCGCTCACCAGGGCGAACGGTGCCGCGAACCAGAACGGCATCTCCCGGAAGTACGCCACGACTCCGACGGAGGCGGCCACGAGCGACCCCACGAGAATCGACTCGATCGCCGCCGACATGTAGTTGGGTCTGAACTCCATCGATTGGCTGTCCCCCGTCGGAGACCGTGACCGTCCGGCGACGGTTCGATCCGGATTCAACGAAGAACGTCACCGAAGGCGCTCGAGATCGTCGTGTCAGCGGTAGGCGGGATTCGCGAAGTCGGCTCGGCAACCGGCGTCCCACGCCGCTCGCTGGTTTCCGTGGGCCGGGATGCCTCCCGCGTCCTTGATCATGCGGGCCATGTGCAACAGGTTCCACGTCATGAAGGTCGTGTTCCGGTTCGTGAAGCCGTTTTCCGGACCACCCGATCCGGGGTCGAGGTACGACGGTCCCGGTCCGGCCTCGCCGAGCCAGTCCGCATCGGCTTGCGGAGGGATCACGTAGCCGAGGTGCTGGAGCGAGTAGGGCATGTTCATCGCGCAGTGCTTCGCCCCGTCCTCGTTGCCGGTGATCAGGGCACCGCCGACGCGGCCGTTGTAGGCGTACTGGCCGTGTTCGTTGAGGATGTGGCTCGATGCATAGAGCCGCTCGATGACGCGCGTGCAGACGGACGTCTTCTCCCCCAGCCAGATCGAGGACCCGAGGACGAGAATGTCGGCCGCCATCACCTTCTCGGAGATTCCCGGCCAGTCGTCATTCTCCCAGCCGTGCTCGGTCATGTCGGGCCAGACACCGGTCGCGATGTCGAAGTCGACGGGGCGCTGACACTCCACGGCCACGCCGTTCTTCTGCATGATGCCGACCGAGATGTCGTAATCGATGGACTCCCGAAGCGTGGCGGGAGTGTAGAAATGCTCGATCGGCCGCGACAGATTGATTTCGTGCCGCACGTCGCAATGGCGGATGTTCTCCCCGTTGGTGGCGTACGGGAACGGGACGCGAAATCACCGGAAGTCGAATGGGCTGTCATTGATCCCCTTCGAGTACCGCTTGGCCTACGGGAGGATGCCTCCCGACCCGACCTCGTACTTCTCGGCCTCGACGATCCCGAGGATGCGGCCGTCGAAGACCAGCGCGTAGTCGGCCGGTCCTGCCGCGGTCGAATACTCGTTGATCGCGTGAGCGTCCAAGGCCGTGAGCGACATCCCGTCCGTGTACGGGATGACCGACCACCCGGCGGCTTCGAGCCGCGGGTCGATTCGACGCTGCCTAGTGAGCTACTCGGATTCGGACGGCGTTTCTGCTGGGTCGCTTCGCAGTGATACAGCCGTTCTCTTTACCTTCAGCCGGTTGCGACCTCAATCGGCCGCACCACGTACGGTTCGCATCTCGCTTGGTCCGAGACTCGTCGGGCGACAAGCCGGCCAACTGACATGGCACCGGAGAACTCGGGGTGGGGTCTTGGGCGAACTCAGAAGGCCGCGGGCCCCCTTGTACCTCCCCCCCTTCTCAGTCGCGTCTCGTCGTTGATCCCTAGCATTGCGTTCCACGGGTGATGCTGGGGTCTGGCGCCCAGGTCGGATCGAAGTCGAGATCGAATCTTGTGGCTCCGAACTCGATCGGAACCCTCGGGTGTAAAGCGTCATGTAAGTCGAGTGCTGACGGCATGACTCGTTGGGAATCCTCGGAATTCCCCGGGTGAGGTGCGTCTGGTCGATCGAGCGTAACCACGATTCGGGGACGAGTGATGACTGCCAGTAGTACGAGACTTCCTTGGGGCCGAATGCTCCCACGACCGCATGGTTCGGCCATCGTTCAAGTCGGGCAAGTTCCCTGAGTCCGACGAGCGGTTCGAGCAGTCGATCTCGCCACTGCACTGACGGACCGAACTCCTCGAGCCACCAACAGATGGCCCCGTAGGAGAATGCCTGTTCGTCACGACGGATCACGCTCCGAGCGTTGCGAGACTCCATGGCCTTGAGAAGGCCACGGAATCCAGTGGCTTGCCCGGAGCCCTCGCAGAACGGACAAGTCTCGAACTCCCGGCCGGTTGGACAACATAGCCGCTGAAGTGCGTGTCCGTCCGCGACCAACCTGCGCCATTCGTACAACTCGCCGAAGGGCGGGGCGTCACCGGCATCCTCAAGCTTGTCGAGGCAGTGTGGCAGCGGAAGTGTTCCGTGTCTCAGGGACCGAAGTTCGCTCGTCATGGATCGCTCCATTTCTGGGTTGCTGGTGGTAGCGTTGAAGGGCGACGGGTGTCTGGGGTCAACCGTGTGCAGCGTGCTCTACGGGGGGAACCCCTCGCGCGCGGGCGTAGTCGCCGGCGACGCACTGTGCCGTGTTGGTATGGCGGGATACCCACAACGTTGTGGTCACCCCATGTTGCTCAGTAGTTTGCTTGGTTGGTGTACTACCTGATGCTCGAGAACCTCACGCTGGAAGCCTCAACCCTTCGGAGGGAAGACGGGACTTCGCCTTGTCCAACTCCTCCAGCATGACTTCCTCCACGCGAGCAGCATCTCGCTCTCGACTGACGAACGAGTCGTGGACGGGCAGCACGGGTATGCCCTCGCCGAACAGCCGGCAGCAGATCTCGAGGCACGTCCGGCCGTCCACGTTCTGGAGCACGATTCCGGCGTCACGTCCGAGCAGGTGGTCAATCGGCCTGTTTCGGCGGCGGAGTTCGGCGACGAGCCTTTCCGCGAGCGGACGCTCGAGACCAGGCTTGTCGCGGCGGTGGTCGGCCAGCACGCGAATCGCGGACTCGACTGAACTCGCGTTGACCAGGGCGTTGAGGGCAATCTTCCCGTCATCCCGCGAGAACCCGTCAACGACGTATGGGTCACCATCAGGATCCAGCTCCACGGAGGCGTACAGCAAATCGGCATGGAGACATCGAAAGTCGGGCTCAACGGTCGGGTCACCATCGATGTGCAGCAGTACGATGTCGCCGGGGCGTCGAGTCTTGGCGGGCTCCCCGTCGGGCCGAATGCCCGAGCGTGCCCACCGCGGAGTCGACTGCCAGTATCCGCCGTACAGACGACCGCCGTACTTCCAACGGTCGTTTCTGAGTGCGACGTGCGAGGCGACGACGCTTCGATCTCCAAGGTTGACCCGGTGAACAAGGCTTCGACGGGCCTTATCCGGCTGGGGCTTGAATTCGACGAATCCGTGCCGACTCGTTGGCACGCGGAGGTCGATATCGACATCGCAGAGGAAGTCATTCAACTGCTGCACACGACAGACTTCTTCACGGATAGAGGAGCGACGGCCGGCCACGCACACCAGCTCACCACGACGACGCCGTGAGAGGACGCACCCGACGGGAGAGACCGCCGGACGGGGGACCACCGGCCCGCATACCGTTATGGGGAAACGTTTGGCCGTGAAGTCCCTTGCGCATAGGGGTTTCAGGCCGCGTACTTCTCCCTCCAGATCGAGCCGTTCGACGAGTCGAGGACCAGCAGCGAGCACGCTCTGGAATCCGTCGGCCGAATGACGTGGCTTGTGGGTCTCGATCAAGCCCATCGCCTCCAAGTCGTCGATTGTTCCAATGACGGTTCGCGCTCCCGGCGATCGCCCCGAGTACCAACTCACCCGTCGGGAGTACGAGACGCAAGTCGTGCCATATTCGAGTGCGGCCTGTCCCAACAGCGCCGCCCCGAACGTTTGGCTCGCCCGGCGACGACCGGCCAATACCTCAGCAGCGATCTCCTTGCACTCCTCGATGCGAAATCGGCAGCAGGGGTCCAGCGGCACGTCGGGGTGCTCATGGACGTCCCGGGGGCCACCGTGCCAAAGGAGTATGAGTTCGCACGACACGACCGCGCTCCGTCTCGGTTGCGTCTCAGCCGCGCTGGGTCCGTGGTACCTCGACGACATCAACGTGTTGCCGATCGAAGTTGAGTAGCCAGCCGATCGAGAAGAACGTGATGGTTCGCTCGTTCTGGCCGTGCAGGGCGTCAACCTCCATGCCCTGCCTCATGGCATGCTTAATCCAGCGGGATGCTCCAACGCGCTTTGCACGGCACGGTGTTCCCGCTCGTACCCGGTAGACGACCTTCACGGGAAGGCGGCGTGGCCTTCCAGTGAATGGTTCGCGTTTCTTCCGGTTGACCCCATGCCCATCCGGGGTTGGGCAATCCAGCATCGGCCGACTCCTCAGGCTCGCCCACAACGCGATCAGATGAGATTCGCATCAATCAACTTCCGTTCGGTCTCATCCGAGCGCTCAGCTGATGGCTCCTCGTCCGTCTGGATGTGACGGGCAAGCTTGGCCTTCGTGACGGCCTCGATGAAGGCCGAGCAGGCAGCTGGCGTGACCATCGCACGCCGGCCGACGTACGTGATCTCAAGCCGGATGCGGCCGCCACGGCCGTCCGAGTGGTCCTTCGCGGCCCACCTCCAGACGGTGCTCGGATTTGGTTGTCCGGGGAAGTGCTCGCGGGCGCCCTCGGCGAGGCCAACTGGGCGGTGCAAGGAGTCGCACTGCATGGGTGGAGTCTCCGGTTACGGAACGAAACGTCGTTCAATGCAACCGGAGCGTAGGAAGCAGCTTGAGCGCGACTTTCGCGCCTGCGCCAAAGCGCCGTCAGAAAATGCGATCGGTGGTCAGTGCGGGCCGATGTCGCCACACCTTCGACCAATCACCCAGCCATCGGGGCGGCGAAATACGATGAGTTCATCCAAGAGACCGTGCTCGGCGAGGGCCTCGTTGGCCCGATCGATCACCGCCTGAACGGCTGATCCAGTCTGGTGTTCATCAAAGAGTTCAAGACGAATCTGCTCCTTGGTGCAGGAGCCTCGCTGCTGCACGAAACTCCAAACCGCTCGTTGCTTTTCGGAGCGGAGGCAAGTTGGAGGTTCAGGTTTGTTGTCGAGAACGTCCCGCATCTCGAGGAATCGAACCTGTAGCCGAAAGACGGCGTTCTTGTAGCAACGGAGGAGATCAGTTTGCTTGTCGCAACACTCGATCATTCTCTTCAGGATCGTGATGGCAGTCTTCCCCTTAGAGTCCGACTCATCGCTCACGATCCGTTCAAGCACTTTGGAGCAGGTCACCACTTCTAGCTTGAGAGCGTTGTACTGTTGTGCGAGGACCGCGAAGTTCTCGGGAAGCGGGATGAGCGGGGCAATCTCGTCAGGAGGAATGCGCTCATGCGGAGCCTCGTCAAGTGCGCGTGACTCAGGGAAGTCCGTCCCGTGCTCGTATGAATCGACCGCCATCGTGAGCCTGCCGACGACTCTGAATACCTAGTCGATTCTATCTGCAAGGTGGTTCTCGAATCCGGCGACCTTGCCAATGAGTGCATCGAGAACTCGCCTGCTTGTAGGAAGCTTCTGAGACCTTCTATTCACGCTCGACTGCCCCTCCGCCTTCACTTATCCGATCGCGGCTGCAACCTCGCGTGCCTTCGCCAAGTCCCGTTCTGCGTACACCTCTGTGACGTACGCATGCGCATGCCCAAGTACGACTTGGGCCTCCTCCAAACCGAACTGTTGTCGGACGAGTGTGCCGAACCGGTGTCTGAGACGGTTCGGATTCCACGGAGCAATGCCGACCTTGCGGCACGCTCGGTGCAGCACGGTACGGTACGAGTCTCGCCGGTACGGTGTACCGAGTTTCGAGGCGAACAGCGGGTCTGCCGGGTCACTCGTGAGGTAGTCGTTGACCACATCCTGCGCATTCGGGCCCAGCAGGATCACCCTGGACTGATCGCAATGCTCCGTCTTGTGTGTTGCCGGCCGATATTCCCAGACCTCGTCCGACGCATCGATGTCACACTCCCGAGCGATGAGTGCTTCCCCCGGACGACATCCTGTGTGCAATTGGAAACGAATGACACCGGCGAGGCCTCGAGGGAGATGCGGGAGGACGGCTTCGACATCCGCAAGACTGACGGTGCGAACTGGATTCCGCTCCCTAACTTCCAGTTGCCCTCGCCGGACGGGTTCGGCGGCCTGGAGCGAAACGAGGACATCCGATGGAACGAGCCTCCGCGAGACGCCCCACTTCACGGCTCGACGGAATCGGCCAACGTGTTGATTGATTGTCCGTCGGTTGTAGTTTCCCGAGTCCGCCATTTCCCGTTGGAACGTCCCCACATGCCCCGCGTGCAGGTCTCGGACGGCAAGTGATCGGAACAGTCGGACGATCCACCGGAGCGCCGAGCGGACGTTGCAATCTTGGAAGTGGGCTTGCCAACCTTCACGTATCGCTGCTCCGCGTACTCGAGGTACTGGAGGGCGAACTCCCCAACGGTCAATCCGATCGACCGCGGCGTCTCCCGATCACGCTTCCACTCGCAAACGATCTCGTCGTAGGCCACTCGGGAATCACGCGAGTCGTACGCTCCCGGAAGCCATTTCCAGCGACCCCGAAACCAGACGCGGCCTCGCGGCTTCCCCTTGGCGAGGGCGCGAGCGTAACGGGGGGTTGATCGGTCTTCGGCATCGGCGCGGACCCTTCGACACTGGGTTGACCGTTTCCAAACAGTCAACTTCAGCGGGTTGGGCTCCGCACCACCGAGCGGCGGGTCGCCGCAAGTCTGCGGCTCGGAGAGCTTTGACAAAAGTCGGGGCGACTGGATTCGAACCAGCGACCTCTTCGTCCCGAATTACATAGTAGATGCACCATCTCCCAACGTTTGCCGACCAAGAGCAACGGCGTTGCCGGGAGCGAAGCCCCGAGATCGTAGGGCCATGTTGGTGGCATTGGCGGTCGGTGACCACCTGCGTGACCACCGCTGCAATCCTCGACGAGGGGACGATGCCCAAGCGACCGGATGCACTCGCTAGGTCGCGGCCTCCCAAGTGTCCATTTTCCCGGATCCTTCCCGATCCTGTCCCGGACCAATCCCGAATCGACTTCTTCTCTGACTCCCATCGACTCGATGCGACCTTTTCCCCGTCGCAACGAAGTCCAACGGAGAACGACGTGACCCAGCACACACTCAAGGCTGGCGAAGTCCTCGACGTCAACGAAGCAGCAGCGATGCTTCGTCGCTCGAGATGGTCGGTCTATCGCCTCGTCGATTCAGGTGAGCTCTCGGCGTTCCGTGACGGAAACCGCCTGCGGATTCCGCTCTCGTCCGTCCAGGAGTTTCTCGACAACCTGCCCCGGGTCCAGCCTGCCTCTGCTTGAGCGACTCCGTTGAACCGCGCACCCGGTGCGCGCTGACGGCGGACACGGCAGTCCGCTCCGAAGGAGTGGTCCGGCGACGGCCAGGAAGACCGTCGGGAGGGAGGCCGCCGGCGAGCGTTCGCCGGTCGTCGGACCGTTTCGACAACCCTAGGAGTGGAGCGAGTCCGTGGTCGACGTCAGCAAGTGGATCGGTACCCCGAGAATGAACCCGGATGACGTTCCCGACGAGGGCCTGAGCCGCACGATTCGACGCGTCGACTTCGAGCCAGGACACAAGCCGTTCGTCCTCTACTTCCACGGTACGCGTCTTGGGCTGCCCCTCTCGCCAAGCAACCTGCAGCGGATGGGCGTCGCCTTCGGCTACGAGACGGACGACTGGGAGGGCCAGCGCGTCGTCCTCCGTCGCGCCGTCCTGACCGACGACGAACGCGGTATCCGGCAGCCGTGGGTGCATGTGACGGCCGAGGGGAAGCCGGAACCGTGATCAATCGACACCACGCGGGCAACCGCTGCCTGACCGGGCTTGGCGGAGTCGGGGTCCGGTCGGCTCGCCTCGAGTCGGCCGGGCTCCACGCCGCGTGTCCATGTCCACCGTCCGCAGT
>JANQQW010000137.1 GCA_028284885.1 Planctomycetaceae bacterium
CTTCTCCCAGAACGCGGCCGGCAACACCGACGGGGCGA
The DNA here is from genome assembly GCA_028284885.1 of Planctomycetaceae bacterium. Taxonomy (GTDB): domain Bacteria; phylum Planctomycetota; class Planctomycetia; order Planctomycetales; family Planctomycetaceae; genus JANQQW01. The sequence continues at coordinate 39 of JANQQW010000137.1, forward strand.
GCGCGACGCGTTGTGGCAACAGAACTGGTTCCAGTCGCTGTGGACGACGCCCGGTGCGGTCGCGGGCCTCGTGCTGCTGGTCTCGGTGGGCGTGCTGCCGCTGCTGGCGAAGCTCGCCTCCGCGGCGGCCGTCAAGATGGTCCCCGCGGACCCGGCGGCCGAGCCGGTCGAGCGTCGGCCGATCGACACGCCGCTGTTCGCGACCGGCATGGCAGCGCTCTTCTCCGGCTGGTGGATTCACGGCCTCAGTCTCGGCTGCGTCGTCATGGCGGTCGGCGGTGCGTCGTTCGACCTCTCCCAGTGGCCGGCCTGGACGTCGGCTGTCTCGCTCGCGACGTCGGCGGGATTCGTCGCCGTCTTCGCACCGGGCGGGGCCGGCATCCGCGAACTGGTGTTGATCGAGGTTCTCCGTGTCCAGCCCGCGATCAGCTCGCAGGCGGCGGTCGCCGCATCGTTCCTGCTGCGGGTCGTCTGGCTGGTGACCGAGGTCGCCGTCGCGGCGGTCCTCTACTGGGGCGTGCGACACCGTCCGACGCCCGCTTCCGACTCCGCGCCGTCTCCGCGACAGCCCACCGCCGAGCCGGTGCAACGCATCGCCTGAACCCACGCTCGTCCCGACTTCCCACGAGAGCCCGCCGCCATGCTGTCGATCATCGTTCCCGTCTACAACGAGGAGGGCAGCCTCCGCGAGTTGCACGGCGAGATCGCAAGCGTCTGCCGTGAGCACGCGATCGAGGTCGAGTTGATCTTCGTCGACGACGGATCGACCGACGGGTCCTGGGCGATCGTCGAGGACCTCTCCGAGAACGACGAGTGGGTCTCCGGAATTCGCTTTCGCCGGAACTTCGGCAAGGCGGCCGCGCTCACCGCCGGCATGCGGGAGTCCCGCGGCGAGCGGATCATGATGATGGACGCCGACCTGCAGGACGACCCGGCCGAGATTCCCGCCTTCCTCGCCAAGCTGGACGAGGGGTTCGACGTCGTCAACGGCTGGAAGGTGAAACGGCTCGACCCGTGGCACAAGACGATGCCGAGCAAGCTGTTCAACGGCACCGTCAGCCGGCTGACCGGCCTGCACCTCCACGACCACAACTGCGGCTTCAAACTGTTCCGCCGAGAAGTGGCCGAGGAGATCCGCATCTACGGCGAGCTGCACCGGTTCATCGCCGTGCTGGCCCATGCCCGCGGTTTTCGCGTAGCCGAGCTGCCCGTGCACCACCGGTCGCGGCAGTACGGGCACTCGAAATACGGCATGAAGCGATTCACGCGAGGCCTGCTCGACCTCGTCACGGTGAAGTTCCTGACCGGTTACGGCCAGCGACCCCAGCACCTGCTCGGTGCGATCGGGCTGGGCTTCTTCCTGCTGGGCGGGCTCGGCCTGAGCGTCCTGGGCGTGATGTGGCTGCTGACGCAGACCGGCGTCTACGACAGCGGGCCGATCGGCTCGCGGCCGCTGCTCGCGTACTCGGTCGCCTTCTTCCTGCTGGGTGGGCAGGCGATGTCGTTCGGACTGATCGCCGAACTGGTCGTCTCCTACACGTCCCGTGACCACGACACCTACAGCGTGCGGGGACGGACCGGACCGCGGGAGACGAGTCCCAGCGAGACGGTGTCGCACTCCGAGTGACCGCCGACTTCGCGCTTGCCCTCGGGGCCCTCAACGGTTCTGCTGGAGGGGTTCCGAGGAGCCCCCCATGACCGACCACCGACTCGACCACGCCTTCGACCCCGAGGACTCCGTCCGCCTTCGACTGAAGGAGCTCGGCCGCGGGAAGTCTTGCGAGACCCGCGACCTCGAGGACTCGGCCGTCCTGCTGCCCGAGCCGCACAACGAACGGTGCGAAGAGTCGAAGCGCGAGCTGCGACGCAACGCCTTCCCGGCCGACTGAAGTTCAGCGGACCTCGAAGATCTGCCAACCATGCCGGAGTGCCGGTCGTGGCCCCTCGACCGTCCGCTGCTCGACGACGAAGTCGTCCCAGTCGGCGACGACCGATCGCTCGGACCCGTTCAGCAACCGCGGCCCGGACGCGTCGAGCGGCTCCAGCAACCCGGCGGCCACCAGTTCGTTGAACCGTTCGGGCGTGACGAACTCGGAGAAGCCGTACGAGCCGGGCGCGAGGTACCGCACGATCTCCGACCAGTTGACGAGAACGTGCGTCACGCCCCGCTCGGCGAGCGTCGCCCGGATCGTCTCCGTCGGCTGCAGCGACCACTCGCCCGGCGGCCGCGACGGGTCCGGCTCGGCGAACCACGCGACGAAGATCGAGCGGTCGAAGACCGTGTTGTAGACCGGCTGAAAGCGGGCGTCGAAGACCTGGGCCTCGCCGACACAGAGCACGACCGCGTCGTCCGGCAGGGTCTGGTTGGCGTCGAAGACCGCCGGAGCCGTCGTCTGTTCGACCCGGTCGCGAGCGGCGTTCGACTCGACGAGGTAGGCGTCGTACCCGGAGAAGCCGGACGTGACGAAGGTCGTGCAGTACGCGAGCTGGAAGCCGACGACGCCACCGACGAGAACGCCGAGAACCGTTCGTGAGCGGGGCGTCCGGAACGCCTCGCCGCCGGCCCCGGCGAGAACGGCGACGACCGGGAGCATCGGCAGCCAGAACCGGTCGATGCGGTGCGTCGCGGCCCACCAGACGAGGAAGGCGAACCCGACGTACGACCACACGGCCAAGATGCTGCGTCGCCAACCGGGGTCGAGTCCGCCGACGACCGTCAGCAGCAACGTCAGCGGGGCGAGCGCGTAGAGCAACGGGCTCAAGCGGTCGCTCGTCGTCGTCACGCGAACGACCGACGACAGCAGCCCGCCCCACGTGTACCCGTCGGGTGAGTGGGCCTCGTTCCAGCGAACGACGTCGTCCGCGGCGAGGTCGCGTCCGCCGAACACCGACGAGGCGAGTGGGTAGACCGGGTTCCCGGTCTCGACGACGTTCTTCAGCAGCCAGGGACCGGCCGTCAAGGCGACGCCCACGGCGAACGCCGCCAAGTGTCGAAGGGCATCGGTTCGCGGTCGTTTGCTCGCCACGACGGCCGCCACGGCGAGTCCGGCGGGCAGTACGACCGTCAGCAGGCCGGGGTACTTGCAGGCGAACGCGCTCCCGGCCACCAAGCCTGCCAATAGGGCCTCTCTGAGTGCCGGGCGGTCTTCCCTCGCCGCGTCAACGGTTCGGAGCACGCCCAGCAGAGCCAGCACCGTGTAGAAGGTGAGCGCTCCCTCGACGAACGCCGTCGTCGAGAGGACGTAGGTCCACGGCGTCGTGAGGGAGATCAAGGCGGCGAGCCAGCCGGCACGGGAACCGAAGCGGCTCCGCGCGGTCGCGAACACGGCCGCCGCCGTCAACGGGCCGAACGCCGAGAGGACAACCTTCCCGACGAGGGCACCGCGGTACCAGTCGCCGCGGACGACCATGCCCGAGAGCGTGAGCATCTCCGTCAGGAACGGGAAGCTCGTGTAGACGTTGTGCGGCAGGAAGCCGATCCGGCCGGCCGAGTAGAACTCCTTCGGGCCCAGCAGGTGGTAGCCCTTCGCGTCGTACTCGGTCGGCGGCAACGCGGCCCCCAGTAGGAAGACCACCACGAACGGAACGGCCGCAGCGAGGAACCACCACGGCGGCCGAAGAGGCTCGGCCGCGGGTTCGGTCTGCCTTCCACCTCGAACGACGACGGCCAACTCGGCAACCACGGCGACGCCCAGCGCGCCGGCAAAGAGGGCCGTGTTCAGCAGGCCGACCAGACCGAGGAGCAGGACGAGCAGCGACCAGACCGACAGCCCGAGTCCCCACGCGAAGACTTCTCGGTCGACGCCGCGGTCGAACGTCGGCAGCGCCGGCGTTCGCAACAGCAGCGATCCGAGGCAGCGGCTGCCGAACAGGATCAACGTCGCGGTCGCGTACAGATCGAGCCGCTGCGGCAGGTACTGCCACCCGGACGGGGGGTCGCCCGGCTCGGGGGGCGGGGGATCGACGAGGTCGAGTAGTTGGAACGGGACGAGCGGCCAGAAGCTCCCGCGGGGAACCGATCCGCCGGCCGTCGGCAACGTGTAGAACGCCAACGTGAAGAACGCGACCCACAGCGACGCGACGACGACCACCCGTCCGCTCGGCGACGAAGTCGAGTCGTTCACGTCGTCGCCCTGCTCCAGTCGAAGCCGACGTCGAGGTTCGTCGCCGAGTGCGTGAGCGCCCCGACGCTGATCCGGTCGACTCCGGTTCTCGCGATGTCGGCGACCGTGTCGAGGGTCACCCCGCCGGACGCCTCGAGCAGCAGGTCGGGTGCCCGCTCGTCACGAGTCGCCACGGCGGCCCTGAGGTCGTCGAGCGTGAAGTTGTCGAGCAGGACGATGTCCGGCTCGCCGGAGAGCGCGTCCCGGAACTGGTCGAGCGAGTCGACTTCCACCTCGATCGGCACGTCGGGACTCGCCGCGCGAGCGCGGCGGACAGCGGCGGCAACGGACTCGCCGTCGCACGCGGCGAGGTGATTGTCCTTGATCAGCACGCCGTCGTAGAGGCCCATCCGGTGGTTCGTCCCTCCCCCGCAGCGGACCGCGTACTTGTGCAGACGGCGATAGCCCGGCAGCGTCTTCCGTGTGTCGAGCACGGTCGCCTTCGTCCCGGCCGTCCGTTCCACGAACCGTGCGGTCAACGTGGCCACGCCGCAGAGATGCCCGAGGAGGTTGAGCGCCGTCCGCTCCCCGACGAGCAGCGACCGGACGGGACCGTGGACGGTCGCCAGCACGGTTCCGGCCGCGAACGGCGTCCCGTCGAGCACGGTCCTGTCCCAGACGACCCGTCCGTCGAGCGCGGCGAAGACGAGTTCGGCGACCGCTCCCCCGGCCAGCACGCCCTCCTCGCGGGCGACGACGTCGATCGTGCCGGGACGCTCGTCGACGAGCGCCTCGCACGTCAGGTCGCCGATTCCGGCGAGGTCCTCCTCGAGTGCGAGACGGATCAGCACGTCGGCGGCGGCGCGGGCGTCGTCGTCGAGGAGGACGGGGGTGGAGGACATCGAATCCGTGTGGTTGTCGAGCCGATTCTTGCATCGCCGAGGCGGTACGCCTCAGAATGACGCGCACCACCAAAGGAGCCAGTGGATGATCGTCGGGCTGCCGAGGGAGATCAAGCAGGACGAGTACCGGGTCGCGATGACGCCGGTGGGGGTCGAGGAACTGACGGCCGGCGGGCACGAGGTGCTCGTCGAGGCCGAGGCCGGCTCGGGCAGCGGCATTCCGGACGAGGACTACGCGGCCGCCGGGGCGACGATCGTCGCGTCGCCGGAGGGGGTGTTCGGCGCGGCCGAGCTGGTCGTGAAGGTGAAGGAGCCGCAGCCGGCCGAGTGGCCCCTGCTGCGTGCCGGCCAGATGCTGTTCACCTACTTCCACTTTGCGGCGGACGAGACGTTGACCCGCAGCGTGCTGGAGACCGGGGTCACGTCGCTGGCGTACGAGACGCTGCGGAACCGACACGGTCGGCTGCCGTGCCTGACGCCGATGAGCGAGGTGGCCGGCCGGATGAGCATCCAGCAGGGGGCGAAGTACCTGGAACGCCCGCAGGAGGGCCGGGGCATTCTGCTGGGGGGCGTGCCGGGCGTTCCGCCGGCGCACATCGTCATCCTCGGCGGCGGCGTGGTCGGGAAGAACGCGGCCCAGATCGCGGCCGGCTTCCAGGCGGACGTCGCCCTGCTCGACGTCGACGTCGACCGGCTGCGGTACCTCGAGGACATCATGCCAGCCAACGTGAACACGGTCTTCAGCGACCGGCACAACGTCGTCGAGCAGCTGCAGCGGGCCGACCTGGTCGTCGGGGCGGTCCTCATTCCCGGGGCGAAGGCACCGCGGCTCGTGCTGGCCGACGACTTGAAGCTGATGAAGCCGGGAGCCGTGGTCATCGACGTGGCGATCGACCAGGGGGGCTGCGTGGAGACCTCGCGGCCGACGACGCACGCCGAGCCGACGTACATCGTGGAGGACGTGGTCCACTACTGCGTGACGAACATGCCGGGCGCGGTCGGCCGGACGAGCACCTACGCGCTCTCGAACGTGACGTTCCCGTACGTGAAGCGGCTCGCGAACGAGGGACTCGCCGCTGCCACCGCGAAGGACGAGGGGTTCGCCGCGGCGGTCAACACGTTCGGCGGTCGAGTCACCAACCAGGCCGTCGCGGAGACGTTCGGCCTGCCGTTCACCCCGTACGAGCCGGAGTCCGCCGCGTGAGCGACACGCCTTCGACGCCGGTCGTGGTGGAGTCCAGCCCGGCGAGCACGGACCGGATGCTCCGCGACACCCACAGCGACGTGCGTCGCGGACGGCGGACGCTGCAGTGGCCCATCACGCTCAGCGTGAGCCTGATGGTGTTGAACGTGGCGCTCATGGTCAGCTGGATCGTGCTGCTCGCCCGGACGAAGGAGTTCAGCATCCTCGCGATCGGGACGGTCGTGTTCGCCGTGATGCTGGTCGGCCTGTCGGTCTACCTGGTGCTGACCATCAAGGAGGTGAAGCTGAACCAACGGCAGGCGAACTTCGTGGACAGCGTGACGCACGAGCTGAAGTCCCCCATCGCCGCCCTGCAGATGTACCTGCAGACGCTGCAGATGCGGCCGCTGGAGGAGGACCGGCGGAAGGACTTCTACCGCACGATGGAAAAGGAGGTCCGGCGGTTGGACGAACTGATCAACCACCTGCTGGAGGTCGGTCGACTGGAGGCGATCGGCCAACGGGACCAGCCGGAGAACGTGGAGCTGGAGCCGATGCTGCGGCGTTGTGCCGAGGCGGCCTGCCTGCACCACGACGCGGAGCCGGACGAGACGGTGGTCTTCGAGGTGGAGCCGGCGATGGTGACCGCCCGGCGGGTCGTGCTGGAGATGATCTTCCGCAACCTGATCGACAACGCGATCAAGTACTCGCCGAAGGGGGAACGGGTGGAGGTCGTCGCCCACATGCTGCGGCGGGACCGGGTGGCCGTCGACGTGCGAGACCGGGGCGAGGGGGTGCCGGCGGACATCAGGCGGCAGATCTTTCGAATCTTCTACCGGGGGGGCAAGGAGCTGGAACGGACGCAGAAGGGGACGGGGCTGGGGCTGTACATCGTGCGAACCCTGGTGCGTCTGTTGAAGGGGCGGGTCGACGTGCACGATCGCGACGACGGTCCGGGGAGCGTGTTTCGCGTGGAGTTGCCGGGGCGAGCGGTGCCATGAGGATTCTGGTCGTGGAAGACGAAGACGCCCTCGCCGAGGGGCTCGTCTTCAACTTCGAGCAAGAGGGGTACGACGTCCGCCGCGCGGCGGAGGGGCCGACGGCGATCGAGCTGTTCACCACGGCCGACCCGCCGTTCGACTGCGTGATCCTCGACCTGATGCTGCCCGGCCAGAGCGGCTACGAGATCTGCAAGGAGATGCGGAAGCACGACCAGCGGACCCCCGTGCTCGTGCTGAGTGCGCGGACGCTGGCCGAGGACAAGGCGCTCGCGTTCGACGCCGGCACCGACCAGTACATGACGAAGCCGTTCGAGCTCGGCGAACTGCTCAGCCGCGTGCGGAACCTCATCGAACGTCGTCTGCCCGAACGTTCGCCGTCGCAGCCGGAGGAGAGCCAGGTCGAGCGGTTCGGCGACGTCGAGATCGACTTCGACTCGTTCGAGGTCCGCGTCGGCGGAACGCCCAAGCAGCTGACGACGCTCGAGATGAAGCTGCTGCGGTTCTTCCTCGAGCACTCGGGGCGCGTGCTCTCGCGATACGAGATTCTCGACCGCGTGTGGGGCAACGACGCCAACGTCACAACGCGGACGATCGACAACTTCGTCATGCGGTTGCGGAAGATCCTCGACACGGACCCGCGGCGTCCGAGCCGGATCCGCGCCGTCCGGGGCACGGGCTACCGGTTCGTCCGCGACGATTCCGACGAAAGCCTCGACTGACACGACACTTGCGACATGACACAACTTTGACAATGGGGTGACGGGGTTCTGACATTCCCGGCCTAGTATTCCGCCGATGTTGCCGAGGGCGGCCAAGCCTTCGGGCAGTCCCGCCGCGACGGAATCCTTCAGAACCTGGCCCACCCCATGACGACCCTTCTCGCCGATCCCACCCGCCTGCAGCCGCCGGTCCTGCCCCCCGAGTCTCAGGACGACGTCGCCGAGACCGAGGTGGAGTCGAGCCCCGTCGCCGACGACCGTGAACTGCTCCGGACCGCGTTCGCGAAGGAGGAGCTGACGTGGCGGAGCGTCGATCCGGTCGTGGTGGCCTGGATCGTCGGGATGCACGCCGGGCTGCTGGCCGCCCCGTTCTTCTTCGACTGGTGGGCCGTCGCGTTGTGCGTCGGCCTGCACTGGGCGACGTGCAGCATCGGCATCTGCCTCGGCTACCACCGGTACCTCTCGCACCGCTCGTTGAAGCTGAAGGCCCCGGCCGAGTTCGTCTCCATCCTCTGCGGCGTCATCGCCGGTGAGGGGCGTCCGCTGAAGTGGGCGGCCACCCACCGGGTGCACCACCAGAAGTCCGACCAGGACGGCGACCCGCACTCCCCGACCGAGGGAACGTGGTGGTCGCACATCCTCTGGCTGTTCCGCAAGCAGCGAACGGCCGAGGAAGAGGTCCTGATTCGCCGGTACGTGCCGGAACTCGCCGAACGCCCGATCCTGCGACTGTTCGACGACCACTACGCCCTCTGGCTGTGGGGGGCCGGGCTCGCCATCGGGGCCGTCGGCTTCGTCTACGGCCTGATCTCGCCCGACGTCAGCCCGTGGTTCGGGGCCGCCTCGTTCATGCTGTGGGGCATGTGCGTGCGGATGGTCTTCGCCTACCACAGCACCTGGTTCGTCAACTCGGCGACGCACCTGTGGGGCTACCGGAACTACGAGACGCGGGACCACTCGAAGAATCTGTGGTGGGTGGCGATCCTCGCCTACGGCGAAGGCTGGCACAACAATCACCACGCCCACCCGAGCATCGCCCCGGCCGGCCACCGCTGGTGGGAGTTCGACCCGACCTGGTGCGCGATCCGCTTCCTGCGGGCGATCGGCCAGGCCCACGACGTGAAGGACCGGATTCCCCAGTCCCGCCGTGCGGCCGACGACGAGAACGCCGGCCCGCCGACCGAGTCGGAGACACAAGCAGCGTAGTTCCGCGGCCAGCCGTCGCGTTCTGTGAAGAATGCGAGTACCGGGGCCAGCTGCCGTCGCCGTGCCTTCACGCGTGTGGGATGATCCGGGGGGAAACCCGGTCCTCCAACACGCCGGCGAAACAGTGGCCAGGGACGCGGAACTCGCCAAGGACGTCAACCGAAGCGATCCCGAGTTCGCCCGTGCCTGTGCCTCCTCCGAGGAGGTCTTCGCGCGTCTCGAGTTTCCCGACGAACCGGGGCGGCGGCGAAACCTCCTCTGGCGGCGGACCGTCATCGGGACCTCCGCTGCGAGCGACCTGCGACTTCCCCCCGACTCCGGCCCCGGTGTCTCCTGCGTCGTCACGCACGACGCCGACCCGCTCCGGATCCGCGACGTGGGCGGGGGCGTCCGGCTGAACGACGTGCCCGTCCGCTTCGCCACGCTCTGCGACGGCGACACGATCTCCATCGGACCACGACGCTTCGTCGTCCGGACGAACATCGAGGGGCACCGGACGCCGCAGCCCTTCGTCGGCCGGTTCCGCGTTCGCGAGCTGGTCGGGTCCGGCGGCATGGCCTGGCTGTTCGCCGCCGAGGACACGGCCACCGGCGAACGGGTCGCCATCAAGCTCCTGCCCAGCCGACACTCGGAACGGACGCTGCTGCAATTCCGCCTGGAGGCGAAAGCCCTGCTCCGGCTCGAGCACGAAAACGTGGTCCACGCGCTTCGCGACGTCGACGAGACCGAGGTGCACGCGATCCTGTTCGAGTTCGTCGAGGGCATCAATCTCGCCGAGCTCGTGAACCAACGCGGCCGGGTCGCGTGGCCGGTCGTCTGCAGCCTCGGCGAGCAGGCCGCCCGGGGCCTGCACCACGTGCACTCTCGCGGCGTCGTCCACCGGGACGTGAAGCCGGCCAACCTGCAGGTCCAGAAGGACGGCGGCGTGAAGCTGCTGGACTTCGGCCTCGTGCTGCTCGCCGACGACCCGGACCAGTCGAAGCTCGTCGAGTTGCTGCCGCGAAAGCCGATGGGCACGCCGGACTTCATCGCCCCCGAACAGATCCGCAACAGCCACGAGGTGGACCACCGGGCCGACCTGTACGCGCTCGGCGGCACGCTCTACCACGCGTTGACCGGCAGCGTCCCGTTCCCGGTCCAGTCGCCGGCGAACAAGCTCCGCGCCCATCGTCGCAGCATGCCCCGCACGATTCGCAGGCTCGTTTCGGACGTGCCGCCGGAGGTCGAGTCACTCGTCTGGCGGCTGCTCTCCAAGGATCCGGCCGAACGACCGTCGTGTGGGGAGGAAGTGGCGGACGAACTCCGCCGATTCGCGCAGCGGCAGCCGGTCGCCTTCGACGCCGAGTCGCTCGCCCACGCCCGCAGTGAGATCGCCCGTCGGCGGGCCAAGTCGCTCGAGTCGCGAGAGCCCGCCGGCGGTGTCCCCGCCCCACTGGTCCTCGCCTTGGAGAAGGGCCTCGCCCGGCCAGCGTGACGCGTCGGTCGCGTGCAACGGTCAGACGAAGACCGGCTCGAACTCCTCGACTTCCTTGTACAGCGTTCGCGTCTTCACGAAGCCCATCGAACGGTAGAGATCGACGGCCGGTTCGTTCTCGGCCGTCACCTCCAGCGAGACGCGCCGGATGCCCGAACGGCGGAAGCCGGCGAGCGCCTTCGCCACGAGGGCCCGCCCCAGCCCGAGGCCACGATGCTCCGGCACCACGCCCACGTTCTGCACGGCCCCGGCCCCACGCTTGCTGCCGAGCCCCTGCACGGTGCCGCAGTCCAACGGGACGCGGAACCGCCCCGTGTCGTGCGTCACCAGCCAGGTCGTCTGCGGAAGGAACTCGTCCTGCCCGACGATGTCTCGCACCAGCCGGCGGCAGTCCTCGGCGGCGTTGAAGCAACGGAAGACGAGCGCGTCGAGTTCTTCGCGGAAGGCGGCGAACTTCACGGCGGCGTGCCGGTCGGCGAGTTCGGGCCGCCACGGCAACCACGCGTACCCCTCCGGCAGCACGCACGCCGGCACTGGACGGCGGAGGAGATTGAACTCCATCCGAAAGCGGCGGACGTAGCGGACCGGCATGAACACGCCTCGGGAACGGCGAGTGAACGGATTCCAGTCTACCCCGGCGAACGGCACCGTCAACGAGCCGCCCACGGCTGACCCTACGACCCGCAGACTCCGCCCGCCTCTGCTCCTGACGTTCTGCGCCTCACAGGAACTTCAAGGCGAAGACCACGAACACCATGCTCACCACCATCATCAACAGCGGAATCCCGAAGAATACGAGCAGCAGAATCCAGATCCACCAGTTCGACTTGCCCGGCGACGCGCTCGCCCGCCTCGGCTCCGCCGGCCGCGTCGCGACCGCGAGATCGACCTCGAACAACGGCAGCCCGTCGCCGTCCCGTCGGTAGTCGTCGAGCGCTCGAACGAACTCCGGCGACACCCGGTCGAGCTCGATTCCCTCATCGTCGATGCGCCGCGGAGTCACGCGCTGGTAGCCGTTCCACGACTGATCCGTGTGGGCCGAACAGACCGGCAGCTGGACCGTCACGTCGGTGTGCCGGATCGAGACGATGCGATGCTGCGTGTGCCGCAGTCTCCACTCGACGACGTACTCCGCCGGCACGCCGCACCGGACACAGACGGCGGGAAGCCATCCGCCTTCGAACTCCTCCCAGGAGACGAACACGCGAGCCACGAGTCACCCGTCAAGCAGAAGTGGGCCGGTTCATCGTGCCCAACCCGGTGCCTGCAAAAAACGAAGAAACCGCAAATTTCGGAGCCTATGCGGTTGCATTGAGACTGAGTCTCACTATCGTACGGTCGTCCCGAGGAGATATGGCTCATGAGTCCGCTTGAGCAGCTGCAGGCGAAAATCGAGCAAGGCGACCTGCACTCGGCGCGGCAGCTGGCGCTGCGGCTGATCGGCCGGGGGACTCGTCTCCCCGAGCCGTGGGAGCAGCTCGCCTGGATCGACTATCGGCTGGGGGACGTGCGGTCGTCTCTCGCCTCGCTCGAAGAGGCCACCCTGCTGGGCCCGCTCTCCGAGCGGTCGCGGATCCTGATCGCCTACGCTCACGCCCACGCCGGCAGGAACGAGCTCGCGATCGACCTGCTCGACCTCGCCATCGGGCCGTTCGACGAGGACGAGACGCGTACGCTGCAGCCACAGGATCGGCTCCTCGCCGCGACGACCTATGCCCTCGTCGGCCGGTACGACCTTGCGCTCCGTTCTTGTCGCCAAGTGGCCGAGGCC
>JANQQW010000138.1 GCA_028284885.1 Planctomycetaceae bacterium
GTAGAGCGGCGTCCCCATCGTCATGCCGACCTGAGTCAGCTGCACCTCCTTCTCGTTCCGGGAGAGCTGCGCGAGTCCGAAGTCGGCGACCTTCACACGGCCCTTTCGCGTGACCATCACGTTCTCCGGTTTCACGTCCCGGTGGACGATGCCGGCCTCCGCGGCTGCCTGAAGTGCGGCCGCCACCTGCTTGGCGACGCGGACGGCAGTTGCCGCATTCGGCGGCCCCTGCCTCCGGAGGTACTGCTTCAGGTTGAGGCCGCGGACGTACTCTTGGGCGATGTAGTGGAGGCCGTCCTCCTCGCCGACGCCGTAGACCTGAACAATGTTCGCGTGCGTCAACGAGGCGGCCGCCTTCGCCTCCTGCTCGAATCGCCTGAGGAGGACGTCGTTCGAACCGGACAGGACCTCCTTGCGAAGCACCTTGAGTGCCACTTGCCGGTCCAACGACGCCTGGTGGGCGAGATAGACCTCCGCCATGCCCCCCGCCCCGAGCCGCCTGAGCACCCGGTAGTCGCCGATCTGCAGGTCGCTCAGTTCGCCGGAGACGGCCGTTCGCGCCGGCGAGTCGTCCGACGCACTCGACTCGACCCGCGCACGACCTGCTGACGGAGTGGCCCGGGTGGGGGCTTCCAGATCGACCCGCTCCACCGATCCGGCGCTCGTGCCGGGCGACGCGGGAGGGTCGGCCGTCGGCGGGCCTTCCTCCTTCTCGTGGTCGGTGTTCTTCACGACGTCGCCGTTCCAGCCGTTCCTCGTGCCGCGATCCGTCGCTTGGGATGATACGGAGCGACCAAGCCGCGAGCAAACCGCGCCTGCGAGTACTCGATTCGGACGCTGGCGGGGTCGGGAATCCAACCGTCTCCTGAAGATTCGCCTCGGAAGAATTGCAGTTCTTGCAAAACGGAACGAACCGATCACCGTCTACCGAAATCCGCAAACACATTCCTCATAACGCGTTGCGCCGGAACCGCGAACCGCTTCGGCAATTGGTCACGCCGTTTGCTGACGTTCGCGGCGAGCGATCGGAAGGGAGTCCGAGCGCGGGAGTGGTGAGTCGGCACGGAGGCCGTGATGCGTGCTGTTCGGATTGGGAGTCTGCTTGTCGTTCTCGTGGCCGTCACGGGCGGTTTGCCGTCCGCTCGAGCGGCTGAGTACCGCACGCCGAACTTCGTGGTGACCGCCGACTCGGCCGAGGTGGCCGAACGAGTCGGCAAGCTGGCCGAGTACTATCGTCGGGACTTGGCGATCAAGTGGCTCGGCAAGCCGATGCCGCGGTGGTACCGGCCCTGCACGGTGCGGGTGCACGTCGGCCGGCTGGGGGCCGGAGGGGCGACGACCTTCAAGTTCGACCGCGGCGAGGTGTACGGCTGGCGGATGGAGGTGCAGGGTTCGCTGGAGCGAGTACTGGACTCGGTGCTGCCCCACGAGGTGAACCACACGATCTTCGCCTCGCACTTCCGCCGCCCGCTGCCCCGTTGGGCCGACGAGGGGGCCGCCACGCTGACCGAGCACGAGTCCGAGAAGACCCGGCAACGACTGCTCCTCGGGCAGGTCATGAAGTCGAACGAGCGGTTCCCCATGCGAGAACTGCTGGCGATGAGCGAGTACCCGAGCGGCGGGAACCGTCGAGTGCTGACGATGTACGCCCAAGGTTGGTCGCTGGCCGACTACCTCGTGCAGCAGGGGGGGCGAGCCCACTTCCTGCAGTTCCTGGAGGACGCCCACCAACGCGGATGGGAAAGGGCGATCGCCTCGCACTACGACTTCGAGGGCGTCGACGACCTGGAGGCCCAGTGGTCCGGGTGGGTCACGGCCGGCAGTCCGCCCGTGGTGCCCGAGGGGACGCTGCTGGCCGACTCGGGTCGGAGCGACGCGGACCGCGACGACTCGGACGTGGTCGTGCGTGGTCAGAGTCCCGACGACGCCCCGCTGTGGGTCGCTCCCGAGGAGGACAACGCCCGTGCCGAACGCGAGGTCGCCGAGGCGACGCTGCGAGAAGCGGTGGAGGCAAGCCTGAACTGGCAGCCGACCCGACCGACGCGAGGCGAGCGACCGGAACCGCTGG
>JANQQW010000146.1 GCA_028284885.1 Planctomycetaceae bacterium
CGAGCAGGTTCAGAACTCGCCGTTCAACCCGGCCGGCTTCGGCACCGTTCTGCCCACGGTCGCCAGCGAGACCGCCAACTTCAACGCCGGGCTGACCAAGGACACCGCGGCCGGCGGCCAACTGAGCCTGACGCACCAGATGAACTACCTCGGCGTTCCGCCCGGGCTGTTCCCGTTCCCCTCGGCGTACTCCGGCAACGTGAGGCTGGGCTACCGGCAGCCGTTGTGGGCCGGGGCCGGCACCGAGTTCACGCGGATCAGCGGACCGATCGGCGCGCAAACGGCCCTCACCCAGAACCTTGTGGGCGAGGGTGTCGTCATCGCCCGCATCAACCAGAACGTCACGCTCGAGGACTTCGAGAACAACGTCCGCAACCTCGTGCTGGACGTCGAGAACACCTACTGGGACCTGCACCTGCAGTACCGGCTGTACCGGGCCGCGGTCGACGCCCGGAACAGTTCGCTCGAGCAGTGGCGGCGGCTCGACAAGTTCATCGAGGCGGACGCCGGCGGCCTGCTGGTGAAGGTCGACGCGGCCCAGGCCCGCGACGCCTACTACCAGTCTCGCGCCCAGGCCGAACTCGCGCTCGGGTTCATCTACACCATCGAGGTCCGGCTGCGGCGGCTGATGGCACTCCCCGTCAACGACGGCCGCGTCATCCGGCCCAGCGACGAGCCGGTCACCGCGGCCTTCGAGGCGGACTGGCACCAGTCGCTCGCCGAGGCGCTCCACGAACGAGTCGAACTCCGTCGGCAGAAGTGGAACGTCAAGAGCCTGGAGCTGCAGCTGACGGCGGCGAAGAACCTCGTCAACCCGCGACTGGACTTCGTCTCCGGCTACAACGTGAACGCCTTCGGCGACCAGCTCATCGGGCTGGGGAGCGACGACGACGCGGCCGGCAGCCCGCAGGGACTCCGCTACGCCTACGAGAGCCTGACGCAGGGGAACCAGACCGGCTGGACGCTCGGGTTCGAGCTCTCGATGCCGCTCGGTTTCCGCCACGCCCACTCGCAGGTGCGGAACTTTGAGCTGCGGCTCGTGAAGGCCCGCGAGATGCTCGCTGCACAGGAGTTGGAGATCAGCCACGAGCTGGCCGTCGCCTTCCAGGACGTCGCCCGTCTGCACCAGCAGGCGCGCTCGAACTACAACCGCCGACTGGCCGCACGCGACCGACTCGAACGGATCGACCAGTTCATCGAGATCGGGGCGAACGCGCCGCGAGACGTGTACGACGAGCGACTGCGGGCGATCGAGAGCATCGCCCGGTCCGAGCAGGACTACTTCACGTCGCTCGCCGAGTACAACAAGGCGATCGCCGACCTGCAGTACCGGAAGGGGACGCTGCTGGAGTTCAACAAGGTCTTCCTGACCGAGGGGCCGTGGAACCCGAAGGCGTACGAACTCGCCCTCCGTCGGGCGAAGTCCCGCAGCCACGCTCTCGACGCGTCGAAGCTGCTGCACACCGAGCCGGCCGACTTCGCCGTGCCGCGGGGTGTGGGGATGCAGCTGCACGACGGCGTGCCGGGCGAGCCGGGCACCGGCCCGATGCCCGAGGAGCTTCCGGTCCGCGAGATCCCGCTCCCCTCGCCGGGAGGTGCCGAAGGCGAGAGCGAAGCGCCGGCCGGCTACGACGACCCGGTCAACGGAGGCTCGGAGCCGGCGACCGACTCCCCGAGCCGTGGGGCCCTCCAGGTCCCGCGTCCGACCGGCGACGACACCGAGTTGGAACCGATTCCCGAGCCGGACTTCAGCGGTCCCGCCCCCGTCACGCCGGCGAGCTTCCAGTCGAAGCCGCGGAAGGTGGACTCGGCAGGCGCGGTGACGCTGGGTCGCGAGGACGCCGAGCCGGCCCGGACGTCGGTTCCGGTCGGGCGTCGGAAGCGAATCGTCGTTCGGCCCGGCGCGCCGGGGTCGTGAGTGGCCGGATCGACCGCGTCAGCGGAGCGATCGACGGCTTGCCGCGACGTTCGGGACGATGCGGCCGCTCGTCGAACTGTACAACCAGCCGGTCGAGCCGTCCGGCGGGGGCAGGGTGGGCGTGTCGACGACGCGGACCGCTCGGGACCCGTTCACCGGGTTGGTCGGGAGCAGGCCGACGATGTACGGGGTGCGTTCCTCGCCGAGCGACCGCGGCTCCAGCAGGGCCGCGGTGAAGGCGTCGGCGTCGCTCGTCCCCTCGGCGGGCCAGTGCCCGTCGTGCTCGTAGCGGTACAACTCGATCTGCGTGCGGAGCAGTTCGAGGTTCTCACGAAGGGCCGACTGGTCCGGGTCGCCGGCCGGACCGGTCACGATGGGGAGCATCGTCGAGACGAACAGGCAGCCGGCGACGAGGGTCACGAGCGTCTCCACTCGCCCCAGGCCGCGTCGTCGGGATCGCTTCGGACGGCGCACGGTCGAACTCCGGACTGGCCCACACTGAGAACGGACGCGGCAAACGTAGGTCACGGTTCGGCCGCGTCAAATCGGCGTCGCGAGAATCGCGGACCAGGGTCCGCTCCGGTCACGCGCCGGCCGGGGTCCTGGCCGGTCGCCAGTCGCGGAGCTGCAGTTCGACGCTCTCGAAACCGCGGTAGCGGTTGAGGCCGGGGGCGAAGCTGATCGAGATGTCCGGGCCGGCGGCGGCGATCTCCTCGGCCCAGTCCCCCTTCCCGAACGCGATGGCCCGCAGGGTCGCCCCGTTCTGCTTCACGCGGAGCTGCAGGTGGTTGCCTCCCTCGCCCATCGTCCGCGGCGGCTCGGCGAGGGCGACGTTCGTCGCCGCGAACAACGGCCGCGGGTTGCGAGCGCCGAACGGACCCAGCCGGTCCAGTTCGCGAACCGCCCGGCGGGTCACGTCGGCGAGCCGGACCTCCGCGTCGATCCGGAGTTCGGAGTCGCGGTCGGTGAACTCGTGGGTCGTGGTGACGTGGTCGCAGAAGGCGTCGCGAAACGCATCGACCCGGTCGGCCTCGATGCGGAGCCCGGCCGCGGCGCGGTGGCCGCCGAACGTGACGAGGTGCTCGCTGCAGGCGTCGAGCCCGCCATGCAGGTCGAACTCGCCGAACGTGCGACCGCTGCCCCCGCCGACCCCCTTGTTCCGGTCGATCGCGATCAGGACGGCCGGCTTCTGGAAGTGCTCGACCACGCGACTCGCGACGATGCCGATCACGCCGGGGTGCCAGTCCGGGTGGGCGAGCACGAGGGCCGGGGCCTCGTCCCAGTCCGGGTGCTCGGCGACGAGTTCCTTGGCCTGCCGGAGCGCCCGACGTTCGACCGTCTTCCGTTCCTTGTTGAGACCCTCGAGGTACTCGGCGAGCTGGGCGGCACGCTGGGTGTCGGACGTGGTCAGCAGTTCGACGGCGAGCCGCGCCTGCCCGAGTCGCCCGGCGGCGTTGATCCGCGGGCCGATGCCGAAGCCGACGTCCTCGGAGTCGAGACGCTCGGCGGCGTCGATGCCGGCCTGCTGCATCAAGGCTCGCATGCCGATCGACGCCCGCTGGGCGAGGCTGCTGAGTCCGAAGCGGACGAGCACGCGGTTCTCCCCGTGCAGCGGCACGACGTCCGCCACCGTCCCGACCGCGGCGAGGCCGACCGCGTCGATGAGGAACTCCCGCATTCGGGCCGAGGCTCGTTTGCCGTCGCCGAGTCGTTGGGCGACGGCCCACGCCAACTTGAGCGCCACGCCCGCCCCGCAGAGATCCGGGAACGGATACCGGCCGCCCGGCAGGCTGGGGTGGACGAGCACGGCGTCCGGCAGTTCGGGCCGGTACCGGTGGTGGTCCGTGACGACGAGTTCGAGCCCGAGTTCCCGTGCGAGAGCCGCCTCCTCGACGCTGGCGATCCCGCAGTCGACGGTGAGCAGCAGCCGGTCGGGGTCGTCCTCGTGAAGCTGGCGGACGGCGTCGAGGTTGAGGCCGTACCCTTCCTCGAGGCGGCTGGGGATGTAGTAGTCGACGCGTCCGCCCGCGAGCTTCAGGCAGTGCCAAAGGATGGAGGTCCCGGTCACGCCGTCCACGTCGTAGTCGCCGTAGATCGTGATCCGCCGCTTGTCCGCGAGGGCCTGTAGCACGCGGTCGGCAGCGGCCTCGACGCCGGGCAGCAGGCTCGGGTCGTGGAGATCGACGAGCTTGGGGTCGAGGAAGTGCCGGGCCGCGTGCTACAGGCCCTCGCGGACAAGCGGCGGATCACGATCTACGGCGACTACGACGTGGACGGCGTGACC
>JANQQW010000164.1 GCA_028284885.1 Planctomycetaceae bacterium
TCACGCCGCTCCTCACGCTCGCCGCGTTCACGATCCCCCTCGCGGCGTTCCTCGCGTTCGCCACGTTCGCGGTCGCCGTTGCGACGTTCGACTCGCTCCTCGTCGTCGGCGACGGCAGCCGAGACGGCCGGGCCGCCGAACCAGGCAGCCGTCCCCAGGGCGACCGCCACAACGGCCAACGGCCACCAACCGGTACGGCCCGCCGTGCCCGGCACGCCCAACACGTTCTTCACTCGCTCGAGCAGTCTCATCTTGGTTCCTCCCCATCCGGCGGCCACGAGAGGGGTCGCCGCCTCGACCCTGCGAATTGCCACGTACTCCAAGGCCCGCGCGTACAACACCCGCTTCCCGGTCGCCCGTGCCGCCAACGCGTCGCAACACAACTCGCGGTCGACGCGAACCCGGCCGGACAACCACCACACCACCGGGTGGAAGAAGAGCAGCGTCTCCAACACCCGTTGCAGCAGGTTCACCCACAGGTCCCACCGCCGCACGTGGGCCAGTTCGTGTGCGACGATCGCCTCCAGCACGGCCGTCGGCATGCTCGTCAACCACGACGTCGGGACCAGCACGACCGGCCGGACGAACCCGACTGCCATTGCCTCCACCACGCGTCGCGACCCCGCCACGACGACCGACGCCGGGATCTCCAGCCGACGCCGCAGACGTCGGACCCGACCCACGAGCCGTTCGGGCAGCGGTTCGCATCCCCGCAGGAGCCGCGTGACGCCGACGAGCCCCAGCATCAGACGCACCGTGAACAGCCCGACTCCCGACAGCCAAGCGGCCAGCAGCCACGGACGCAGGCGGTCAAGCCAGCTGGTCGCCGCCGGCGAAGTCGTTCGCGAAGACGACTCCCCGTCCGACGGCGACACCCCTGCTGACGTCACAATCGCATCGGCGAAGTCGCCACGTCCGTCGTCGTCAACGAGAGCGGAGGGACGTTCGGGAGTGGTGCGCGGGACGTCGACGAAGACCCACGCGAGGGCCGGTAGTACGGCGAAGGTCGCGAGGCCGGCGAGTTCGACCGCGTATCGCGTTCGCGGGTTCCGGACGGACCGCAGCGTGAGCCAGAGCGCACCGCCGACGAGGGCGATCACCCAAGCCGAGTGCAGGAGTGCCAGCAGCAACCGTTGCCAGCCGGGGTGAGCGAAGAACTCGGTCACGTCGAGTCTCCCCTGCGCGGTCGGCGTCGGGGTCGCTTCTCCCGTTGCTCGAAGGCGTCGATCGCCTTGCGGATCTCGTCGAGCTCGTCGCGGTCCGGGGCGGCCTCCTGCAGGAGGTGCGTCACCAGCGTGCTGGCCGAGCCCTCGAACGCCCGGTCTCGGAGGTCGCCCACGAGGTCCCGCAGCGTCTCGTTCGGCGAGATCAGGGCCGCGTACCGGAGCGCCCGCCCAGCCGGCTGCCTGTCGACGTAGCCCTTCTCGAACATCACGTTCAACAGGCTCGTCACCGACGTGTAGGCCCGCTCCTGCCCCAACTCGACCAGGGCCCCGTGCATCTCGCGGCCCGTCATCGGCCCACGGTCCCACAGGATCCGCAGCAGCTCCAACTCGCCGGGCGTCGGGTTCTCGTTCCGCGGCCGCGCCATCGTCCGTACTCGCTCGACTACGTTCTCCACGTCACGCGAGACATCATTACGGCGGAACCCGTAGACGTCAACGGCAAAAACCGTAGATTCTAGCCGTCCGGAATCTGGACGTATCTCGCCCGCCCTACCAAGCTCAGGGAACTGTAAAGTTGAACGTCGGACGCGTGACTTCCACGGATGTCGCTTTCAGCACGACCAACACTGTTCAGGCGTTATGCCTACAGGTCGAACCCCGCCGCCGCGATAACTCCATGCATGACGTCGAGGTACTCCCACTCGAACCGCAACATGAAGTCTTGCCCTGAAACATCGATGTCTAGGTACTCCGTGAATATCGGGTGTACAACAAAGCGTGTTTCCCGAAACCCGACTTCGTACTCCTTGCGAAACCGCTCGGATCCCTCGTTGAAATAGAAAGCTTGGGGGTGACGCATGTGCGAACGCTCGGACGCATTCTCGTCAACCTGGACACCTATAAATCCGAGGTCATACAAGACCTCAACCTTGCCCCGAATCGACATGTCTTCGCCACCTTCAGAGAGAACAAAGGTCTGCGACTGCACTCTTGCATGGATGTCCTCCACCCTGAGCACTTGCGGTGCACGCCTGAAGGCTCCAAGTATACGTTCGATGCTGGGCACAACAGAACGGTACTCCTCCACGAACTCCGTGCGAACAATCTTGGAGGTGCAGACTGATACGATCTTGCGGACCGCGTCCGATGTCAGCCCTCTCCCACGCCGGCCTTCACAAGCAGCCAAGAGAGCTTCAAAGTACAGCAGCATTCCTCGCGGCCGCCAAAAAGTGTGCCGCAGAACGTACAGGAACAGGTGTATCCGGACTTGACGGCCGTTGTACTCGAACTCAATCATCTTCGGTAGCTCTGGAACGAACTTCGCGAGCAAGTCTTCAAGACGCTGCAGTGCAGTGGAGCCCACGTCTGTCGGGCACCCATATAGCTTCTCCAGCCTCTTGACAAGCAGCTCGCACAGCTCGACACCAGACCATAGCAGCGTCGTGATTCGTCCTTGGACGAGGTAACTGTCGCGATCGGCCGCCACAATCTCCAAGAAACGATCCGCTGGCACGGTCAGGCAATAGTCGAACTGACGAAAGATACTCGGCTCCTTCTCCCGCCCCAGGTGGGCATCTGTTGCCATGTGCAGGAGTGAGCGGATCCAGTCACGCTCGAATTTTGAGCGCGACGCGGCATCCTCCCGTGTTGAATCGCGCCGAAATTCGTCGAAGACGGTGTCGAAGTCGTCCAGCGTGACAAGGACTCGCTTTGTGCAATCCGAGACAATCGACCGCAGCGAAGCGTTCGCCGATTCCCCAAGCAGGTAGTCGGAGTAGTCTTCGACATTCCATCGCAAATGAATGTGCGCGTACATGTCCGTACTGTCTCGCGGCGACTCCTCGATGAGATCGTCGAGATAGTCTTCCAAGTACTCAACGGCAGAGAGAAAGTGAAACTGATGTAGATTCGCCGAACGTCGCCCCTCGTACTCGGACGCCAGCTCGCGAAGTGGGCCGAGCTTGGCACGCTGCTGAGGCGACAGCTGGTCTGCCTTCTCGATAAGGAGGTCAACCATCAGCATTCTGAAGAACCCCTCCCAAGCCATGTAGAAGAAGCTGAGAGGTGGTAGGATCGATCTCGCATCGCTGACGGTTGCACTGTCAAGTGTTGCATACGCAGCTCCGAAGGGAAGATCCTCGGCTCGCAACCTCAAGATCCCCTTGTACTTCGCACCTGCGCGTGCCCGCACCGTGTTGACAATCGTAGATTTGCCGCTGCCCTTTCTGCCGACGAGAAAGTACGAGGACTGCGTCGAAACCCGCTTGAGTGACGTGGTCTCGACAAGAATGTCTGCCAGTTCCTTCTCGACGGCCTTTCTGTTTACAAAGAGCTCTTGAGAGAGGCGGTCGCGTTCCTCACGGAACTGTTCAGACTTGAGGCGCGAGATCGTCTCAAGGGTGTCCGTCGCTCGTGCTAAACGACGCAGGTGCTGGCTCCTCGCGTGCCGACTCACGGCGAATCCGCCTCCCGTACTGCGAGAGACGACGACGTCTGAGAAGTCCAAGGCGAGGAGATCGCGCAACTCTGGAGGGGTGACGTCAGCGAAGTTGCCTGCCAACAGGATTGGCAGAATCTCAAAGCCGATGAACTCTCCGCCAGCACGTCGGTGGTGAGTGTCCAGAGCGCTCTGGCGTCTCAGGATACTCTTGAACTCAGTGTAGGCCCCTCCTCTTCCCCTTGACACTGCATCGAAATAACCTGGCGTCAGCAACACGACTACAGCATCAACGGTTCCAAGTATCTCCATGAACTGAGAGACGTGTTCTCCCGCTCGAATCTCTTGATCGACGAGGATGTTCGCGGACGGGACCTTCTCCCGTATTAGGTCGACAAGATAGAGTACTAGATCACGATCGACATCGGCGTGCGCATACGACACGAAGCACGTTGGGCGATTGTTCTTCATTGAGGGGGCCTGTGCCACGGCGCTCCTGCAGTACCTGTCAAGAGTGTACTACAGCGTATCGTGCACGCGCGTGAGCAGCAACCGTCGATGACGGGCGGTGACTGCCGCCGAGACAACGAGGACCTACGCACGACTGACTGTTGTGTCGCCCACGGCGGGGCAAGCACTCCAGTTGGTGGTGTCGGCCTGAGCTGTGGTCTCGGTCACCGGGCGTCTGGAGAGAGTATGAAGGTCAATGCGCGTGGGCACCCACGAAGAGCATGGCCTTCGGCGCAGAAGCCACTTGCCACCGTCGGCGGCGTGCCGCGGTTGACGATCCAGAGGTTGCGGAAGACGACCGGGTTGCCGTGGTTCTGGAGCTTGGTCGGCAGCAGGTTCGGGCCCTCGGGCTTGCCGGCTCCGGTCTTGGCGACCACCTCGTAGTCGTCGTGCACGGGGACGCCGTTGTGCAGCACGGTGATGCGGGCGTTCTGGACCTTCTTGCCGGACTCGTCGAACCGCGGGGCGGTGAAGTCGATGTCGTAGGTCTGCCAGCGGAGCGGCGGGAAGCACATGTTGACCTCCGGCTCCTGCTGTCGGTACAGCGCTCCACACTCGTTCTTCACGCCGTCGAGGCCGAACGAGTCGAGCACCTGCACTTCGTACCGGCTCATCAGGTAGACGCCGCTGTTGGCCCGCTGCTGCCCGGTCGCATAGGGCATGTAGGGGAGCCGGAACTCGACGTGCAACCTGAAGTCGCTGGCGGTGTTCGCGAACTCGGTCCCCATGTCGAGGTGGCCGTCCTCGGTGATCCGGCCGTTGGTGAAGGCGTCGACGTTCGAGCCGTCGAAGAGCACGGTGGCGTTCCGCGGCGGCTTGGCTCCCTGTCGCGTGCTGACGCGGAGCATGCGGTCGAGCGTGCCGAGGGAGTTGCCCTCCTTCGTCGCCACCTCGGCCTTGCCGCCCGTGACGACGACCGTGCCCCCCTCACCGCTCAGCGTGAGCGTCTCGCCGTCGCGCGTTCCGGAAAGCGGCCACTTGTCGGTGCGGTTCCAACCACCCCCGGGCAGCCCGCCGCGGTAGTGGACGGCGTCGAACTTCCCGTCGCCGCGGGCGATCACCTGTAGCCCCTCGTAGCCCGTGCTCCCGTCGGCCCGGCGGATGCGGCCGAAGTACTCGCCCTGCAGTTGGAAGTCGGGATCCTTCGCCGCCTCGGCCGGATCGGTGACCGCGTACTTCGGGTTCGGCTTCGGCTTCTCCTCTTCTTGGGCGAAGGCGGAGACGGCGGTGAACAGCAGGACGGCGAGCGCGACGCGGGACATGGAGTGCGACCTCGGGGACAACGTTCGTGGAGCCATTCAGTCTGCAGACAACCGCGTAGGACACGCAAGCCCCGGAACCATCGACTATTCGTCGAGGGGGATAACGTGGCTGAAGTGCATCTCCGCGTGCCTGCGCTGCACGAGGTCGTGCTGCTCCGAAGTGATGCTGCCGAATGCCACGTGCGTGGCCCGGCGGTCCTCGGCCTTCCACCGCTCGACCGCCCGACGGAGGTGATCCAGTCCGTCTTCCGTCGTCACGTTGTTCGCAGGGAGGAAGTCCCCCTGCAGCGATTTGGGCATCCTGAAGCCCGACGGGACGGTCCCCGTCTCCAGTCTTCGCAGCATGCTTGGGCCGACGAACTTCATCATCAAACGCATGTACCACGGGGCCTGCCCGGCCGTCCCGTCGATGGCCTTCTCGATCGCCAGTGCGACGTGTTCCAGGATCTGCCCCAACGACCAGTTGCCGACGAGTTCAACCTGCGGGGCGGCGGCCAACCGTTCCGCCTCGGCCAACATGTCGTCCATCGTCGCGAACCGCAGTTCGCGGCGTTCCCGTCTTGTCCCGTCGATCGACTGCGTCGTCATCGTCCGTTCTCCGAGTGACGTTCCCAGAGTCACGCTAGTCATGCCTTACGGTACCGACAAGAGGTTGAGTGCGCGGAGGCCCTGGCGACGACACGACTAAGCGGTAGCCCGGACCGGGGCAACTGCGCAACCGCTGGACACTCTCGTCACATCCAGGTCGCGAGTGGCAGGAACCGCCACAGGAGCAGGGCGACCGGTCCCGCGAACAGCACGCTGTCCAACAGGTCGAGGATGCCGCCGAAACCGGGGAGCAGCACGGCCGAGTCCTTGCGTCCCACGTCCCGCTTGATGAGCGACTCGCAGAGGTCGCCGACGATGCCGAGCACGCCGATCACCACGCCGTAGACGATCGACCAGACGGCGTCGGGCGGCGTCCACGCGGGATCGAACCGGGGCGTCGCGAACTGTAGCCAGGCCCAACTGCCCACGCCCGCCCCCAGAATCGCACCGATTGCCCCCATCCAGGTCTTCTGCGGACTCAGCCGCGGCGTCATCTTGTGGTGCCCGAACAACCGCCCGAGCGTGTACGCGCCGACGTCTCCCGCCTTCGCGGTCACCAGCAACGAGCCGAGCACGAGGTAGCCGGCGTCCGCCCCGGCGATCCAGCGGAGTTGCACGGTGATCGCCAGCAGCAGCCCGGCGTAGCTCGTGATGATCAGCTCGACGCCGAGCGTCTCCATCCGCTTGCCCGGCTCCTGGAAGCGGACGGCCTCCAAGGCGAACAGGCACATCACGGCCCCGCCGTGAACGAGCGCGATCGGCCCCAGGCGGGCGAGCGG
>JANQQW010000172.1 GCA_028284885.1 Planctomycetaceae bacterium
TCGCTCGACGGGCGACGTTGTTCGGTCGAGGGCTCGGCCGAGACCGTCGCCGTCGCGTAGGCGACCTGCTCGAGCGAGGAACCGTTCTCCGGTTCTTCCGCGACCGTCTCGCCCGTTCCGCTGTCCAGGACGAACTCGACGTCCCGTTCGGAGAGCATGCCCTTCCGGCCGACGATCTCCTTCAGCTCGCCCAGCACGCGGAGTCCCTCGCTCACCCGGTCCTCCTCGCCACGGAGCCGGAGTTCGTCGCCGCGCACGACGACCTCCACCCCGACCCGGTCGCGGACCTGTTTCAGGAAGCGGTCGCGAGTGCCGAAGAGCGCACGAATCTGGTCGTGGTCCTCGAAACTCAACGTTCGTTCGGTCATGGGCGATTCGCGCCGGGGCCGTTTCGGCGACAGTCGGCGCGTTTCGGGCTCGGAATGGGAAGTCGTCAATTGTAGGCCTCCAAATCGAGAATCGAAAGGACCGCCTCGTCGGGGATCCGTGTCGCCGAGCCGATCGGCGATGTGTGGCACGACCGTGTCCGGCCACAACCTCTTTCCAGCGTTGTCTCTGCGTCGCCGACTCTCCCGAGGCCGGGGAGCCGGCTGGGTTCGGCGGATTTCGCCGGTCCGTGGATCGCCGGCCGCTTCCCGACCGGAGGCCGGGTGCGGTCGAAGAGGTTCGTTTCAAGCCTCCGATTGTGATGGATCGATCAGATGGGAGGGACCGGTTGCGCGCCGCGGGCGGTCTGAAACTCCCAGGACGGGTCACCGCGATGTACGAACAGTTCTTCTCGCTTGCGCGTCGCCCCTTCGCCCCCACGCCCACGGCCGAGGCCTTCGTCCCGACGCGGACGGCTGTCGAGGCGGTCGACGGACTCGTGACCGCGGTCGCCGACGGCGGGGCGATCGTCCTGCTGACTGCACCCGGCGGGCTCGGCAAGACGGTCGTCTGC
The DNA here is from genome assembly GCA_028284885.1 of Planctomycetaceae bacterium. GTDB lineage: Bacteria > Planctomycetota > Planctomycetia > Planctomycetales > Planctomycetaceae > JANQQW01. The sequence continues at coordinate 941 of JANQQW010000172.1, forward strand.
CAGAAGGCGATCTCCAGCCTGACCGAGGCGTTCCTCCCGGTCCTCGTCGCCAGCGGCAGCTTCGCCACCCGCCGGGCGCTGCTCCAAGCCTGCCTGTTCGAACTCGGGGCCCCGTACTCCCGGCTTCCCGAAGACGAGCTTCGACTCGGACTGCTGGAGCGACTGCGGCAGATCGGCGGCGAGGGGAAGACGGCCGTCCTGGTGATCGACGAAGCCCATCTCGTCGAACCCGAGGTCCTCGACGAGCTCCGAGTCGTCGCGGAGGCCCAGCAGGAGGGGCGTCGTCTGGCCACCGTCGTGCTCGCCGGGCAGCTCGAACTCGAGGAACGGCTTGCCGACCCGCGGCTCGACGCCGTCAACCAACGCGTCCACCGACACCTGATGCTCGAGTCGCTCGGCCGGGAGGAGTCGAAGTCGTACGTCGCGGACCGAGTCGAGTGGGCGGGAGGCGACGCCGAGGTCTGCTTCGACGAGGAAGCGTTCGACCTGATCGTCCGCACGGCGGACGGCTCGCCGAGAGCGCTCAACCAGCTCTGCGACCAGACGCTGCTGCTCGCCCACGTCGACGAACGTCGCCCGGCCGACGTCGAGATGGTGCTCGAAGCGTACGAGAACCTGAAGCACCTCCCGCTGCACTGGAACGCACCGCTGGACGACGAACCGGATGCCACGCTGACCGAGGCCCCGGACGCGTCGTCTCTCGGCGAACCCGAACCGGTCGTCTTCGAGCCGGCCGAAGAGCCCTTCGAAGAGCCGGCCGCGGTGCTGGAGATCGGCGAGCCGTCGTCCACCACCGAGTCGGAACTCGACTGTCAGACGACTTCCGAGCCGGCGGCAGCGGAGTCCACCGAGTGCGATGCCGTCGTGTTCGAGGTCGGCTGGACCGACGACTCGAACGAGGAGTCGGCTGTGTCGGTGACGGAGTCGCCGTCGTGCGTCGAAGCCCCCGCACCGACCGACGAACAGGCCCGGATCGACGCGTCGCCAGTCGACGAACCTCGGGCCACGCGTGATGCACTCTCCCCCGAGGCCCGCCTTCCTGCGGCGCTCGACTCGTTCGGGACGAAGTCGCCGTTCGGGAAGTTCGACGAGACCGTCGAGTGGCAGGAGGAGCCACTGCCGGTGGGCGGCCGACGCCTGCGGGGCCTGCCGGTCGATCCCACCGCGGTCGAGACGGTTGCGGACGAAGTGGAGATCGACGAAGCCCCAGTCGAGCCAGTGGCCGAGATCGAGCCGGCCGCCGCGATCGAGCCGGTCGCCGAGGTCGAACTGCCGGAGTCGGCGGAGACGGTCGTGCGGCCGGAGGCAGCCGACGCCGCTCTCGTCGACGTCGTTCTGCCGGAACTCGAACAGATACTCACCGGGCCCGCAGCGACCTTCGAGATCGGCGGGGAGCCCGAACCGGATGAAGAGGAGGCGCCGGAAGTGGAGTCGGTCGACGCGACCATGGTGGAGGCAGCCGTTCCGAAGCCCGAGGAGCCCGAGGTCGAA
>JANQQW010000188.1 GCA_028284885.1 Planctomycetaceae bacterium
CTGCTCTCTCCCGCCGCAGAAGTGCGCGGACGGCCGGTCGCGGACTTGATCGGCGGGAGAGAGCAGGTGCAACTCCCGTGACAGCGACAGCGCGCGGACGAGCCGATACTGTTCGAGAGACTCGCCGATTCGCACCTGAAGCCGTTCGCACCGGCTGGCGACGTAGGCCGAGGGCAAGGCGAATGCCGCCAACAGCGCGACGACGACGGCGGCGCACCGGTACTCCGGTCGAACGAGCGACGCGGAAACGGTGCGGCCCGGGGAGGCCGTCAAGACCACCGACACAGCGACGCCGACGCCCGCGACCGGTCCGATCAGCGGGCCCCAGCAGAGGCTGGGCTCGTCCGCGGACCACGTCCGCGGAACCACGGCGAGACTGGCGAGGAGGGCCGAGACGACGAGGGCCGCGGCTCCGACGACTCGTCCCAAGAGGTTCGCCGGAGACGGGTCGAGTCGACCGGCCCATCCGGACGACAACACGGCCAGTGGCGTTCCGGCGAGAACGGCGACCAAAGCCACGTCCCAAGTGGCGAACGGGGGCACGAGCCACGTTGGCTCGCCGAACACGACGGCCGTCCAGACCCCCGCCAAGACGAAGGCGACCGCGGAATCGCGGGGCGACCAGTTCGGTTCGGGGACCCTCACCCGTTCCTCCTGCGTGGAACACGCCAGATGATGCCGTCGTAGGCATAGTGCAGGAACGCTGCGACCAGGTTGACGCCCAGCCAGAGTTCGACCCACCGCTGGTTGACCGACCACGCGACCAGCCCCAGAACGAGGGCGAACCCGGTGAGCGTCAGCAGCCAACAGGACGCAAACCGAGCGAACAGACCGGGCTCGGCTTGCCGTGTGCCAGCGTCCGCCGACGAGGTGCCGCCGTGCCGACGACGGACAGACCAGGAGACGACGGCGAGGTACTCCGTGGCGTGGAAGAGCGCCGACGCCGTGGCGAGCAGGAGCACGAGGTCAGGACGCTGCCGGTGAACGGCGAGTAACAGTCCGCCGTAGAGCAGGACGACGCTCACGAGATACGTTCGTGCGGCAACGGTCGATCGCCGCGGCCCCACCAGTTCCAAGACGAGCAGAGCGGCGATCGCGCCGAGGAGGACGACGTCGATCCACTGCAGGACGGTGTTGGTCCCTACGTCTCGCCACGTGCCCACGGCCACCCGAAACGCGACGTAGAGCACGAGCCCGCGCAGTCCGTGCCGGACGAGGCCGGACCCTCTCGTTCGCCGGGACGTGTCCTGACGCTCGTAGAGTCGGAAGACCCCGTGGTGCTGCGCGGCGAAGTGCCACGCGTTCCACGCGTAGTCGACGGCGAAGAGGCACGTCAGGGCGCCCGTGGAGAACCGCACCGCCAGAACGCCGGTGACCGCGACGACCGCGATGCCGGTGTAGAGCACGGGGCTAGTCGCGAAGCGTTCGCGGTCGAGGAACACCAGTGCGAGCGTGATCCACCGGTGAGGGGCCGTGACGAAGTAGACCTGCCAGAAACGCAGGCCCTCGTGCATCTCGAACCCGCCCAGCAGTCCCAGCAGCGGGACGAGCGGCCACGTCAGGTTGGCAACGAAGAGCGCATCGACACCCGGTCCCAGCAACCAACCCGCGGGCTGGCGGGTCGGCCCGGAGGCCACGATCGAGTCGTTCGTGATGACGGTCACACGATGTCTCGTCACGGTCCCCGAGAGCCGGGGCTGGTTCGTGCCCCCGTCAGTCGACGACGGAAACGAGGCTGTCGAAGTCGAAACGGCCGGGTGTGCGCGGCGGTGGACCGCCGCGCACACTCCCTCTGCCGTCTCTACGGGTCGGTGTACTCGGGGGTCGGGGTCCGATCCCCGATGGGCGGCGTGTCACCGCCGCCGGACTCGCCACCGCAACCCGAGACGGCGGCGACGAGGCACAACGCGAGTGCCGAGAAGAGCAGCTTGGCCCTGGTCACTGGTATCTCCTTGATGTGTTCGGTTGAACGACGTTGCGTCACTCGCTGATCGTCTCGCCGTTGTTCATCGTTCCGTAGGCGTTCCAGACGCCGATGTTGATGTTCTCGCTGAAGAACCGGACCGAGCCGTCCGCGAGCGTGCCGTGCACGCCGCCGGTGTGGAAGCTGCGGGCGGCGGCGATCTGCGTCCCCTCGGCCGCCGCGTCTCCGTTCGTCACCTCCGTGCAGGGGAGGCTCGCGTCGTTGTCGCAGTTGACGATCAGGTCGCTCGTCGGGTCGTTGGGGGAACGTCCCGTGCTGAAGCTCGAGGAACCGAGGGCCGCGTGAACCCAGGCCCCACGCGAGTCGCTCGTGCTCCCGACCCGGTAACGCACCTCGCTGAGCATCACGGTCTGCGACGTTCCGTCGGTGATGTCACGGAAGGCGGTGTCGGAGTTCACCGTGAACACGCCGGCATTCGCGCCGTTGTACGACTGACTGAGCGTGCCGGAGCCGAAGCTCGCCGCGTAGTTTCCGCGGGACATGTGCTCCAAGGACCGGAAGGCAACGTTCCCGCGGTTGTCCAGCGGATGGCTCGGGCAGCGGTAGGAGTTGGGCGCGAAGTGCCCGAACTGGTTGTTCATGAAGTCCAGTGGGTCGTTGCCCTCGAGAATCGGACGAGCGACGTCCCAGAGGTTGCGCTGCTCCATCTCCGGGAGGATGAAGAGGGCCCAGTTGCCCCCGAGGCTCTGGCCGCTGCCGCACTCCTGCAGTCCCGTGAGAATCGTGGGGGGGCTGCCGGCGCAGGCGCCGATGACACCGCCGGGCGGGAACACGCTGTGGGAACTGTGGTAGTTGTGGAGAGCGAGTCCCATCTGCTTGAGGTTGTTCTTGCACTGCGAACGCCGGGCAGCCTCCCGGGCCTGTTGCACGGCGGGCAGCAACAAGGCAATGAGAATCGCGATGATCGCGATCACGACGAGAAGCTCGATCAACGTGAACCCACGGCGGGCCGAGAACTGTGTGGACTCTGAACTTGGTGGCACGACGATTCTCCGAGGAAGGCACTAGGACGGAAGGAATTGGGACGACGGGAGCACGCGTCGGAAGTTCGCATCCAGTACGCAGTCGGCTGGGGGTGACGAGCCGGTCTACGTTGAAGGCAACCTCAGAGTGAGGTCTTCCGGGCCTCGGAGAGAGGCGACAAGGCGAGGGGAGCGATCGCAGTCGATTGGGGACACGACGCCAAGACACGGTTGTATTCGAGGGCGTGTGCGGAGTTCGAACCGACGATGAATGTCCGGTGATTCACGAGACCTTCTTCGAAGATCCATCACCTGTGCGCGGACTCATCAACCTCGCACTTCGGCCGGACCGTACTTCCGTGCTCACGAGAAGCGTGGCGGCTCGACCGGCTCCAGTCCTCAGGGACCCTCTCCCGAGAGCACCGGTTCCTCGCCAGTCGGTTCCGGGGTGTCGCCGACGACCTTCTCGACGGGGATGGTGGCCTGTCTCTCCTCGCCCCCACAGCCGGCGAAGAGCGGAACACAGAGAACCAGCAGCGACGTCAGACGGTACATGACGGCCTTGCGACGAACGTGTTGGGAGTTGGCGAACTGGTTCACGGCAGGGTCTCGGTCTCGCCGCCGTCGATGGAGCCCACGGCACGCCACACGTCAATGTTGACGTTCTCCGAGACGAACACGACGCGGCCGTCTCCCATCCCGAACTGGGCTCCGCCCGTGTGGAAGCTGGCGAAGGAGGACTCCCGCTCGTTGTTGCTCGTGGCGTCCGAGTTCATGCGGTAGAAGGTCGAGGCGAGCGCCCCGGAGTAGTCGCCGCCGCTGCCGCTGTCCGCGTCCATGTGGTAGTACAGGTAGCGGTCGCAGATGTTGCAGCCCTTGGCACTGTCGAGCTGGTACTCCACCTCGCCGATCATGACCGTGTTCGAGAGCCCGTCGACCACGTCGCGAATCGAGCGGCCCGGAAGGTCCGGGGAACTCCCGCTGGAGAACGGGACTGCGAGGAACATCCCGTTGGAGGTGGCCATGCCGTCGGACCCGTTGTTGTCGTCCACGGCATCGCCGCCGGCGCAGGCGGAATAGGTGGAGATCGACCGGTCCGTCAGACCGTTGACGTCGTCCGGTTCCTGGGCGGGAACCGGCTGAGAGGGGCATCGAAAGACGTTGATCGGGGTCCGCGCCAGCTGTTGCAACTCCAAGCTCCTGGTGTCCGTGCCCGTCCAGGAACCGCTGTCGCTGAACGGCTTGGTGATGCTGTCGTACAGCGGCCTCTGCTCCAGTCCGGGAAGGATGTCGTAGCTCCAAGAGTGACCCCACGCGGCCCGCACGCCGACCGGGAAGGCCCCGCGGGTGTCGTGCGTGTTGTGCAGCGCGAGGCAGAGCTGTCGCAGGTTGTTCTTGCAGCTCGATCGGCGAGCTGCCTCACGGGCCTGCTGCACGGCGGGCAACAGGAGCGCGATGAGAATCGCGATGATGGCGATCACCACCAGAAGTTCGATGAGGGTGAAGGCGGAGCGTCTACTGCGGGTGGGCATGAGCTGTCCGGGAGTCGGGGGGGCGGGAAAATCGAACACCCACGCTGGCACGAGTGCCGTCCGTGGTCATCAAGAGAGAAGTCGATCCCGAGCGCGAGGGCGGGACGCAGCGAGCGAGGCCACGACCGTCGGGCCTCGTTGTACCCGAGCACGTTCATCGTCTTCGAAGCGAAGATGAATGTTTGACGACTCACCAGAACTTCATCGCCGACCGGTCACTTCTTGATGTCCGCGTCGGCTGGCGGCGTGCTCGGTCCGTGACGTGGAACGAGTGTCGTGGTTGAAGTCCCCAACTCACGGCTCGACGCGGCGGTCGACCGCGATCCGACGAGAGACCCGTGCGGTCCCCGGTGGCGAGTTCCCGCGGCGTCCGTCAGAGTGCACGTCGTGCGGTCGTCGCCGTTCGGCCGACCGTGTTTCCCCCCTCGCCGTTCGCGGGAAGAACTCCATGACGATCGCCCGAACGCTTCTTGCCTCGTTGGCGGTGTTCGCGTTGGCTTCGCCGGGAGCCGCGCAGGAGCGGCTCTCGGCCGACTCGCTGCCGCGGACCGGGAACGCGGGGCCAGGACTCGAGGCGTTCGACGAGGCCGTGTGTGCGATGCTGGTGCGGCACGGGATCCCTGGGGCGTCGCTCGCGATCGCCGTCGAGGGACGGCTCGTCCACTACCGCGGCTACGGCACGGCGGACGAGAAAGGCACGCCGGTTCGCCCGGAGACGTTGATCGCCCTCTCCAGCCTTTCCAAGCCGCTGACGGCCGCGGCGACGTTGAAGCTCGTCGAACAGGGCAAGCTCCATCTCGACGAGCCGGTCTTCGCCTATCTCTCAGAGATCAAGCCGTTCAGCGGCGGTCGCGTCGACCTCCGGCTGCAGCGGGTTACGGTCCGTCACTGCCTGAACCACACGGGGGGCTGGGACCGCACGCGGCGGGGTGAGCCGCTCGACGGGATCGTGGCCGACGTGCGGAAGCTGGACGACGTGCGAACGATCACCCCCGAGCACTTCCTCTCGCGAATGTGGGACGTCAGCCTCGACTTCGAACCGGGCCGGAAGTCGGTCTACTCGAACGTGGGCTACGTGATCCTCGGCGAGGTGATCGAGAAGGCGAGCGGCCAGTCGTACGAGAAGTACGTGCAGGAGCACGTGCTGAAGCCGGCCGGGGCGACGACCGCCCGGCTGCACCACGGCGAGGTCGAGTACTTCGAGAACGAGTCGCACCGCTTCGTCGACGGCGGGAAGCCCTTCCCGCCGTTGCAGCGAACGTTCGCCAACGCGGCGCTCGGCTGGACGGCGTCCTCGCTCGACATGGTTCGATTCCTCTGCGCCCTCGACGGCAGCCACGGCGAACGGCTGCTGCGGCCCGAGACGCAGCGGCTGATGCTGACGGCCCCGCCGCCCCCCTACCAGTCGAAGTCCGGTGAGCCGCATCCGGGCCTCGGGTGGCCCACGACGATCGTCTCGGAGGACGGCCGCGAGTTCGGCTACTTCCAGGACGGTCGCAACTACGGCAGCCGGGCGTTCATGAAGCGGTCTCCGCGGGGCGTGAACTGGGTGCTGCTGTTCAACGGCCGCCTCGACCCGGACGCCGCCGACAAGAAGCTCGTCGGTGACGCGATCGCCCACGTGCGGGCGAGGATCGAGGAACAGACCGAGTTCCCGGAGATCGACTACTTCAAGCACCTGGAGAAGCCGGTGGATCGCGAGTGACGCCGACAGGGCCCTTGTTTCTGGTTGGAACGAGCGGCAAGGCATGTCAGCATGCCGGTCGGTGGCCGTGTTCGTCGCGCATCCTCCGGGAGCAGCAGTTCGACGGTTCGGTCCTGTCAGCTGGGCCATGCGTTGGGGAGGATCGTCATGATCTGGTGGATTCTCGGTGTGCTGGTGGCGTTGGTCGTCGGCTTCCTGGTCTTCCTGCAGGTGAAGTTCGCGATGCACGAGAAGTTCGTGCGGGAGAACGGGCAGCCGGTTCTGGGGGTGCTGCTGATGGCGAACGAGACGCTGTACGATCCGAACGGCGACCCCGAGACACCCGGGTTCGCCGTCATCGGTTTCGAGAAGCCGACGCCCGACTACCTGGCCGCCATGCGGGAGGTGGCGGCCCGGCTCGCAGAACTGGACGCCCTGGGAGAAGCGCCCGAGTTTTCTGCCGTGGAGCGGGAGTTCGCGGCCAGCCTGAAGAACGTGAACCACACGCAAGGGCGACGTCGGCGAGTGCCGGACGAGGTGACACGTGGCGAGTCGTTCTACCTCGTCGATCTGTGGATCTATCGGGAGCGGCTGCCGGAAGACTGGCTGGAGCAGCGAGTGCTGGCCTGCATGGCGACCGGCCGGGACGAGGGGGAGGTGCTGCACATCGGCGCGGACGAAGAGGAAGCGGCTTCGATGTTCGCGGCGGCAGGGCTGGTCTAGCCATCCGCCTCGACGGAAGCCGCCCGCCGTCGTTCCTCGGGGGAACGGGGGCGGGCGGTGACGGGAGTTGCGGTTGTGTGGCGGGTGGGCGGCGGTGGTGGTGGGTGTCGGGTTGCGGGTCGTGGGGGCGTCGGGTTGCGGGGGTCGTC
>JANQQW010000212.1 GCA_028284885.1 Planctomycetaceae bacterium
GGACGGCATCGCGAAGCTCGACCGCGTGACCAAGGGGCTCGCCGAGGCCCGCGGTCGCCGCGAACAGGCTCACCGTGAACTCAAGTCGCTGACGACCGAGTACAAGCGGACCGGGGAACCGGATGCGTTCGTCGACCACGCCTGCTCCATTCGCGGGCTGCTGGAGGTCCGCGACGAGCTCGCCGGTGCGGACCACGCGGCTCCGGTGGTGACCGAGGACGTGGCCGCGGCCCGCAAGCGACTGGCCGCCGCCCGCGAGAAGCTCGGTCGCGAGTGGACCGACGCCCGGCTCGACAAGTCGGCCGCGATCACCAACGGGAGCAGCCGACTAACCGCGGCGGCCCGCCTGTACCAGAAGTCCCTCGTCCGCCGCCGCCGGCTCCGTCGTCTGCGACGACGACTCGACAAGGCCGTTCAGAAACGGCAGGCGGAGCTGCACGAGAAGACCCGCGACCTCGCCGGCCACTCGGTGAAGGACGCCGTCGAGGACCGCCGCACGCGGCTCGCCGAACTCGAGTCCGTCGGCCGGCTGCGGGCCAAGTACGCAGAGCTCGAGGAACGGAAGCAGGGGATCGCCGAGCAGATTCGCCGGACGCACGACCGCGCCGCCGTGCCCGACTGGGTGTACGGGGTGCTCTGCTTCTTCGGCATCGGCGGCCTCGTGTTCTGCGTGGCGGGGCTCTCGACCGGCGTGCAGACCAGTGCGATCGCCGGAGCCGTCTACGCCTTCCTCGGCGTCACCTGCGGCGGCCTCGCATGGGCCCTGAAGCTGCACTTCGAGGAGGAGCTGCGGGTCGCCCTCGAACGCCTCCGTGACGACGAACACGACACCGAGGTCGCCCTTCGCGAGACCGACCGCCGTATCGCGAAACTCGTCGGCGAGACCGCTCCCGACACGACTCCCGAGAAGCAGCGGGAACGGGACGCCGAACTCGTCGCCGCGACGGTGCGGGAGCTCATCGAACTCGAGCGACTCTCGGAGCGGATCGAGTCGACCGTGAAGCTCCGCAAGCGACAGACCGCCCTGCGGAACCGCTTCCACTCGGTCCAACGCGAGATGGGAACGGCCCGGCAGCAGTGGACGACCACGCTCCGCGAACTCACGCTCACCGAGACGCTGAAGATCGAGGAGGCCCACGCGGAGTGGGACCTCGTCGTCGCCGCCGTCTCCGCCCGACGGGTCGTCCGGTCGGCGGAACGCGCTCCGCGGACCGACGTCTTCGAGCGGCTGCACGGCCGCGTGCGGGAGATCGCGCGGCAGCTCGGCGACGACAGCGGCAGCGTCGAACAGATCCTCGCCCGGTGGGAACGTCGGCTCGACGGGCTCCAGTCCTGGCGGGAGAAGCGAAGCGACCTCCGCAGCCGCATTCGCCGCCTTCAGAACACGGCCCGCAAGGCCGGCAGCGAGCTCGCAACCTGGGAGCGACGCAAGAAGTCGCTGCTGCGTCGGGCCCGCGTCGACACCGTCGAGGAGTTCCGCAAGCTCGCCCGCGTGCACGACGAGCGGGCCGAGGTCGAGGAACTGCTGGCGATCGCCGAGGAGGAACTGCAGACCGTCACCGCCGGCGACGACGACCTCGCCATCGTCGAGGAGCAGCTCGTCGACTTCGACCCGGCGAACACCCGCGAGTCGGTCGAAGTCGCGGAACTCGAGCTCTCCGAGATCGACGGCGAGCTGTCGCGGCTGCACGAACGGCTGGGTCAGGTGAAGAAGGAACTGGCCGACGCCGAGTCCGACGAGCGGTCCGCCGACCTTCGCTTTGAGCGGGAGCGGGTCTATGAGCAGCTCTGCGAGGCCTACGAGGAACTCGCCGCCGTCGACGTCGTCGAGCGGTCCGCGCGGGCGACGGTCGAGGAGCTCGAGCGGACCTACCAGCCGCCGACGCTGGCGGCCGCGTCCCGGTACCTGCAGCGGCTCACGCTCGGCCGGTACGACCGTGTCTGGACGCCGTTCGGCGAGTCGCGGCTGCTCGTCAACGGCGACGGCCGGGAGGCGATGCGGATCGAGAACCTCAGCCGCGGTACCCGCGAGCAGGTCTTCCTCGCCCTGCGACTGGCCCTCGTCGCCCACCTCGCCGACGAGGGGGTCGAGCTGCCGTTCGTCCTGGACGACGTGCTCGTCAACTTCGACCGGGACCGGACGGAGGCGGCCGTTGACACGCTGCTCGACTTCGCCCGCGAGGGCCGACAGGTCCTCTGCCTGACGTGTCACGAACACGTCGCCGAGATGTTCGAGCGTCGCGGCGTCGAACCGATCTGGCTGCCGTCGTCGACCGACACGCGGATGAGCGAGCGGATCGCCGGATAGTACGATCGGCGAGCGGGGGGTGTCAGCCCCCCGGTTACGCGTTGCCCGTCGGATGACGCTGGACTCGTTGTTCACCCGTAACCGGCGGGCTGACACCCGCCGCTCGCCTTCAGGTCTCCTCGGCTGCGGCCTCCTCGGCCTCCTGCTGGGCGGCCTCCCACTCCTCGATCTCCTCGTCGGACTGCATCTCGAACAGGAACCGCGAGGGAATCGTTGGGCGGCGTTTGCCCCACTTCGTGCGGCTCGTCGCTCGGCTGAGGGCGAGGTGGTTCTCGGCCCGCGTGATGCCGACGTAGCAGAGGCGACGCTCCTCGGCGATCGCCGTCTCGCTGCCGTCCTCGACCGACCGGCGGTGCGGCAGGATGCCCTCCTCGAGCCCGACCATGTAGACCCGCGGGAACTCCAGCCCCTTCGCGCTGTGCAGCGTGAGCAGTTTGACCGCACCGGCCCGCTTCTTCTTGTCGTCCTCGCTGCCGAAGTCGTCCCGCAGCGACAACGCGGCCGTCTCGACGAACCCGATCAGCGACGGCCGGGACTCCCGGTCGGTGTACTCGCGGATCGTGTCGAAGAACTGCTCCAGCAGTTCTTCGCGAAGCAGCTGCTGGTCGGCCGACTTGTACTGCCGTTCGATCTCCGCCGAGTAGCCGACGTCGTCGACGAGGCTACGTACCGTGTCGTGCAGGCGGCGGGGGTTCGACTGGAAGCGGTCGCGGTAGCCGTCCAGCAGCGACCGCAGCGACCGGAACCCCTTGGCCGCCCGGTCGGGCACCTCGCCGGCGGCGATCGCCTCGGGGACCACGTCCCACAACGGCTTGCCGGCGGAGACGGCGCGGGCGAGCACCTTCTGGACGGTCCCGTTGCCGATGCCCCGCGGCGGCGTGTTGACGATACGGAGCAGCGAGACCTCGTCCGCCGGATTGGCGACGACCTTCAGGTACGCCAGCAGGTCCTTGATCTCGCGGCGGTCGAAGAAGGACTGCGTGCCGACGATGTCGTACGGGATCTGCCGACGGCGAAGCTCGGTCTCGAACGCCCGCGGCTGCTCGTTCGTGCGGAACAGGATCGCCACGTCCTCCGGCGCCACGTTCTCCTGCCCGAGCAGGTAGGCGATCTCGCGGACGACCCCCTCGGCCTCGCTCTTCTCGTCGGGGAACTCCAGGAAGCGGACGTCCTCGCCCGGCTTGTGGGCCCGCAGCGTCTTCTGGTGGCGGCCCGTGTTGTGGCGGACGAGCCGGTTGGCGTGCTCGATGACCGAGTGCGTGCAGCGGTAGTTGTCCTCCAGCCGGACGACCTTCGCCTTCGGGAAGTGCGACGAGAAGCCGAGGATGTGGGCGACGTCGGCCCCACGCCAGCCGTAGATCGACTGGTCGTCGTCGCCGACCACGCAGAGGTTCTGGTGCGGCCGGACGAGTGCCTCGACGAAGTCGAACTGGACGCCGTTGGTGTCCTGATACTCGTCGATCTGCACGTGGCTGAAGCGGCGTTGCCAGCGGTCGAGCGCCTCGGGCCGTTCGCGGAACAGCTGGTTCACCAGCAGCAGCAGGTCGTCGAAGTCGACCGCGCCGACGGCCCGCAGCTTCGACTGGTACTTGCGGTACGCGACGGCCGCGAGGAAGTCGAGATCGTCCTCGACCGCCTCGGTCGCCTGGCTGGGGGGGATGCCGAGCATCTTCCACCGGCCCACGCGATTCAGCAGGTCGGCCGGCGTCAGAGCGCCGTCGCCGACGCGGACGTCCCGGAGGGCCGTGCGGGCGACCGACTCCTGCTCACCGCGGTCGTAGATGACGAAGTTCCCCGGGTAGCCGAGGAGTTCGGCGTCCTCGCGGAGAATGCGGACGCAGAGCGAGTGGAACGTCGAGACGATCGGTGCGGGCTTCACGCGTCCGCCGAGCAGGCCCTTCGTCCGCTCGAGCATCTCGCGGGCCGCCTTGTTGGTGAAGGTGACCGAGAGGATGCGGTCCGGCGGGACACCGTTCCGGATGAGCTCGACGACGCGGTGCGTGATGACGCGTGTCTTCCCCGTGCCGGCCCCGGCGAGGACCAGCAGCGGGCCGGACAGCGTGGCGACCGCCTCGCGCTGCGGCGGGTTCAGATGGTCGAGGCGGGACATCGGATCATGCCGTCTTGGGGATGACGCCACACGATCGTGGGGCATTCTGTCGGGGCCGCACTCCGAGCCGTCGCAGCCTCAAGTCCGAAAGAACTCGAGTTCGGACTCGTCGAATGGCTGATACCAGATGTGCCGGGGGCGAATCTCGTTCCGAAACGCCCCGGCGAGAAACGACGTCATGCAAGTGTCGAACCGCTCGAAGTCACGTTCGTGTGACTCGGCGACCACGGGCCATGAATCTGGATCCCCATCGGTCAACCAGTGCAGCCGATTCCCGTTCTCGTCCCCACCCCAGATCAACAATCCCGGCCGACTCGGGTGCCTTCGGTATGCCGCATCCTCATGCGTCGGACGTGCGCTGGCCTGGTACTCGACGAGACCGCGATAGGAGTCGAACGACGATGAAGGACAGTACACCATCAGGAACGTGTCGCAAAACGTGCCGTTTCCGTAGGTTCTCGCGAACTCTCTGTAGTCGGCTGGCAGCGGAAACCCAAGCCACTCCTCCACCTCGTCCCACACCTCTTCTTCAAAGCCGCTGTCTGCTGGTGGCGGAACGACTGCTGTCAGTTCGTCGATGGCCATCCGGGCCTCCAAGTTCAGCAGCGTGGTCCAGCAAGACTGGAGTCGGACCGAACAGGTTCCGCGTGAACTAGTAGCTCAGCAGCTCTCTTCACAACCGGCCACGACGACCTCGAACCCGAGGTCTTCGATCATCCGAAAGTCCTCGCTCTCCGGCTGGCCGGGGGTGGTGAGGTAGTCGCTGACGAAGATCGAGTTCGCCGCGTACAGGCCGAGCGGCTGCAGCGACCGCAGGTTGACCTCGCGGCCGCCGGCGATGCGGATCTCGACGGCCGGGTTCACGAAACGGAACATCGCGAGCACCCGCAGGCAGAACCGCGGGTCGAGATCCTCGCGGCCCTCCATCGGCGTGCCGTCGATCGGGTTGAGGAAGTTGACCGGGATCGACTGCACGTCGAGTTCGCGGAGCTTGAGGGCGACGTCGACGAGGTCGCCGTGGTTCTCACCCATGCCGACGATGAGGCCGCTGCAGAGTTCGAGTCCCGCCTCCTTGGCGACCTCGAGCGTCTTCAGGCGGTCGGCGAAGGTGTGCGTGGAGACGATCTCGTCGTGGTGCGACTCGCTGGTGTTGAGGTTGTGGTTGACGCGGTCGACGCCGGCCTCCTTGAGCCGCCTGGCTTGATCCGGTTCCAGCAGCCCGAGGCAGGCGCAGATGTGGAGGCCGTGCTCCGCCTTGATCTTCTCGACGACGCCGGCGACGTGTTCGACCTCGCGGTTCGAGGGGCCGCGGCCGCTGGCGACGATGCAGTAGGTCTTCGCCTTCGCCTCGGCCGCCTTCGCAGCGCCGGCGAGCAGGCGTTCCTCGTTGAGCCAGGCGTACTTCTCGATGGGCGCCTCGGAGACGACCGACTGCGAGCAGTAGCCGCAGTCCTCCGGGCAGAGGCCGCTCTTGGCGTTCTTCAGGTAGTACAGCTGCACCGCCTTGCCGAAGTGCCGCCGACGGAGCCGGAACGCGGCGTCGAGCAGGGCGAGCAGCTCGTCGTCCCGCGAGTCGAGCAGGGTGGCCGCCTCGTCGCGGGTCACGGCGTGCCCGTCCAACACGCGGTCGGCCAACTCGGCCCAAGGGGAAGCGGTGATGACAGTCGACACGTCGGCGTCCTCGCGTTCGATTCCGGAAGGGGCAGTCTATGTCAGCATTCGACGATTCGCGATGCAGGGGCGGTGGAATCCGCACGCGGCCCGACGCCCGGTTCCGAGCAAGGAGCGTTACGGCCGATCTCCAGACGACGTCGTCGGTTGCCGTCGGCCTCGCCTCCGTCCGCAAGACGACG
>JANQQW010000214.1 GCA_028284885.1 Planctomycetaceae bacterium
CGTCGTCTTCACCTCCGACAACGGCAGCTACGTGGCCGGCAGCAACGGCGAGCTGACGGGTCGCAAGACGACGCTGTGGGAAGGGGGCATCCGCGAGCCGGGCCTCGTCCGCTGGCCGGGCCACGTGAAGCCGGGCACCGTCACCGGCGAGCCGGCCGGCCTCGTCGACCTGCTGCCGACCGTGTGCGACGTCGTCGGGGCGAAGGTGCCGAGCGACCGCACGATCGACGGCGTGAGCCTGCTGCCACTCGTCACACAGGGAAAGAAGCTCGACAGGCCGCACCCGCTGTACTGGTTCTACAGCCCGTCGCGACCGGTGTGCGTGATCCGCGACGGCGACCACTGCCTGATCGCCGACCCCTCGCTCGACCTGCCGCGGGCGAACTTCTTCAAGGAGGAGACGATCGGCCCGGTCAAGGAGACGGAGCTGTTGAACTTCCGCCTCTACGACCTGCGGAAGGACCCGGGTCAGAAGCGCGATCTCGCGAAGGAGAATCCGGAACTCCTCGAGTCCCTGAAGGCGAAGATGCTGGCGTTGCACGCCGACGTCGTGGCCGAGGCGTTCGACTGGCGGAAGGTCCAGAAATAGTCGTCACCCGGAGCAGCCAACCATGAAGACCGTTCGACTCGCCGTTTGCCTGTTGAGCATCGTGAACTCCTCCGTACTTGGGGACGACGTCCCCAGGCCGCCCACGAAGGCCGCGGGGTTCGAGCAGCGTCTGTTCAAGGACGCCGACGGCGGGACGCTGCACTACTGGATGCTCGTGCCGCCGGGGTTCGACCCGTCGGCAGAGACGAAGTACCCGCTGGTGCTCTGCCTGCACGGCCGCGGGGGAAACACGTCGGCCGCCGGGGTTCTCGCGTTGAAGGAGATGCAGAAGGCGAATCCGTGCATCGTGGTCGCGCCGGCCGTCACGCGAGCCGAGCGGTGGGCGATGCCGAAGTCGATGAACCTGCTGCCGGGCCGCAACGCGTTGCCGCGGGCGTTGGCCCTCGTCGACTCGTTGAAGAAGACGTTGCCGGTCGAAGAGGACCGCGTCTACGTCACGGGGCAGTCGATGGGCGGCTTCGGCTCGTTCGGCGCGATCGCCGCACGGCCCGACTTGTTCGCGGCGGCCGTCCCGATCTGCGGGGGATGGGATCCGGCCGAGGCGAAGACCTTCGCCCAGGTGCCCGTGTGGGCCTTCCACGGCGACAAGGACCGGACCGTGCCGCCCGAACGGACGGCGAACGTGGTCGAGGCGATGAAGGCGGCCGGCGGCTCGCCGAAGCACACGGTCTACCCCGGCGTGGGACACAACAGCTGGTCGCGAACGTACGACTCCGCCGAGACGTGGAAGTGGCTGTTCGCCCAACGCCGCGCGAAGCCGGAGTCGCCGTGATACTCGAGGGGATCGTGACGACGCGGAACGACGACGGCAGCGTGAACGTCGCGCCGATGGGACCGGTCGTCGACGAGTCGCTGGAGACACTGCTGCTGCGGCCGTTCCGAACGTCGCGAACGTACGCCAACCTCAAGCGTCGTCCCGAGGGCGTGCTGCACGTGACGGACGACGTGCTCCTCTTCGCCCGTGCGGCGATCGGCCGGCTCGACGACGTGCCCCCCACACGGCCCGCCGAGCGAGTCGAGGGGGCCGTGCTCGAGGAGGCCTGTCGGTGGTACGAGTTCACGCTCGACGAACTCGACGACTCGACGGAACGGACGGAGGCCCGGGCTCGCATCGTGCACGTCGGTCGCCTGCGGGACTTCTTCGGATTCAACCGGGCGAAGCACGCCGTGCTGGAAGGGGCGATCCTCGCGACGCGGCTGCACCTGCTGCCCCGCGACGACGTGTTGGCCCAGTTCGACAGGCTGGCGTCCCCGGTCGAGAAGACGGCCGGGCCGCAGGAGAGAGAGGCGTTCGCCCTGCTCCGTACGTTCGTCGACGAGTACGATGCGAGCTCGCCCGAGGCCCTCTGACTCCTGCCTGACCCGTCGTCGTGCCCGACACCGTCGCGATTCGGACCGGTTCCCGACTCCACCTCGGGCTGCTCGCGCACGGCATGACCGACGGCCCGAACCACGGCGGCTGCGGACTCGTGCTGGAGGAGCCCGGTTTCACGCTGCGGCTCGAAAGATCGACGAGCGACCGCGTGACGACCGGCGACGACGCCGCGGGTGGCGAAGACTACGTCGCGCGGGTCGTCCGGGTCCTGGACCGCGTGCGATCGTGCCGCGGCATCAGTTGGCCGGCGGCCGTTCACGTCGAGCGTGTCGTCCCGCGGCACGCTGGACTGGGGTCTGGGACCCAGTTGGCCGCGGCCGTCGTCCAGGGGCTCGCCACGTTGGACGGCGAGACAGAGCGGCTAACGGCTGCCGAGCTGGCCGAGCGGACCGGGCGCGGTCATCGGTCGGCGGTCGGACTGCACGGCTTCGTCCGTGGCGGGTTCCTCGTCGATCGTGGACACCGCTCTGGCGAGAAGCTCGGCGAGTTGGCCGAGCGCATCGAGTTCCCGCTCGACTGGCGTGTGCTGCTGGTGATGCCCGGCCGCGGCGAGGGCCTCGCGAACGAGGCCGAGGCCGAGGCGTTCGCACGGCTGCCCCCCACGTTGTCGGACCATGTCGCCTCGTTGTGGCGACTGGTCGACGAGCGGATGACACCGGCGCTGCGAGCCGGGGACTTCGGGGCGTTCTCGCAGTCGGTCTACGAGTACGGCCGCCGGGTCGGCGAGTCCTTCGCGGCCGTCCAAGGAGGAACGTACTCGCACGCGAGCACGGCCCGGATCGTCGATCGACTCCGCGAGTCGGGGGTCGAGGGTGTCGGCCAGACCTCGTGGGGGCCGACGGTCTTCGCGTTCGCCGAGAGCCCCGGTGCGGCCGAACGAATCGCGGGCGAGTTGTCCGAACCGGGGCGTCTCGGCTTCCCGGTCGACGTGACGATCACGTCCGCCCGGTCCAGCGGGGCCGGCGTTTCGGTGCTCTGACGAACACGTCGGCTGGCCGATCTTGCCGTTCGTGGGGAACCTGCGTCCGCGTACGTCCCGGTTGGCGGCCGGCCGGATCGACCGGCTTTCGGGCGCTTCTCTTCGCCCGGACCCTCGGCTAGTGTGGATGGGGAATTCGCGTTGGTTCGCGAGATTCCGTCCCACACCCCCACCGCGACGTTCGTAGACGTTGCAACCGGGGGACTTCGGTGCACGCAGGCCGTGCGCGCCGCCGGGCTGGACCTCGCGAACGTTGGAGAGAGCCGATGGGCAACGCCGACCTTCAGTCGCAATTGCTGTACACCGTCCCGCAACTGCTGGTGCCGCTGGTGCTGGCCCTCGTTCCGTACCCGGGGCGAACGGGCATCATCGCGCGGGCGACGCTGAAGGAAGGCCTCCGGCAGCCGCTGTTCTGGCTGCTGCTCGCCATCGCGGCGTTCTGGCTGCTGCTGAACTCGATCCTGCCGATGTTCACGTTCGGCGAGGACGTGAAGATCTTCAAGGACACGGCCCTCCCCACGATCCTGATCGTCGGCCTGATGCTCAGCATCTACACGGCCAGCATGTCGATCACCGGCGAGATCGAGGGGAAGACGGCGATGACCCTGCTGTCGAAACCGGTCACGCGGCAGCAGTTCGTGGTCGGGAAGTACCTCGGCATCCTGCAGACCTCGCTGCTGGTGATGATTCCGCTCTGCCTCGTGTTCCTGACGATCGTCTACTTCAAGGTGGGGTACGACGCCCGCGAGCACAGCCAGCCCGACCCGACCTCGACCGAACGGCTGCTCGTGGCGTTGCAGGTCGTGCCGGGGCTGTTGTTGATCTTCTTCGAGGTCGCCGTGCTGACGGCCATCAGCGTGGCGATCTCGACCCGCCTGCCGATGGTGCTGAACGTGGTGACCTGCGTGGCGATCTTCGTCGTCGGCCACCTGACGCCGGTGCTGGTGGAGGCCGGGTTCCTGCGAATCGAGTTCGTGGCGTTCATGGCCCGGCTGATCGCGACGCTGTTGCCGGCCCTCGAGGTGTTCAACATCTCGGCGTCGGTGGCGACCGGGGCGATGATCCCGGCGAGCTACCTGCTGGTGACGGCCGTCTACTCCGCCGCGTACGTGGCCGCCGTCATGCTGCTCGCGTTCATCCTGTTCGAGGACCGTGACCTCGCCTGAGCGACGCGAGCTTGGTCGGGCCACTTCCGTTCGAAGCCGTAGGGCGACGGCTTCCGGGACCCGTTGGGCCCCGCTGTCCAGGGAGGCCTGACCGGAGAAGGGGACCCCGTGCCCAACTCGCGACCCGCGCTCGACCGTGTGCTGCCGACCAGGTCCCTGTTCCGCGGACACTCGTTGGTCGGACTGCTGCTCTCGACGCTCGCCGCCCTGATGATGGCGGTCCTGCTGTTCTGCGGAGTCCTCGTCGTCGATCTCTTCGTCACGAAGGGGGAACTGACCGACCGGGCCGCGAGGGACGTCGCGAAGCTGTTCGTCGAGCCCGTGCCGGACGCCGAGCCGGACGAGGAGGGCAGACTGCCGACGAGGACGGCGGAGTGGGCCCAGCCGGGCGCGAACCGCGGGCTGCTGCCGACCGCCGCGCGACTGCACGCCGCCGACTCGTTCGGCAGCGGCCTCGTCAACTCGCTCGTGCGGAACGTCCCGCCGCTGCGGAACAACATGACGGCCGCCGTCCTCCTGATGCTCGGGATCGTCGGCACGCTGCTCGTGCGGGCGCTGCTCATCCGGCTGGCTCAGGGGCAGGCCTGGCGAGTCGCCCTCGAAACGTGCACGCGGCTCCGCCGCAGCCTGCACCGCCACTCGCTCCGCCTCGGCCCGAGCGACCTCCGAAACGAGGCGGCCGACGTCGTCCTCCACCACTTCACCGTCGACGTGGACGAGGTCGGCGACTACGTCCGCGCGTGGACGTACCGCCTCGGTCGCCACCCGGTCGAACTGCTCGTGTTGTTCGTATGCGCCCTCTGCATCTCCCCGTTGCTGGCACTGCAGTGCCTCATCCCGCTCGGCGGGTGCTGGTACCTCGTCCAGCGCGAGATGATCCGCCGCGAGAATCTGCGGGAGCTGGGCGTGGACCGGGCCGGCCGCGACCTCAAGCGACTCGCCGAGAGCCTCCGCAGGACGCGCGTCGTCCGTGGCTACGGCATGGAGAACCACGAGCACGAGCAGTTCGGCCTGTGCCTCGAGCGGTACCAGAACGACATGCTGCAGGTGGAACGGGGCGAGGCGACGAGCCGCTGGGCGGTCCGGATGCTGGTCGCCGCCACGTTGGGCTGTGTGCTGTACCTCGTGGGCTACAAGATTCTGGCCCTCCGCGAAGGGGTCTCTTCGGCGTACGAACTCTCGCTGGCCGGGGCGGCCGCCCTGCTGGTCGCGTTCGGCTGGATGGCCGGCCCGCTCGACAGACTGTGGCGACTCGCCGGAGACCGGGAGCACGCCGCCGTCGCGGCCGACGCCGTCCAGCGGTACCTCGACGTCATGCCCGAGGTCAGCCAGGCGGTGGGGGCCAAGTTCCTCGAACCGCTCGCCGAGCAGCTCCGGTTCGAGGGCATTACCTACCGCACGAAGAAGGGCGAGCTGCTGCTGTCCGACTTCAACTGCACGATCCGCGCGGGCGACGTCGTCGCGCTGGTCTCGCTCGACCCGGTCCCCGCCCGTGCGGTCGGCTACCTGCTGCCGCGGTTCATCGAGCCGACCAAGGGCCGCATCCTGTTCGACGGCGAGGACGCCGCCTGGGTCACGCTCGAGTCGTTGCGGGCCGAGTCGATCTTCGTCGGCGAGGGGGACCTGTTCTTCACGGACACCGTCTTCCAGAACATCGCCTGCGGCCAGCCGAACTACCAGCTGCCGGACGTGACCGAGGCGGCGAAGATCGCCCACGCCCACAACTTCGTCCAGAAACTGCCGTCCGGGTACGAGACCGTGCTCGGCGAGCAGGGGGAGCAGCTGGACGCCGGGCAGGCGTTCCGGCTGAGTCTGGCCCGGGCCGTCCTCCGCGACCCGGCCCTGCTGATCGTCGAGGAGCCGTCCGACAAGATCGACAAGGACACCAAGGCCCTCGTCGACGACGCGTACGACCGCATCTTCCCGAAGCGGACCGTGCTGCTGCTGCCGACCCGGCTGACCACGCTCCGCCGGGCGAACCGCGTGATCGTGATCCAGGACGGGAAGGTCGTCGCCGACGGGCACCACGAAGACCTCGTGAAGTCCTCGGCCGTCTACCGGCACTGGGAGTACACGCGGTTCAACGAGTTCTCGCGAGCCGAGCGGAACGGCTGAGCCTTCAGCCGCCCGTCGGCCACTCGACCGGGTCGTACTGCCCTTCGAGCCGCTCGATCGCGTCGGCGGGTCGCATGTTGAACACGGCCCGGCCCCCCGTGCTCCACACGCCGTCCTGGTAGTGGAAGACGGCCGCCGCGTCCCGCACCGTGCCGACCGCCGCGACGTCCTCCATGTCGCCACCCTCGACCGCCTCGAACCGCAGGTTGACGTGGACGAACGCGGTCAACAGGCCGGACTGCACCTCACGGCCGAAGACGACCTCCTCGTCGAGCCAGTCGCACCCGGTCCACCGCAGCCCCTTCGGCTTGCCCGACCGGCTGGCAAGGTCGAAGAACTTCGCCTCCACCCGCTCCCGTTGCCGCTTGAGATCCTCGACCGCCCGCCGCACCTCCGCCGCCCGCCACGCCCGACCGACCGCCGCGCGGAACACGATCAGCAACACGACGACCGCGGCGAGAACCGCGAGCAGAATCCAGACGAGCGGGGACAACGACGGCCTCGGCCTGCGAGTTTCGGACGCTTGGATTCTCGACGCAAAGCCGCTGGGACGCAAAGGGCCAGGAGAGGTTTCGAGCGGCGTCAGTCGGTTCCGTCGCGGCTTCCCGGAGATCAGAGGTCGTCCGGGCGGAGTGCCTGCTGCGCGAGGTGCCGGACGGCGAGCACCTCGACGACGTCGTCGAGGATCCGGAAGAGGGCCCGATGCGTCTTCCGGCGGCCGCTGCCGTAGAAGAGGGCACGCAACTCGAACGGAAAGTCGTCGCTTTCGGTCGCCAACAAGTGACGTTCTGCTTCCACTTCGAGCGCTTGAATCGCCTCGACGAATCCGTCGTACCACCTCTGGGCGACTTCCTCCGAACCGGACTGCCTCTGATACCAAGAGGCGATCTCGACCAGTTGTTCCTCCACCTCCGCACCGAGTTCGGCGACTCGCGTCATTGCTTTCGAGGGCCGAAACCGAGTCTCTTGCGAATCTCGGCGTCGGCCTCCTCCAGCGAACGAAAGCGACCTGCTTCGAAGTCCTCGACTCCCTGACGGACGGCGGCGACGGTTTCCTCGTACTCGACTCGGGCCCGCCAGAGGCGGAGGCAGTCCTCGATCGAGAGTTCGGGTTCGCCTTGGGAGAGCCTCTCGCGGGCGAATCTGTGAAACTCGTCGAGTTGTTCGAGTGTCGTCGACATCTTCCGTTCTCCCTCAGCGGCGGGCAGGTCGTCTTTCCCGAAGCGATTGGACGGACGTCACGCGAGCCACTCCTCGATCACCTTGCCGCCCACGTCGGTCAGGCGGAAGTCGCGGCCTTGGAAGCGGTGGGTCAGGCGGAGGTGGTCGAGGCCGAAGCAGTGGAGCATGGTGGCGTGCAGGTCGTTCACGTGGACCTTCTGGTCGACGACGTGCCAGCCGATCTCGTCGGTCACGCCGTGCACCTGGCCCCCTTTGAGGCCGCCGCCGGCGAGGGCCATGCTGAAACTGTACGGGTGGTGGTCGCGGCCGGTACCGGTGATGCGTTTGCCGTTCCGGTTCTCGCCCAGCGGCGTGCGGCCGAACTCCGACCCCCACACGACCATCGTCTCCTCGAGCAGGCCACGTTCCTCGAGGTCCTCGACGAGTGCCGCGATCGGCTGGTCCACGACGCCCGCATTGTACGGCAGCTCCTTCGGGATGTTGCTGTGGTGGTCCCAGCTGGCGTAGACGATGTTCACGAACCGCACGCCCCGTTCGACCATGCGGCGGGCCAGCAGGCAGTTGCGGGCGAAGCTCTTGTAGGTGTCGCCCGACTTCCCCCGCCCGCCGCCGGGGTGCTCCTTGCGGTCGACCCCGTACGCCTCGAGCGTCGCCTTCGTCTCGCCGGAGAGGTCGATCAGCTCCGGGGCGGCCGACTGCATCCGGAAGGCGAGTTCGTAGCTGGCGATGCGGCTGGCGATATCGGGGTCCCGAACCTCGGCGTACCGGCCTTCGTTCACGCGGCGAAGCGTGTCCAGCCCCCGCCGCTGCAGCTCCGGCGGCAGCCCGTCCGGGTTGGCGAGGTTCAGGACGGGCTCCCCCTGGTTCCGGAACAGCACGCCCGAGTAGACCGACGGCAGGAAGCCGGACTGCCACAGCGTCGCCCCGCCGGACGACCCGCGACCGCTCGTGAGGACGACGTACCCGGGCAGGTCGTTCGACTCGCTGCCGAGCCCGTAGGTCAGCCACGAACCCATGGAGGGGAGGCCGAACGTGGGGCGGCCGCACTGCATCAGCAGCTGGCCCGGGTGGTGGTTGAACTGGTCCGTGTGCAGGCCGCGGACCAGCAACGTCTTGTCGGCCACGCGGCCGAGGTTCGGCAGCAGCTCGGAGAGTTCCATCCCGCACTCGCCGTGCTTCCGGAACTCGAACTCGGAGCCCATCAGGAGGGCGTTCTCCTTCTTGATGAAGGCGAAGCGGACGTCCTTCAGGAACTCCTCGGGCAGCGGCTGGCCGTGCAGTTCGCGGAGCTTCGGCTTGGGATCGAACAGGTCGAGGTGCGACGGCGCGCCGGCGTTGAAGACGAAGATGCAGTTCTTCGCCTTCGCCGGGAAGTGCGACTTCCGCGGAGCGAGCGGGTTGACCGCGGGGGCCGTCTCGCCGCCGAGGGCCGTCGCGGGCGACAGCAGTCCCTCGCCGGCGAGCATCGCCCCGAGGCCCATCGCGCCGAGGCCGCTGGCCGTCGTCGTCAGGAACTCGCGTCGCGTTTCTCGAACTCCGCGTTGGTCGATGCGTTGCACGTCTACTCCTGTCCGAGAGAGCCGAAACCGACCACGCCGCCGACCAGCACGAGAGCCAGACCGCCGCCGAGCATGGCGAAGACCTTCCCGAACCCGGCCGGCTTCCGGGCGTGCTCGAGAATCTGGACCTTGTCGAAGTCGATCGACGGATACCCCTGCCGCAGCAGGTCCTTCTCGTCCTTCTTCAGCGAGGAGATCTCGTTGACGACCATCCCCTTGATCGTCTCCTGGTCGCCCAGCGCGACGAGTTCATACTCACTGGAGACCTTCGAGCTCTTGACGATCACCCGGACGTCCGTCGGCGGCGGTACGTTGCCCACGATGTTGCCCTCCTCGTCCGACGCCTCCATCAACCGCACGTGGTAGTCGCCGCCGAACGGCACCGCCGCGACCCAGACTCGGTCGATGTCCGAGTCGTTCGTCCCCTCGCTGACGTAGTAGTCGCAGAAGACGAAGTCGCCCATCTCGACGTGCGGGTTGTCGCCGGGCCCCTGTCCGCCCAGTTCCTCGCAGGAGATTTGCCGCGGCTCGGCCTCGGTCCCCGAGGCGAGCGACCACTCCTGCCAACCGAGAAACGCCAGAACACCACCACCGATGACCATCGCGAGTGCGACTCGAATCACTGGACTACTCCGAACAGAGAGGGTTGAGGGGACGGTAGACCAGCATGCCCGCTCCGCCGGGCGTCCGCAACGATTCGTGCTCGCCTGCCGGTCACTCGCGAGTCCACTTGTCCGACTCGGCCAGGAGTTCCGCGACGGGCAGCTCGAAGCCCGGAAGCAGCGGCGTGGTGTACCTGCCTGCCTCGTCCACCGAGATCGTCTCCGGCTTCTCGCCGAAGCGGTGTACGGTCATCTGGCGGTCGAACCGGTCGACGATCCAGTACTCGACGACCCCCGCCTTCTCGTACTCGGCCTTCTTCGTCACGTAGTCCCGCTCCCGGTTTCGCTTGCCCTCCGAGACGAACTCGACTGCGATCGTCGGCGGGTCGAGGTCGCGGTCGGGCTGCCGGCCGAGGCCCACCCAGACGACGCGGTCGGCGAGGCGGCGGCCGTTCTCCACGTAGACGTACTGTTCCGGCATCGTGGCGTCCAAGACGTGCCCGCTCTCGTGCGTCCTCTGGTAGGTCTTCAGGTACCAGCCGAGAAGATCGACGGGGTCTGTCTGCCAGGCGCCGGGGATCGGGTTCACGATCAGCACTCCGTCGACGAGTTCGTACCGGTACCCGCGCTCGTACTCCCCTTCGCCGATGGCGTCGAACTCCGCGGGGCTCATGCGGAGGCCGGCGGAGTCGGGGCCGACCCACGTCGTGCTTCGCTCGTCGATCACCTGCGACACGGCGGCTACTCCCGGGTGATGAACTCGTCCATGTTGGCCAGGATCCGGCACGTCGCGACCCAGGCGGCGCTCTCGGCGGCCGGGACGCCCGTCGCCGCGTGCCCGGCGGTCAGCTTCGCGGCGGCGTCCGGATGCTCCGCGTAGTAGGTGCGGCCTGCCTTCAGCAGCCCGGCGAACTCGGACAGCTCCGACTCGCTCGGCGGGCGGGCGACGCAACGGCGGAACGCCGTCGTCAGTCGTGCCTCGTCGGTCGTCGCGTCCGACTCGAGCAGCAGCTTCGCGAAGTGCTGGGCCGTCTCGGTGAAGACCTCGTTGTTCAGCAGCACCAGCGCCTGCAGCGGCGTGTTGGACTCGTTGCGGTTCACGTTCGTCGTGTTCGAGTCCGGGCAGTCGAAGCTGATCAGGTTCGGGTGGGGAGAGGTCCGCTTGAAGAACGTGTACATGCCGCGGCGGTAGCGGTCCTCCCCCTTGCTGGTGTTCCAGCGGAAGTTGTTCGCGTAGCTGAGCGCCGCGACCCCGGCTGGCAGCGGCGGGAAGACGCTCGGCCCGCCGACCTTCCGCGACAGCAGACCGCTCGCGGCGAGGTGCAGGTCCCGGACGATCTCGGCCTCCACGCGGAAGCGGTTCTGCCGGGCGAGCCGTTCGTTCCGCGGATCGACGTCCGCGAGGTCCGGACGGTGCCGCGACGCCTGCCGGTACGTGGCCGACATGACGATCGTCTTCAAGAGCGTTTTGCGGCTCCAGCCGAGCCGGCGGTACTCGGTCGCCAGCCAGTCGAGCAGTTCGGGGTGCGTCGGCTTCTCGCCGCGGGTGCCGAAGTCGTTCATCGTGCCGACGAGCCCGCGGCCGAAGAGGTGCGACCAGACGTGGTTGACGGCGACCCGGCCGGTCAGCGGGTTCTCCTCCGCCATCAGCCACTCGGCGAGGTCGAGCCGCGTGGGTCGTTCTCCGTTCGAGTCGACGGCCGGCAACACGGCGAACGCGCCCGGCTGCACCGGGTCCATCGGCTGGAGGAAGTCGCCCCGCCGCAGCACTCGCGTGTCCCGCGGCGACGACCGCTCCCGGATCACCCGCACCGACACGTAGGGCCGCTTCGGAGCAGACTTGTCGAAGTCGGCGACCTCCTTCTGCTTGGCCCGCAGCTCGGGCCGGGTGTTGAGGAAGTGCTCGCGGAGCTTCGAGGCCTGCTCCTTCGTCCGCTCGCCCGGGTCGAGCGCGAGGATCGC
Source organism: Planctomycetaceae bacterium (assembly GCA_028284885.1). GTDB lineage: Bacteria > Planctomycetota > Planctomycetia > Planctomycetales > Planctomycetaceae > JANQQW01. Next base: position 11,551 of record JANQQW010000214.1, read on the forward strand.
CCGTAGGTCGTCGGCGAGATCGACCGGGGCGTCGGTACCGGTGACGGCACGCAGGCGGAAGCGGCCGATGACGTGACGCTCGCCGTAGTTCTGTTCGAGCTCGACACGCACCCGCGGCCTGCCGGGCAGCGGCGCCTTCAGCCGGAACTCGATCCAGTGCGGCTTGCCGAACTGCGGAGCGACGGCCCAGCCGGTCCTCTCCTTGTCCGTCAACGCCCCTGTCGGCACCCAGCGGTCCTGCGAGAAGTCGGCCTTCGCGGTCGCCACGGCGACTTCGCGTTCCTTGCCGTCCTTCTCCGTCACGAAGACGCGGAACCGCGTGAGCACGAAGTTGCCGTGGTCCGTTCGACCGGGGCCGTTCGCACCCAGCGACTCGTGGGGCAGCGTGTCGAGGCGGAAGCCGGTCACGTCGGCGACGGGCGGCTCGAAGGTCAGGGTCGTCGTGTCGTCGGCCGGCACGTCCCCCGTCGCGAGCAGCGAGCCGTCCTCCTGCGGGACGAGCTTCTGTCCGCGAAGCGAGGCCACCTGGTCGAACTCGACGTCGTGCCGCCGGACGACGTTCTCAGCCTCGCTCGCGATCGCCGTTCGCAGTTCTTCCTCCCACTTCGGCTGCCCGACGGCGAGCTTCGTCCTCGCTGCCGCAAGCTCGGCGGTGAGTTCCTTCTTCCGAGCGTCGTGCTCGGCCTTCGCGACCTCGTACTTCGCCACGGCCTCGGCCGAGGTCGGGATCTCGGTGTTCGCCTCGTCGCCGTCGTTGAAGAAGGCGAACAGCTGGTAGTACTCGGACTGGGCGAGCGGGTCGTACTTGTGGGTGTGGCAGCGGGCGCAGCCGACGGTCAGGCCCAGCCAGACGGTGCCGGTCGTCTCGACGCGGTCGAACACGGCCTCCACGCGGAACTGCTCCTTGTCCGTGCCCCCCTCGGTGTTCGTCAGCGTCTGGCGGTGGAAGGCGGTCGCGAGCAGGTCGTCGGGCGACGGATCGGACAGCAGGTCGCCGGCGAGCTGCCGCTTCGTGAACTCGTCGAACGGCAGGTCACGGTCGACGGCGTCGACGACCCAGTCGCGGTACCTCCAGGCATTCGGCCGCGGGCGGTCCTTCTCGTATCCGTCGCTGTCGGCGTAGCGGGCCTTGTCCAACCAGTGCCGCCCCCACCGCTCGCCGAAGTGCTTCGAGGCGAGCAGCCGGTCGACGAGCTCCTCGTACGCCCGCGGGTCGTCGCTCTCCACGAAGGCGTCGACCACGGCCGGTTCCGGCGGGAGGCCGACCAGGTCGTAGTACAGCCGCTTGACCAGCGTGTACCTGTCGGCGGCGGGGGACGGGGCGATGCCGTCCTTCTCCAGCCCGGCCAGCACGAACCGGTCGATCTCGTTCCGCACCCACGCCTCGTCACGAACGGCCGGGAGCTCAGGGCGTTCGATCGGCTGGAAGGCCCAGTGGTCGGACTTCACTCGGAACGGCGTCCCGTCGTCCGGCCACTCCGCCCCCTCGGCCACCCACCGCCGGAGCGTCTCGATCTGCTCCGGCTTCAACGCGGCCACCCCCTGAAACGGAGGCGGCATCACCTCGTCCGTGTCCTTCGACGTCACCCGTTCGACCAGCAGGCTCTTCTCCGGTTGCCCCGGCACGAACGCCTTGCCGGAGTCTCCTCCGCGAAGCGCGGGCGTGCGGTGGTCCAGTCGCAGGCCGGCCTCCTGCTCGTCCGGCCCGTGACACTTCACACAGTGGGCCGCGAAGATCGGCTTCACGTCCTTCGCGAAATCGACCGCCGCGGGGGCCGTCGTGGCCTCTTCGGCGGAGGCGGGCACGAATGCGAGGAGCACGACAACCGTGCTGACGATCGAACGGCGCAGCATGGGACGGTCCTGGAGGGAGGCGTCTTGTCCACGCTCCAGTCTAACCGACCCGATGCCCCGCACCACAACGCACGCCGTTCGCGCTCGCGCGCACGAAGAACGCCCGGCCCCATTTTCGGAACCGGGCGCTTGCCGCTATCTCGATCGGGCGGGTGTGGGCCGCGAGCGGGACGTTGTCTCCGCGTCCGTCGAGCGACCTGCTCCGCACCGCTGTCCCTCGCGGACGAGGGAACAGTAGGCGGTGGATGTTCGAAACCTGTGACTCGACGGTCAAGAACGGGTCAAGAGTTGGGCGGGGTCGAAGGCCCAGTGGCCAAGGTGACGAGCCAGCGTCTTGTCGCACACGGGCTCGAAGCGTTCTCCAATGCGCGGCTTCACGTCGTCCAATTCAGTTCGCAATGGTGAAGTCGCCCACGGTCACCTCCTGTCGCGACTCCGGCTTCACCTCCAGCAGCAGACTCTTGCTCGTGAGGTCGCCAGTTGACGGGAAGCCGTCACCGTCCACGTCGGCGACGACCGTAAGGTGGTAGGGGCCGGGATGCAGGTAGGTGAACGTGAACTCGTCACTGGAAGCGGCGAGCTCGGGGAACGAAAGCAGTCTGTCGAATACGTCGAGCCGTATCGCCCCCAGTCGCTTGGCGAAGCGGCCGCGGTCGTCGGTCAGCGGACCGTCCGAGAGGTAGACAAGCAGCTTCTTTCCCCGTGCGGTCGCGGGGCGATCGATCGAGACCGTGAGCTGGGCGAGGTGCGGCATCTGGTCGATCCGGATCGGGTCGCCGGCGAGACGGCCGAGCGCGACGAGATCCCCCTCCGTCTCGTCCCACATGTAGCTCGCCGAGGTGATCGGCCCCTCGCCCCCCCAGTCGGGTATCGGCAACCCGTTCGGGTACTCGCGTTCGACGACGTTCCGTGGAAAGCCGACCGCCCCGGCCGCCGCCGTGGCGAGCTGGGCCGACCGCAGTCGGCCGCGGAACTCCACGTGAAGCGTCTGTTCCGTTGCCCCGAACCGGCTCGTGTACGAGCGAAACTCCATGCGATCCCCGTGGAAGACGAGTTCCATCCACATGATCTGCTCGCCGCCGTACGCGTCGACGAGTCGGTAGTAGGTGCCGCGTGGCGACTCTTCGACGGTGTCGAGGACGAAGTAGCTCGTGCGGTAGAGGCCGTTCAGGATGCCGCCGTTGCGGGCCATGATCGCCCGCGTGCCGTTGAACTCGGCGACGAAGAAGGACGTGAACAGGTTCCCGATCGTGCCTCCTTCGTAGATGCCGTGCACGTGGGACGGGGCGATCGGGCGAAAGTCGAACGCCCACCAGTCGAAGTCGCGGCCCATCAGGTTCAGCGAACCGACCCAGTGCCCGGAGACCGACTCCAACAACTCGAAGCCCTTCTCGTTCACGTCGATCGGCTCGATCTTCGGAGGATCGAACGTCGGCTGCTCCTGCGACTTCACGACCGGCGCTTCGCCGAACTCCTGGAACCCGCCGGCGGCCCAGTCGTGGAACAGTTGCCGAGTCTCGTCGGGGAGTTGGCCGCTCGGTGGCATCGGGTCCTTCGCGTCGTCGATCCGCTTCAAGAGTCTTCCCTCCTCGACGTGCTGACGGACGTCGTCGTAGCTGGTCAGGACGAACCAGCCGTCAGGATTCTCGCCCGCGTGACAGGTCGTGCAGTGGTCGGCCACGACCGGGGCGATGTCGTGTTCGTACGAGACGACCCGAGCCGGCCCGTTCGCTCGAGGACTCCCCCAGCAACCCGCGAGCAGACAGACGACGCTGCACCCCAGAAGGGTCGAAGGAGTCGAACGCATCGGCATGGCACGATCCCGGCACGAAGTTCTCGACGAACGCAGCCAGTCGTCGCCGTTTGTTGTCTTAATTGACAACTTACTCCCGGGCGGCTACTCTGTCAATCGTCGAATCGAGGAGGAAACGTGGGACGCCCCAGCCTGGCCGATGTCCGAACCGCCGAGATCCTCGACGCCTTCGAGCGGTGCGTCGCACGGTTCGGCCTGGAGGGGAGTTCGCTGGAGAAGGTGGCTGACGAGGCGGGCATGAAGCGGAGCATCCTCCGGCACTACGTCGGCAACCGGGACGACCTCGTCCACGCGCTCGCCGAACGGGTGCTCGGCAAGTACCGCGAGCAGTTCGGCCCCTTGCCGGTGGAACTCGCCGCGGACGAGAGGATCGACCGCGTTCTGGATCGCCTCTTCCCCGACCAGCCGGTCGAGTCCACGGAGTCCGTTCTCGTGATCGAGGCGCTCATCGGCTCCGCCGCGCAGTACCCGGACGTGGGACGACTGGTCTTCGACTACGTCGAGCACCTCGTTGGGACGACCGCGACCGAGCTCGGCCAGGCCCGTCCGAACGCCTCGGCCGACGACTGCTGGGCCGTCGCGTACGGGATCGTCTCGCTCTGGTTCAACCAGGAGTCGCTCGCTCCGCTCGACCTGCCGCCGCGGTACCTCGCGGCGGCCCACGCGAACGCCCGCCGTCTGATCGACGACCTCACTGACGGCAGGGTCGGCTGAACGCCGCCCGCCGGCGTGCTACCCTGTGCGGCCCGCAACCAGAGGAGCACACCGTGGCCGACCGTCCGCACATCGTCTTCATCATCACCGACCAGCAGCGCTTCGACACGATCAACGCGCTCGGCTTCGACTACGTCGACACGCCGCACCTCGACCGACTCGTGAACGAAGGCGTCACGTTCACCAACCAGTTCATCACGGCCGCCAGCTGCGCTCCGGCCCGGGCCTCGCTGTTCACCGGCTACTACCCGCACACGCACGGCGTCCTGCGGAACGCGGACCTGTGGCGACACTCGTGGATCGAGGACCTCGGCGAGAGCGGCTACCGCTGCATCAACGTCGGCAAGATGCACAGCTACCCGTACGACACGCCACTCGGCTTCGCCGAGCGGTACGTCGTCGAGAACAAGGACCGCTACCTCGAAGAGCGGTGGTACTTCGACGAGTGGGACAAGGGACTCCGCGCCCGCGGCCTCGTGAAGCAGCAGCGGGAGCTGTACCGCAAACGGCCCGACTACCGCGAGTCGCTGGGGGCCTTCCTCTGGGAGCTGCCCGAGGACCTGCACTCGGACAACTTCGTGGGCGACATGGCGGTCTGGTGGCTCGACACGAAGCCGCGGAGCGAGGAGCAGCCGCTGTTCCTCGAGATCGGCTTCCCCGGCCCGCACCCGCCGTACGACCCCACGCCCGGCTGGGCCGAGAAGTACGTGAACCGGGACATCCCGCTGCTGGAGGTCACCCAAGAGGAACTCGACAACCAGCCGCAGCCGTACAGGCACATGCGACAGCACAACGTCGAGATCGACCACGACTCGGTCGTCCACCAGCTGGAGCCCTCGCGGGAGGCCCGGCACCGCCAACGGGCCTACTACCTCGCGAACGTCAGCATGATCGACGAGAAGATCGGCGAGATCGTCTCGGCACTCGACCGGAACGGCTACCTCGACGACTGCGTCGTCATCTTCACCAGCGACCACGGCGACTGCCTGACCGACCACGGGCACAGCCAGAAGTGGACGATGTACGACACGATCACCAAGGTCCCCACCATCGTCTGGAGCCCCGGCCGGTTCGAGGCGGGCCAGGTCGTCGACGGACTATGCCAGCAGATGGACCTCGGCCCGATGATCCTCGATCTCGCGGGCGTCGAACTCGACCAGCCGACCGAGGCGATCTCGCTGCTGCCGGCCGTGAAGGGGGAGGAGTGGACCGAACGGGAGTACGTCTTCGCCGAGCAGGCCCGCGACGGCATCATGGACGGAACCGACTTCGTCACCATGGTCCGCAGCCGCGACTGGAAGCTGGTCCACTTCCTCGAGGAACCGTGGGGCCAGCTGTTCGACCTGAACGCCGACCCGGACGAGGTCGAGAACCTCTGGGACTCGCCCGAACACGCGGAGAAGAAGCAGGAACTGCTCGCCGTCCTCCGCGAGTGGCGAATCCGGAGCGCGTACGATACGAAGGACGTGTTCGCGGAGTACCGGTAGCGGAGTCGAGCACCATGCTGGAAGCCTGGCTGGCCGGCGACGTCCCGCACCGGCAACAATCGGCTTCGCGGCCCTGCTCCTCGCGAACGGCAACTGAGGAGCGACACCGATGCCTCACGGCCGACGCTCGAACCCGATCGGCGAAACCGTCGTCTGTCACTCCTGTGGTGAGGAGCACGCGTCGGAGAGCTGCCCCGTCTGCGGAGCGGCTCGGTGTCCGCGGATGGCTCTTCCGCCGCTGGAACTCTCGTTGGGGCAGCTGTTGCCGGCGATGTCGGCTTACGGGTTGATCGGCCTGTTCGCGCTCGCCGTCTGGTTCCTCGCGTGGGTCTCGGTGAACTAGAGCGCATCTCACGAACGTCTGGCGGTCGTTGATCGAGGATTTCACGACCAAACGTCGTTCGAGTCGCGACACATAGCCCGGATCGGGTCTAGGGAGCGATCATGGCCGTCTGCCGGACTTGTGGGGAACGGCATCGACTGGCCGAGTGCCCGGTCTGCGGCGAGCCCGCCGTGCCGGTCACGCCGGTCACCTGGGGGAAGGTCGTCGTGGGGACCCTCGTCTACGCGGGAATCTGGATCCTGTTCCTGTTCGGCGGGCTCTTCTTCTGAACGCGTGGCCCCGCCGCCGTGGCGGGCGGCGGGGCTTGATCGCGGACGCGGTCAGGCCGGGACGGCAGCCGACTCGCTCTTCGCCAACTGCACCTGCTGCCAGGCGGACTCGAGCAGCGGCGAGGGCTCGCGGTCGAGCCAGTCGGCCAGCAGCTCGTGCCCGCGTGTACCGGGGCCGCAACCCATGCGGGTGGCCGCCTCGAGCACGGCTTGCCGTTCCTCCTCGACGACTCGCCCGTCCGCCCACGCCACCTGGACGACCGGATAGAGCGACAGAGCGGACACCGAGTCCGCGTCGATGCCCATCTCGAGCAAGAAGTCGAGAACGTCGTCGTCGACCACACCGGCTCGGTCACGCAACTCGGCGACTTGCCTGTCCCGACGTCGGCGTTCCACGAGATCCTGGAGCAAGTCCATGTCGACCCGTCGGAAGTGATCTTCTTCGCGCCGCAGGCGACGCACCACAGTACTGGCCAGTCTCACGACGTTCTCCTTTCGGCGGTTGGACTTCGGTCTCGCGACGAGTGCCTCGTCGCAACGAGATCGAGGAGGATGCATCGGACAATCGAGGCATCCATGAGAGGCAACAGGAAGCATACGCTGGAGTCGGTAGTTCGACTCCCGCACTGTTTGGGCACGTTTCGTTTGAATAATTCAAAGGCTTGCCTCGAATCGGGCGAACCGACGGGGCTTGCCGGTGTCGTCCCGCCGGGGTTTCGAGGTTCTCGACCGGGAGGCTGCGATGGCGATCGCGATTCGGGGGGTGTCGGCCGAGCAGACGCGGGCGTTCCACGTGGCGATGGGGAACCCCTTCGGCTTCGACCCCACGGAGCAACAGACCGAACGGATGCTCCGCTGCTTCGAGGTCGACCGGCTACGGGCCGCGTTCGACGGCGACCAGATCGTCGGGACGTTCGGCGCCCACTCGCTCGACCTGACCCTCCCCGGAGGCCGGCTGCCGGCGTCCGGCGTGACCGTCGTCACCGTGCTCCCGACGCACCGACGGCAGGGCGTGCTGCGGACGATGATGGCCGACCACCTGCGGGAGATTCACGAGAAGGGCGACGAGCCGCTCGCGGCCTTGTGGGCGTCCGAGGCCGACATCTACGGCCGCTTCGGCTTCGCCCCGGCCGTGCAAGGCCTCTTCGAGACCAAGATCGAGAAGCCGAAGGCCCGGCTGCGCGAAACGGTCGATCTCGCCGGGACGATGCGGTGGATCGACGCGGACGAGGCGGCCGAGCGGCTGCCCCCCGTCTACGACGCCGTCCGACGCGAGCGGCCCGGGATGTTCGCCCGCCCGGACACTTGGTGGCGGGACCGGCTGCTCGACGACCCGGAGTCCAACCGGGAAGGGCACTCCGCCCTGCGGACCGTCGTGCACACCCGGGACGGCCGCGACGTCGGCTACGTCCAGTACCGGACGAAGGTCGGGATGGACGACGACGTCAAAGCGGTCGTCGTCCGCGAACTCGTCGCCGTCGATCCCGAGGCGGAGCGGGCCGCCTGGCAGTTCGTGTTCGGCATCGACCTCAGCACCGTGGTCAAGGGCTTCAACCTGCCGGTCGACTGCCCGCTTCCGTGGTGGCTGGAGGACTCCCGCGGCGTGAACCTGAAGGTCGAGGACTCCCTGTGGCTGCGGCTCGTCGACGTGCCGCGGGCCCTCGCCGCCCGCAGGTACCGGACCGAGGGGGCCGTCGTCATCGGCGTCCGCGACGCGTTCTGTCCGTGGAACGAGGGAACGTACCGGCTGGCCGCGACGGCGGACGGGACGGCGACGTGCGATCGCGTCGAGCAGCGGCCGGAGATCGAGACCGACGTGAACGGCCTCGCGACGGTCTACCTCGCCGGGCATCGTGTCGGGGATCTCGCTCGGGCCGGGCGGTTTCGCGGAGAGGCGGCGGCGATCGACCGGGCGGACCGGATGTTCGACTGGTCCCGGCGACCCTGGTGCCAGGAGGTGTTCTGAGTCGACGGCGGGCGTTGACGGTGCGAATCGCCGACCGCTATAGATTCGCTCCCGGACCTGCTGCCGTCGCCGAACGTACCGAGCCCCGCCGATGACCCTCTACAACTTCTCCGCCGGCCCCGCGATTCTGCCGAAGTCCGTGGTCGAGAAGGCCCGCGAAGGGCTCGCCGACCTCGACGGGACGGGCATCGGCGTGATGGAGCACTCGCACCGGGGGAAGGCGTTCCTCGCCGTCTACGAACGGGCCGAGGCTGCCTGCCGCCGACTCGCCGGTGTCTCCGACGACTACGACGTGCTGTTCCTCCAGGGAGGGGCGTCGAGCCAGTTCTTCACCGTCCCCGCCAACTTCCTGGCCGCCGACCAGACCGCCGACTACCTGGTCACCGGGTCGTGGTCGCAGAAGGCCGTGAAGGAGGCCGAGCGGTACGGCAGCGTGCACACCGTCTGCAGCAGCGAGGACCGCAACTTCTGCTACGTCCCCGCCGAACGCCGCTACAGCGACGCACCGGTCTACGTGCACTTCACGTCGAACAACACGATCTACGGGACGGAGTTCCGCGAGGAGCCGGCCGTGCCGGACGGTGCGTTCCTCGTCTGCGACGCGAGCAGCGACGTGTTCAGCCGGCCGCTCGACGTCTCGAAGTACGGGCTACTGTACGCCGGGGCGCAGAAGAACCTCGGGCCGTCGGGCGTGACGCTCGTCCTCGTGCGGAAGGATCTCGTCGAGCGGGGCTCGTCCGACCTGCCGACGATGCTGCAGTACCGCACGCACGCGTCGAAGCAGTCGATGTACAACACGCCGCCGACGTTCGGCATCTTCGCGATGGGCCTCGTCTTCGAGTGGATCGAGGAGCAGGGGGGCCTCGCGGCGATGGCCGAGCACAACGCGGCGAAGGCGAAGCCGTTGTACGACTTCCTCGAACGGAGCGAACTCTTCACGCCCACCGCCGACGCCGACAGCCGGTCGCTGATGAACGTGACGTTCGTCACGGGCGACGAGGCGACGGACAAGACGGTCGTCGAGCAGGCGACCGCGGCGGGTTTCGACGGCCTGAAGGGGCACCGCAGCGTCGGCGGCCTGCGGGCCAGCATCTACAACGCCTTCCCGCCGGAGGGCGTGACGGATCTCGTCGCGTTCCTCGAGGAGTTCGAGCGGACGCACGGGTGACCCGCGAGACAGGTCGGCCGCGACCGGGATCGGCGGCGTCCGATGCCCGGCCGAACGTCGGGTTGCACCAGATCGGGGGTTGGCTAGGATCTCGATCCGCTTGACGCCATGGTGGGCTGAGGCGAACTCCGGGGGGGCGGGACGACGATGAGCGTGCGTTCCGGGCGAAGAAAACGGATTTCGAGTAGCCGCTCGCTCCCGCGAGACGTGCTGCACTACTTCCTCGCCTGCCCGACCTGCCCGCAGGACCGCGAGATCGACGTCGGGCGACTGCAGGAGGTCCGCGGTCGGCTCGCCCGGCCGGTCAGCCTGCCGCTCGTCTTCCTGAAGGCGTTCGCGATCGTCGCCCGCAGGCACCCGGAACTCCGGCAGTGCTACCGACGCTGGCCGTGGCCGCACGTCCTGGAGAACGACCAGAACGTGGCGATGCTCGTCGTGCAGCGACGGTACCAGGACGAGCCGTGGGTCCTGTGGGCGAAGTTCGTCGAGCCCGAGAACACGCCGCTGGTGGAGATGCAGGCGAAGCTCGACGACTACCTGCAGGGGCCGGTCGAGCAGACGTACCGCCGTCAGATTCAGCTGGCGAAGCTCCCCACGCCGCTCCGGCGGGTGTTCTGGTGGTGGACGCTGAACGTCTCGACGAAGCGGGCGAAGCGGGTCGGCACCTACTTCCTCACCACGCTCGCCGGGCAGGGCTGCACGATTCAGCACCCGGCCAACTTCCTCAACAGCCTGACGTACGGACCGGTCGCCGACGGCCGCACGCGACTGACGCTGGCGTACGACCACCGACTGATGGACGGCGTCCTCGTCGCCCGGGCACTGAAGCGGGTCGAACAGGTTCTCAACGGCGAACTGCTCGAGGAGCTCGAGTCGCTCGTCGACGACACGTCCACCGGGGAGGCGGCATGAGCGACCCGTCCGGAGACACCCCGTGCGCGACCTGAGCGGACGCGTGGCCGTCGTCACCGGTGGCTCGTCCGGCATCGGCCTCGCGATCGCGCGGGCGCTGCTGGCCGAGGGAGTTCGCGTCGTGCTCGCGGCACGGAACGAGACGACGCTCGACTCCGCTCGCAGGTCGCTCGTCGAGGAGGTCGACGGGGCCGAGGTCGAGACCGTGCCGACCGACGTCGGCGTCGTCGAGGACTGCGAACGGCTCGTCGAGACGACACTCGACCGGTTCGGCCAGATCGACCTGCTGGTCAACAACGCCGGCATCGAGACCTACGGCCACTTCCACGAGTCGACGCCGGAGGAGATCGCCGCGACGATCGGAGTGAACCTGACCGCCGCGATCGTGCTCAGCCGGTTGGTCGTCCCGCACATGCTGGAGCGGGGCACGGGCCACGTGGTCAACCTCTCCTCCACGGCGGGCAAGCACGGGCCGCCGTTCGGGACGGCTTACGGAGCCTCGAAGGCCGGACTGATCTCGCTGACCGAGTCGCTTCGGCTGGAGTACCACGGCACCGGCGTGAGTGCCTCGGCCGTCTGCCCGGGGTTCACGAAGTCCGGCGGGATGTACGAGCGAATGCGTCGCGAGATCGGCAGCGGCGCTCCGCCGTGGATCGGTCACACGACGACGCGTCGCGTGGCCCGTGCGACGATCGTGGCGGTCCGCCGGAACCGTCCGGAGACGATCGTCAACGTCCCGCCGTTCCGTCCGACGAGCGTGCTCGCCGAGTGGTTCCCGCGGCTCGCCGAGTGGCTGTACCGGAAGGCGGCGAAGCGGTGGCTGCAGAAGGTCGCGGACGCGCGCGGGGGCGAGCGGGGCGGGGCGGACGGGCCCGTCGGACCGCAGGGTCGCCGGGTCGCCTGACCGGCTCAGGCCGCCTGGCGTTCGGGCGCCGAGGCCGTCACGACGGACATCGCGCTCTCGGCCGCGAGTCGCGCCACCTCGCCGTCGTCCGCCGCCTCTCGGCTCGTCTGCACGGCCACCCGGTTCGCGTACACGACACGGAGGAAGTCCGGGAACAGCGACCACGCCTTGGGGGCCCGGTTCCACGCCGCCGCGAGGTAGTGGAAGAACTGCATCTCGTACTTCGCGACGGCGAGGTTCGGCAACACCTCCAGCGGATCGACGTCCTGCGGCGTCCACGGCCGCGGGCAGAGCGAGTAGACCTCGTCCTGCCCGCCCCGTCCGTGCGAGGGAACGTCGTGCAGGATGGCGAGGTCCTCGGTGTCGTTGAACTTCGCCGGGAACACTCGGCAGGCCGCCGGACGGCTGCCGTAGATGCCGCAGTGGGCCGTCCCCAGCGGGTGCTCCTCGTCCGGGGCCTGTTCCGCGAGGAACTGGCACATGGTCGTCTGCGGGAAGTACCGACTCTCGGCGTGCTGCAGGCAGACGACGAACGGCATCTCCGGTTCGTCCTCGAAGCGGAACTGCGGAGCGTACCGGTGGGCGATGTTGCCGTCCGGGTCCGCCCAGCGGCAGACGAAGCTCCAGAAGTCGAGTCCGAGGTCGCGTTCGATGCGGAGGATGTCCGCCCCGGTGACCGGAACGGCGAACGAACGGCAACAACCGGCGTGACAGCCTTCACAGAGTGACATCGCGTTCCTCGTGGAGCGACCGACCCCGAGCGCCGCACGCCCACGACGACGTGCCCTCGGAGTATCGACACGATCCCTGCAACCGCGCCAGCCGGATCGGTCGGAAGACTCCTCCGCGCGCGAAGCGAGCCGACGGCCTCCGCGACTTCACGCCCCGGTCGTCGCCGACGCGAGCACGTGCTCGATCGCGCTCGCCAGTCGCCGGACGCCCTCTTCGATCCCGGACTCGTCCTGCACGCCGAAGCTGAGGCGGGCGTGGTGACGGCGGCGAGTCGCGGCGTCGCCCGCGAAACAGAGCTCGCCCGGCACGTACATCACGCCGTCCACCCGGGACGCCCGTTGGAACAGGGGGCTCTCGAACCCGGTCTGCAGGTGCGTCGGCAACTCGATCCAGAGGTAGAGGCCTCCCTCCGGCCGTCGCCAGCGGACGACGCCCAACGGGTCGAGGTGCCGCTCGGCAGCGGCCACCATCGCGTCCCGCTTGCGGCGGTAGGACGCCCGCAGCCGGTCGACGTGTGCCGCGTACCGACCGGACTCGATCGCCCGCTGGAGCACCGCCTGCGGAAAGTTCGCCGAACCGAAGTCCTCGTTTCCCTTGCGGTCGATCACCGGGGCCACGAGGTCGTCGGGGAGCACGCCGAAGCCGACCCGCAGGCCGGGCGAGAAGCTCTTCGAGAAGGTCTGTGCCAGGATCACCGTGTCGTGGTCGGTGTCGTGGCTCCAGACGCTCGGGAGCGGTTCGCCGTCGTACCGCAGCTCGCGGTAGGCCGCGTCCTCCAGCACGTGGATGCGGTGCGACCGCGAGTAACGTCTCGCCAGTTCGACGACCTGCGGTCGCCGCTCCGCCGCGAGACTGACGCCGCTGGGGTTCTCGAACTCGCTGACGAGGTAGACGAGCTTCACACGCTCGAGCTCGCCGGCCGCCTCGAGATCCTGGAGGGTCTGTTCGAGGGCGTCCGGCCGCATGCCGTACTCGTCGGTCTCGACCGGGATCGCGCGTGCCCCCACGCCGTCGAGCGTGCCGAGGAACACGAAGTACGTCGGCGCGGCGACGAGGCAGACGTCACCCGGGTCGAACAGCATCTCGGCGACGATCGAGAGCAACTGGGCCGAACCGGTCGTGACGACGAGCCGGTCGACGCCGACGCCGAGTTCCTCGACCGACTTCCCCTCCTGCGTCGCCAGCAGGTGCAACAGCGTCTCGCGGACCGGCTCCGAACCGGGGGTGGTGCCGTACTGCAGGGCGGAGCGGGCGGCCGCCTCGTCGGCGAGAATCTCGTCCGCCGTCTCCCGCACGATCTCCGTCGGCAGGGTGGTCGGATCGACCAGTCCCGCGGCGAGCGAGACACAGTCGCGATTCTCCACCGCCTGCTGCATCAGGAAGCCGATCGCCTGCTCGGACGCCCACTCGCGGCGTTGGCTGAATCGGAGGGCGGGAGCGGACGTCGTCGTCATCGGTTCGAGTCTCGAAGGAAGTGCGGCGGGGTTCGGCCGGCGGGACGCAGTACGGGCCCCTGCGGTTCGCGGGGAATCCGGAGTTCTCGGTCACTCCGTCGGGACGATCGCCACGGCGACGCCGTCGCGGTTGTCGGCGAGTTCCGCGAGCGAGTCGTTGAGCCGCACGAACAGCGTCCCGTCGGCCGGGGCGACGAACGTCGTCTCGGTCCCGAGCGGGAACACGTCGGAGACGCCGTCGACCGTCCGAATGCAGCCCAGCAACTGGCCGATCGGCCGGCCGCCGACGTACCGGATGCTGACGCCGTTCGCCTCGCTCGTCCACGGGACCGGCTCGTCTGCCAACGTGAACCGCCCCTCGGCCTTCAGCGTGTAGGCCTGGCCGCGCTGCACACGCGAGCCGGAAGACTGCCAGCCGCGGTTCGCGTCGATCCGACTGGGCGGTTCGAGCGCCGCGGCCGCCCGCTGCTCGTCGTAGCCGTGCCGGAGGTCGCGGGCGAACAGCTGCCACTCGAACCGCCAGTCCTCGGCGTCCTCGCCCAGCAGTTCGTCGAAGGCGTCGTCGAACGACTCGCCGGCGGTGACGGCCCGTTGCCCGGCCTTCCGAAGCCGCTCGCCGTAGACGGGGTGGCCGTCGAAGAACCGCGTCGCCGCCCACGCCCACGCGTACGCCTCCGGCTTCAGGTAGTCGTCGACCGGCATTCCGGCGACGTCGCGGAGCGTCTTCGCGCGGCCGGCCGCGACCGCCTCCTCGACCAGCGTGATCCGCCCAAGCCCCCCGAAGTCCTTCTTGTCGTCCGGCATCACCCGCGTCTGCAGCGTCCACTCGCCCTCGTCGTTCCGGACGAGCGAGTGCGTCGCGAACAGCTCGGCGACGCCCTCCAGGTACCACACCGGCAGCCGGCTGCCGACGCAGGTGGTGAAGCAGTGGGTCGCCTCGTGCAGCACGAGGTGGCGTCGGTAGTAGTCCTCGGTCTGGTCGTACATCCAGAACTCGTAGCCTCGGTGGCGGCCGTTGAGGAAGCGGGGCAGGTCGCGGGGGACCAACCCGGCCTCGCGGAACCGCCGTTCGTCCTTCATCAGGTAGCCGGTCACCTGGAACGGCGTCGCCTCGCGCGTGGGCGGCAGCTCGCCGAAGTACTCGACCCACTGCTCGTACGCGAGATCGACCAACGGCGGCAGCCGTTCCGCCACCTCCGGCTCGAGATCCGTGTAGAGCCGCAGCCGCTCCGACTCGTACTTCCGAATGCCGAGCCGCCGCAGACGTTCGTCGTCGTGCGTCGGGCGGTCGTCGGAACGACGGAACAGCCGCCCGAGTCTTACGGGGACGGTCTTCTCCTCTCCGTCGGGGTCGAGCGGCTTGACCGTCCCCTCGTCCCCCAGCGACCTCGGCAACGGAGGCCGGTCGACGATCTCCGGCCGGGACTCCAACCGGAGTTCGACCGGCGGCTCGTCGTCCACGTCGGACTGTTCCGGCTGACCGCCGTCGCCGGCACCGCAGCCAAAGGCGGCGAGCAGTGCGACGGCGAGAATCGTCCGCGACACGGGGGCACCTCCGTTTCCATACCCCGAGTCTAGGGAATCGTCCACGTCGATGCCGCTTCTACCGGGCCGCCCGGGCGAAGGGTGTCAGTGCCTCGCGCATCTCGGTCGCCGAGGCGAACCGTTTCGCCGGGTCGTTGGCCAGCGAGCGGTCGACGACGGCGATCAGGCCGGCCGGCAGGTCCGGGCGGTACTCGCCGAGCGACTTCGGATGCACCTCGTCGTCCAGGATCTGGCCGATCGCGACCGGCAGCCGACTGAAGTCGTACGGGAACTCGTCGCTCAACCACAGGTACAGCGTGACGCCCAGGCCGTACAGGTCGCAGCCCGGTTTCGCGAAGCGGGCGTCGCGAACCTGTTCGGGCGGCATGAAGGCGAGCGAGCCCCGCATCTCGTTCTCCCCCGTGATGCCGCTGAAGCCGGCGTTCTGGTAGTTCTTCGCGAGGCCGAAGTCGGTCAGCAGGGCGTGCAGCCGGCCGTCTCGTCGGGCGAGCAGGATGTTCTCGGGCTTCACGTCGCGGTGGACGAGCGACTTCTCGTGCGCGTGGGCGAGCCCGTCGAGCACCTGACGGGCGAGCCCGACGACGATCCGCGTCCGGTCCGAGTCCGACCGACCGGCGAGCACCTCCTCGAGCGGCACGTGCTCCACGTAGTCCATCGCCAGGAACATCCGCCCGTCGACCAGCCCCATCCCACGGAACGGCACGATCCGCGGATGGTCGAGCTGGCTCAGCGAGCTCGCCTCGCGGACGAAGTACGCGAGCGACTGCTCGTTGGCCGCGTACTCGGGCGTGACGAGCTTCAAGGCACAGGCGTTGCCGGACTCGAGGTGGGTCGCCCGGTAGACGACCCCCATCGCCCCTCGGCCGATCTCCTCCTCGACGGAGTAGCCGGGCGGGGTCGGCAGGTCGACGCCCACGCCCTCGCCGCCGAACAAGTCGAGGTCGAGGGAGTCGTCGCTGTCGGCCGGGAGCGTCGGGCGGCCCGTCCACGCGGCCGTCTCCGTGGCCCCCTGCCGACGCATGTCGCGGAGCGGCACGTCCATCGAGTCCGGGCGGTTCGAGTACTCGCCCGTGTCCGCCAGCGGATCGGCGGCCGGCGGCGGACTCGCAGGGACGACGATCGTCACCCGAATCCTCGTCTTCCCGCCGGAGATCACGTCGCCGTCGGAGAGGTTCTTCACGCGGACCGGCTTGCCGTTCACCTTCGTCCCGTTCCGGCTGTCGAGGTCGATCAGCCGGGCCTTCGGCGGCGCGATCTCCAACCGGAAGTGGAACCGCGAAAAGTACCCGTCCTTCTTGAGCTGCAGGTGGGCCTCGCCGGACCGCCCGACGACGAACGTCTCGTGTCGGTCGAACTCGAACCGTTCGCCGGCATTCGGACCGTGCGTCACCTCGAGCCGCAGGAGGCTGCCGGACGTGCTGCGGTGCGACTTCACGGTGACGGGGAGCTCCTCGGGCACGCGACGGCCCGACGCGGACGATGCGAACGACACCTAACGTAGAGACCGTCGAGCCCGCACGGCAACTCGACCACGCGACGACGTGTTGCACATCCCGCCCGACGACGCGAGAATCGCCGGGACACGTTACTCCCTGTCCCCGGCTCCGCGTCATGCGTTCCACAGTCGCCACCAAGTCGCGCATCCCCCTCTACGACGAGTTCCAGCGCGAGAAGCTGCGGGCCGCCGGACGGTTCAACGCCCAGCTGATGGACTTCGTCCGTCCGCACGTGCTGCCCGGCGTCACCACGAACGAACTCGACAAGCTCGTCCACGAGTACACGCTGGACCACGGCCACGTGCCAGCCTGCCTGGGCTACAAGAAGTACCCCAAGTCGATCTGCACCAGCGTCAACGAGGTCATCTGCCACGGCATCCCCAACGACGTGCCGCTGCACGAGGGGGACATCGTCAACGTCGATCTCACGACCGTCGTCGACGGCTGGTACGGCGACCAGTCCGAGACCTACCTCGTCGGCGAGGTCTCCGACGACGCGAAGCGGCTCACGCAGCTCACGTTCGAGTCGATGTGGATCGGCATCGACGCCGTCAAGCCGGGCGGCCGCGTCATCGACATCGGCTCGGCCATCCTGAAGTTCGCCCGCAAGCACCGACTCGCCGTCGTCCGCGAGTTCCAGGGCCACGGACTCGGCGAGGAGTTCCACCAGGAACCGGCCGTGCCGCACTACCCGGAACCGAGTTCCTTCCGCGACGTCATTCGCCCCGGCATGTGCTTCACCGTGGAGCCGATGCTGAACCTGGGCACCCGCAAGGGCGTGCTCAACAAGGCGGACGGCTGGACCGTCCGCACCGCCGACGGCAAGCTCTCCGCCCAGTTCGAGCACACCGTCTTCGTCAACGAGGACGGCCCGGAGATCCTCACGCTGACGCAGGACGGTCCGCAGCGCGGCCACGTCTTCTCCTGAGGCCGCAGGACTGGCAGCGGACGTCGGTGTCCCGTGACTGAATCGATCCGACCGCCTCTGCCGCTGCTCGCCGCCGCCGAGTTCATCCCGCTCCCGAACCTCGCATTCGCGGCGATCCCGGTGCTCGTCGTGATCGCCGTCCTGTGGCGGTGGTCGCTCGGCACGACCGACGCGGTCGTCGCGTTCCTCCGGATGGTCGTGCAGTTGCTGCTCGTCGGCTTCGTGCTGTCGTACGTCTTCGGGGCGACCCGGCCGCCCGTCGTGCTCGGCGTCCTCTGCGTGATGCTCGTGGCCGCCGGGGCGATCGCCGTCCGGACGGCCGGCGGCAGTCGGTGGGACGCCCTGCGGCGCGCCGTGGTCGCGATCGTCGTGGGGGGCGTGCCGACGTTGTTCCTCCTGACGGCCGGAATCCTCCGCGTCGATCCGTGGTTCGCGCCGAACAAGGTCGTCCCGCTCGCCGGCATGGTCTTCGCGAACGCCATGAACGGCATCGGCCTCGCCGCCGAACGCTACGCGGCCGAACGGGCGAACGGACACGCCCCGCCGGCCGCCCGCCAGACGGCGCTGAAGGCGTCGCTGATCCCCATCACCAACTCCTTCCTCGCCGTCGGCATCGTCTCCTTCCCCGGCATGATGACCGGCCAGATCCTCTCCGGCGTCGATCCGCTCGTGGCCGTCCGCTACCAGATCGTGGTGATGTGCATGGTCTTCGGGTCGGCCGGAATCTCGTCCGCCACCTACCTCGCGATGACCCCCGAGGCCGGACCGCCGCCCCCACCAGACGACCCGACACCGGACGACGAGACACCATGACGAAACCCTTCCTCGGCATCACCGTCCTCGGCGACTACCTTGTCTCCGAGGGGATCGACTCGGTCCTCGCCAACCTGAAACGCGTCGGCGCCACCGCCGTCGCCTGCAACCCGACCGTGACCGCTCCGGCGGCCGAGGGGGAGGGGACGTTCCAGCCGCCGGTCGATGCCGGCAGCAGCAAGCGGACGTTCGACCGGCCGATCTTCGGCCAGGCGGCCCTGTGGCTCCGCAGCGGCGTCTCTTACGAGCCGCGCGCGGAGTTCTACGAAGGGGTGCCCTACGGACCACGCCGGACGAACGACCTCACGGCGACGCATCGGGGCCTCGTCGGGGACTTCGTGAAGGCGGCCCGCGACGCGGGGCTCGAGGTCTACTTCCAAATCGGTGCCGCCCAGCCGACCGGCCTCCGCGACGAGGACCGGCCGCGACTCCCGAACGGCGCCCTCCCCGCGGGACGGCTGGCCGACACCGCCTCGCTCGCGAGTCCCGCCGTCCGGGCCTACAACCGCGCCTACGCCCGCGACCTGTTCGCCGAGTACCCCGAGCTGACCGGCCTCCGCGTCGACTGGCCGGAGTACCCCTGCTACACGCTCGGCGAGGTCTTTCAGGGGTTCGAGCCACACGTCGCCGACTGGTGCGCGGACGGCGAGTTCGACTTCGAGTTCGCCCGCGCCGAGACGAACCGGCTCTGGAACCACCTTCACGGCCATCTCACCGACGGTGACGTGGCGGACGTCGCCTCGCTCCCGGGGCTCGACGGGTTCCGCGAGGCGCTCCGCATTCGAGCGTCGCTCTCGGCCGATCTGCTTCGCGACTGGCGTGAGGTCGTCGACGAGGCCGCCGGACCTGCGGGCGTCCTCTCGGCGAACGCCTTCCCGCCGCCGTACTCCCAGCTGACCGGCTTCGAGGCCGTCTCGCCCGACGGCACGCACACGCTGCCCGGCCTCGCCCACTGCCAGGCCGTCGCGATGAAGCTCTACACCATGCACTGGTCGCAGATGATCGACTTCTGGGGCCGCGAGTTGCTCGCCCTCAACCCCGAGTTCACGGACGAGTCGGCGCTCGTCGGCTTCCTCGTCGGGCTGCTCGACGTCGACGAGCCCGGCACGCCCCGCACGTCGATCGACGACTGGGGCTACCCGGAGC
>JANQQW010000017.1 GCA_028284885.1 Planctomycetaceae bacterium
CGGCGGCGCCGACGACCTCGTGTGGCTGGGCAACGGCGGCCCGTCGACCGTCGCCGCCCTGAAGTCGGCGATGGACCGCGTCGCGACCGACTCGTCCGCCTCCTCGTCGGACTCGAAGCCGGTCTTCGACCTGCGTGTGGCGGCCGCGACCTTGCTGCTGCTGGGCGACGAGCGCAACCCGGAGTTCGAGGCGATCGCCCAGCGGGCGTTTCTGGCCGGCGACGACGGGCTGCGGTTCACGATCGGTCCGGAGACGGACGGCGTCGCGGCGACGCTCTCGGCCGAGGAGGGGTTCGTGCGACTCCTGGGACTCGGCGCGGCCCGTGCCTTCGACGGGGCCGAGTGACCGACCCGTCGCTCAGCGGCGACGCGTGCGACTCGAAGTCGAGCACTTCGCCGGCTTGCGGAGCAGTTCCCAACCGGACTGTTCGAGTCGTCGGTCCATCTCGTCGTTCGGTCGCGGCCGGGTCGTGGGGCGTTCGACGTGTCGCGAGGTGAGGCTCGGCTGCGTCTTCACCTCGCCGGCGAGGTAGTCGACGAACTCGCCACTGGCCCGCTTGATGACGACGACCCGGCTGGCCGACTCCGGCTCGCCGTGCTTCCGGATGATGCAGATCACCTCGGTCTCGCCGACGTCCTCGAGCGTCCGCTCGCCGGTCGTGCGGCTCGGTCGGGGAGCAACACGCGTGCTGTCGGCGAAGACGAACTGGTCGTCCGCGGGAGCACTGCTCCGCTCGTTGGCGGCGAGCCGCACCTCGTCGTTCGGAACCGTCGGTCGGGCCGGCCGCTCGGGGGCCTTCGAGCGGTGCAGGTAGGCGAGTTCCTGCTGGTCGAGCAGGGCGTGGATCGCCTTCGGTCCCGCGTAGATGCCCTCCTGGTCGCGGGGGTCGCGGGCGATGCAGACGCCGACGATTCGCCCGTTGGCGTCGAACAGTCCACCGCCGGAACGGCCTTGGACCGGCACGCCGGTGCACTGCAGGTTGTCCGGGCCGAGGTAGCGGTTGAGCTGCTTGACGACGATCCGCTCGATCGTCGGGAGCTCGCCGCGGCTGCAGCCGACGTTCACGACCTTGTCCCCCGCCGACGGGAGGTGGTCCGTCCCGGCGACGGGGCAGACGGGGAGACGCTTCTGGGCCGGAATCGCGAGCAGCCCGACGTCCGAGTCGAGGTCGTAGCCCAGGACGTTGCCGACGTAGGTCTCACGTCGGGTGATCTTGTTGCCGGCCCAGTCGAAGACGTCGACCTCGATCGACGAGCCCTGCTTGAGGTCGCGGAAGACGTGGCCGCAGCTGAGCACGAGGGCCCGGCCTCGCTTGCTCTCGATGATCGTCCCCGAACCGAAGTTCACGCCCTCGGCGTCGGTGACGCGAATTCGGACGGTGGCCTCGTGGGGCCGGACGGGCGACCGGCGGGGCGACTCCAACTCCACCGACCGCTCGACGGCGGGGGCGGACCCGTCGAAGTCCGGAGCCGCGAAGTCCTCTTCCTGGTCGATGTTCGCCCGGACGGTGGCCCCCGGGAAGGAGGCCGGCAGGCCGAGATCGACCGAGCCGCCGGACGGCGATCCTCCGAACGTGCCGGACGGGCTGCGTCGGGGAGTGGGCGTTCGTCGCGGGGCCGAAGTGCGGCGGCCGGAGTCGTTAGAGGCGACCGCCGCGGGAGCGGGCTTCCTCGGGATGCGGGCGATCATCGACCGCAGTCGGCTCTCGGTCGTCACGCCGACGACGCGGTCGACTGCCTTGCCGTTCACGACCAGCACGAAGGCCGGGATGTTGGTGACACCGTACCGTTGGGCCAACTGCTTGTTCCGGTCGACGTCCACCTGACGAATCGGCAGGCCTTCCCGCTCCAGCCGGTGGACGACCGGGTTCATCCGCTGACAAGGACCGCACCACGTCGCGGAGAAGTCGAGGACCTCGCCGTCGAACTGGGGCTGCGCAGAGACTGCGCACAAGACGAGGAGCTGAAGCGCTGGCATTGGGTCGGCCTCGTGCCTGATGTCGTGGTGGCGGTCCTTGCCACCGGGATTCGGCGGTTGCAGAAACTACAACCGCCGGTGTCGTCGGACGGGTCGAAAATGCGGGGATCCGACGTTGTCGTCCGTACTTTGGCGTGCTCGCCGTTCACTCGGCTGGCACGGTCGTCGAGAGTTGCACGGGTCGTGCCAGTGACCGGTCTGACCGGCATTTTTCGCCGGTGCTCCGCGCAACCGCCTGCGAGGGCGGCCGATGCGGCACCGAGCGAGTTTCCTCGAGACCCGAACCAACGGCCGTGGGCTGTGTACTTTTCGCGAGTCCGAGGTCTATACTTTGTAGAAGCCGTCCGATCCGGCAGCTGCTCGGATCGACCCGACGGCACCCCGCCGGTTCTCGCCGAACCGCAGGGCAACTGGATGGCCCACCCTCCTCGACCGTCACCCGTCGTCCGACACAGGTCCGGGTGCTGCAACGGGTTCAGAGAATGCCTTCAAGTGCTCGCCGCTCGACTCCCCCGCTGGTCTCGCCGCCCGGCCGGCGGCTGATTCTCGCACTGGGAGCCGTCCTCGCTCCGGCCGTAATCGGCTGCTGGAGCGGCGACGGGGTGACCAGCTACCGCGTCCCGAAGGCGAGTGCCGTCTACGAGGCGAATCACAGCAGCGTGCCGTCCGTCGACGACGCCGAGCCGAAGGAGTCGAAGCCGGCTCGCATGCTGAGTGCGATCGTCATGCGGAGCGACGCCGCCTGGTTCTTCAAGCTGCAGGCCCCGCCGGAGGACGTGGCGGAGGTCGAAAAGGCGATCGACGACTTCTACGCGGCGCTGTCGTTCTCGGAGTCCGGAGCCGCCGAGTGGGACCTGCCGGAGTCGTGGAGCGAGAAGCCGGGCTCGGCGACGCGGTTCGCGACGCTCGAAGTCGGCGAGAAGGAACTCGAGATGTCCGTCACGCGGCTCGGCCCGCAGGACCTGCTCGCGAACGTCAACCGCTGGCGGAAGCAGCTCGGTCAGCGACCACTCGGCGGCCCCGCCGACCTCGTCGCAGAGAACGGCGTCAAGCAGGTGAAACTGTCGAACGGCGAGACGCTGTACCGCATCGACATCACGGGCACCAGCTCTGGCGGCGGCATGCGGCCGCCGTTCGCACCGTTCATGCAGGGCGGAGGGACCGGGCGGAACCCGCACGCCGGGCTGCCGACGCGAGGTTCGTCCCCCAAGCCGGCCGGCGTGACGCTGAAGTACGAACTCCCGGACGGCTGGACCGAGGCACCCGCCTCGCCGCCGCGACTGGCGACCTTCCGTATTGGCGAAGGCGAGAAGCGGGCCGAGGTCGCCCTTTTCGAGTTCGGGCCGGGCAACGACGCGATGGTCGTCAGCTTCGTCAACATCTGGATCGGCGAGGTCGGGCAGACGAAGCTCCCGGCCGACTCCGACCTCGGCGACGTGACCGAGAGCGTGAAGGTGGCCGGCATGCCGGGCGAGCTGCTCGACGTGTCCGAGGCGGGGGACGACCCCGGTCGCAAGGGGATCACGGGCATCGTGATCCGCGGCGAGAGCAAGACGTGGGTGGTGAAACTGAGCGGGCCGCGGGAGGTCGTCGAGCGTGAGCGGAGTCACCTCGACGAGTTCCTCGGGTCGATCGAAGTCGCGAAGAGCGAGGAGACTGGTGATGGCGAATGACGTCGTGACCCTGGACGACCGACCGGACGACGGCCCCCGAACCGGCGGCCCGTCCGGCAAGAGCCCGTTGGTTTCCATCCTGGAACCGTTGGCCTCGCTGAAGCTCTCCGTCGTGCTGTTCGCGATGGCGATCTTCATCGTGCTCGCCGGTACGTTCGCCCAGACGAAGATGGGGAACTGGCAGGCGGTCGACAAGTACTTCCGCACCCCGGTCGCGTTCGTCGAGTACGACGTCTTCTTCCCGAAGGCGTTCTTCCCGGACCGAGACGACGAGCCGGTCACGCTGGCCGGCTTCCGCGGCTTCTGGTTCCCGGGCGGCTGGCTCATCGGCGCCCTGATGTTCGTCAACCTGGCGGCCGCCCACGGTCTGCGGTTCAAGGTGCAGGCCAAGGAGGAGCGGATGTACGGCGGGCTCGGCGTGACGGCCCTCGGCGTCGTCGCGACCTGGCTGGTCGTCGCCAGCGGAGACGACGCGGACGGCCTGCAGGCCAGCATCTCCCAGGAGTTCGTCAACCTGCTCTGGTTCTGCATGATCGGCGGGCTCGCCGCCGTCGTGCTCGGATCGGTCTACGGCTGCGTGAAGATCGATCGCAAGACGCAGGGGGTCGAGTGGTGGACGTCGCTCTCCATCGGCGTCGGCCTGTCCGGGTTGCTGGGATACCTGTTCAACGACTTCGCGAACAACGGCTTCGACTGGGAACAGGTCCGGCTGAAGAAGGAGTCGATGCGGATTCTCTGGCAGCTCATCAAGGGGCAGTTCGCGGCCCTCGTCCTGCTGCTCGGCTGCTGGATGCTCTTCAAGAAGCGGGCGGGCGTCGTCCTGCTGCACGCGGGCATCGGCCTGTTGATGCTCAGCGAACTCCTCGTCGGCCTGTACGCCGAGGAGTCGCAGATGCAGATCTTCGAGGGGGACACGGTCAACTACTCCGAGGACATCCGGTCCGTCGAGCTCGCCTTCGTCGACTCCTCCGGCGAGGAGAACGACCTGCACGTCGTGGTCCCGGAGTCCCGGCTCGACGGCACGACCCCCGTCAAGCACCCGGACCTCCCCTTCGTCGTCCGGCCGATCGCCTTCTACGACAACACCTCCACGCAGCGGCTGCTGACGGACGAGGACCGCAAGGCCCGTGAGGACCCCGACGACTACCAGGGGTTCGGCTCCGAGATCACCTTCGACCCGGTCGCGCCGAACGACGGGCTGAACACGGAGATCGACCGGGCCGGGGCGATCGTCAAGCTGGAGAAGCCGGGCGGCAAGTCGCTCGGGACCTGGGTCTTCGGGCAGCGCTTCAAACCGCAGAAGGTCGTCGTCGACGGCAAGTCGTTCGACGTCTCCCTCCGCTTCGCCCGCAAGTACCACCCGTACTCGGTCCACCTGCTCGACGCCGACCAGAAGACCTACGTCGGCGCGCCGAGCAAGACCAAGGACTACTCCTCCTACGTCAACCTGTACGACGCGGAGACCGACTTCCGGCAGGAGAAGGTCCGCATCTACATGAACAACCCGCTGCGGTACCGCGGCGAGACGCTGTACCAGTCCGGCATGGACGTCGTCCGTGATCCGCAGACCGGCCGCGAGGTCGGCGTGACGGTGCTGCAGGTCGTCACCAACCAGGGTTGGATGCTGCCGTACGTCAGCTGCATGATCGTCGGGACGGGCATGTTCGTGCAGTTCCTGATCACGCTGTCCCGGTTCCTCGGCAAGCGGGGCCGCGAGGCGACCCGCATTCGCGTCGAGCGGGAGTCCAGCTCCTTCGAAGTCGTGCCCGTGCTCGCCGGCTCGTTCGTGCTCGTGATGGCGCTGGCGTTCGCCGGTCGCATGGCCAGCCCCAAGTCGACCGAGCCGGGCGAGATGGCGATTCACGACTTCGCCAAGCTCCCCGTGACGGCCGACGGCCGCGTGAAGCCGATGGACTCGCTGGCGCGGAACGCCCTCGTCGTCATCAACGAGCGGGAGGGCTTCAAGCCGGTCGTCGACGAGGAACAGCCCGGCAAGCGGCACTGGGACGTCTACGTCGCCAAGCGGTCCCAGCCCGCCGTCGAGTGGCTGCTCGAGGTCGTCACGGATCCGAAGAGGGCCGACGAGGAGTTCCCCGTCTTCCGGATCGTCAACCCGGAGCTGCTGGGGCTGCTGGAGCTGAAGCCGCGTCCCGGGTTCTTCCGGTACACCTACAAGGAGATCATCGAGGCCGGACCGGCTCTCGGGGAGGTGGTCGAACAGGCTCGAATGGTCGACGCCAAGGAGCGGACGAACCTGCAGCGGAAGGCGATGTCGCTGTACAGCGACATGACGGTCTACTTCGGGCTGAAGCTCGCCTTCTGGGACGTCGAGATGGCCGCCCGCGAGGGCCGCAGCCCGACGGAGTACATCCGCCAGGTCGTGCAGGCCGACGGCGACCTGAAGCGGACCGCCTTCGCGATCCCGTCTGCCTCCGGCGACGGTTCCTGGGAGCCGTACGCCGTCGCGGCGGCCCGGTCGTGGCTGCGGGAGTACGCCGCGGAGAAGGAGATCGACAACCACCGCGAGCTGGCCGCCAGCATCCTGGAGGACATGAAGGCGGACGGGAGCTTCGACCGGGCGTTCGCGTCCGGGATCGACGAGATCGTCCTCGACAAGATGACGCAGGACCTCGCGGAGTTCGCCCTGGGTGAGAAGCCGGGGGCCGACTTCGACATGGCGGAGGCCCGCCAGCAGGTGGCCGAGATGCTCGCCAACCCGCCGGAGCAGATTCGCCCGCAGCTGGAGGCGATGGCCGCCGCCCAGCGGATGCAGGCGGTCCGCACCATCGAGTTCTCCGTCCTCGGCGAACTGCAGGACGGGTTCACCCGCGTGCTGGACTTCCAGTTCGACGACGACGACTCGCCGTACTTCCTCCGTATGAAGAGGGTGCTCGACGCCTACCGCACGGATGACGTGGACGGCTTCGCCAAGGCGGTCGCCGACTACCGCGAGCTGCTGAACTCGCCGCCGCAGGGGGACGAGCCGCCCCGCGAGTACTCGGCGACGAAGACCGACTTCGAGACGTGGTTCAACGGCTTCGCCCCGTTCTGGGTGGGCCAGTGGCTGTACATCCTGGTCTTCGTGCTCGCGGCGGCCGGCTGGCTCGGCTGGCAGAAGCCGCTCAACACCGCGGCGCTCTGGCTGCTGGTCTTCACGCTCGTGCTGCACACGGCCGCCATGGTGGGCCGCATCTACATCTCGGGCCGGCCGCCGGTGACGAACCTCTACTCGTCCGCCGTCTTCATCGCCTGGGGCATCGCGGCCGCCGGCATCGTGCTGGAACTCGTCTTCCGGATGGGGCTCGCGAACGCCGTGTCCGGCATCACGGGCTTCATCGGGCTCGGCATCGCCCACTTCCTCTCCCGCGACGGGGACACGGTCGCCGTGATGGAGGCCGTGCTCGACACCAACATCTGGCTGGCGACCCACGTCGTCACCGTCACGCTGGGGTACGCGGCCACGTTCTTCGCCGGGTTCTTCGGGCTGGCGTACATCTGCCTCGGCGTCCGCGGCGGCGGGGCCGTGTTCGCCGTGCTCACCGGCGGCCTCGGCATCGGGCTCACCCTGTTCGACCCCACCGGCGACCTGCTCCGCTACGCCGCCGTGATGTTCCTGTTCAGCATCCTCGGCGTCGCGTACGAGGCCCTCGCCCTCACCGGAAGCGTCTCGCTGCGGTTCGACAAGAGCGTGGAGACGGTGCTCACCCGCATGATCTACGGCACGATCTGCTTCGCGATGTTCCTCAGCTTCGTCGGCACGGTGCTCGGCGGGCTGTGGGCGGACGACTCCTGGGGCCGCTTCTGGGGCTGGGACCCGAAGGAGAACGGGGCCCTCATCATCGTGCTGTGGAACGCCCTCGTGCTCCACGCCCGTTGGGACGGTCAGGTGAAGAACCGCGGCCTCGCCATGCTCGCCGTCGCGGGCAACATCACCACCGCCTGGTCCTGGTTCGGCACGAACGAACTCGGGGCCGGCCTCCACTCGTACGGCTTCACGGACGGCGTCCGCCTCGCCCTCGGACTGTTCGTGATCTCCCAGCTCGTCGTCATCGCGGTCGGCTTCCTGCCGAACTCGCTGTGGCGGGATCGCCAACCGAACGAGGCCGTCGCCTAGACCCGATCCGGGCAATGTGTAGCGACTCGATCGACGTTTGGTCGTGAAATCCTCGATCAACGACCGCCACACGTTCGTGAGATGCGCTCTAGAAGACGCCCGGCCCCCTCGCCCCTGCAGGGTGAGGGGACCGCGGCCGGCCGGGGCGCCCACGACTCGGTGCCACTCGGCCGCCCGGTCCACTAGGATCCGGTCTCCACGAAATCGGAGGTCGGAACGGCATGTCGGACGGTGAAGCGGTCTACCTCGGGATCGACGTCGGCGGGACCAGCGTGAAGCTGGGGCTCGTGGACGACTCGGCCCGCACGCTCGGGAAGCTGTCGTTCCCCACGAACGCCGCCGAGGGGCCCTCCCAGGCGGTCGCCCGCATGCGCGAGCACGCGGACCGGCTGCTCGACGAGGCGGGCCTCGCCACGGACCAGGTCACCGCGTGCGGCCTCGCCACGCCGGGCACCATGGACATCCCCGCCGGCCTGCTGCTCGACCCGCCGAACCTGCCCGGCTGGGACAACTACCCGGTCCGGCAGCGGGTGCAGGACGTCGTCGAACGGCCCACCTACCTGCAGAACGACGCCAACGCCGCCGCCTTCGGCGAGTACTGGGCCGGGGCCGGCAAGGGGGCCGACAGCATGGTCCTCTGGACGCTCGGCACCGGCATCGGCTGCGGCATCATCATCGGCGGCATGATCGTCCGCGGCGAGCACTCCCACGGCAGCGAGTGCGGCCACATCATCATCGACATGGACGGCAAGCGGAAGTGCGGCACCGGCCAGTACGGCACCCTCGAGGCCTACGCCTCCGCGACCGCGCTCGTCGCCCGCGCGAAGGAGGCCCTCGACGCGGGCCGCGAGTCGTCGCTGCGGACGAAGCTCGACGCCGGGGCCGAACTCACGCCGATCCTCATCGGCGAGGCCGCGACGGCGGGCGACCCGCTCGCCGACGAACTCGTGATGGACACCGCCACCTACCTCGGCATCGGCACCACGTCGGTCATGCACACCATCGACCCGAACCTGTTCCTGCTGGGCGGGGCGATGACGTTCGGCCGGCACGACACGGAACTCGGACGTCGCTTCCTGCAGCGCTGGAAGGACGAGGTGAAGCACCGCGGCTTCCCCATCCCCGCCAGCCGCATCACCTTCGACTACGCCAGCCTCGGCAACGACGCCGGCTTCATCGGAGCCGCCGGCTACGCCCGCGACAAACACGCCCGGGACGGTGTGAGCCGGTAGTCGAGCGGTGCCACCAAGCAGCTTGCCTGTCGGTGTCGTCACGAACGTTCGAGGCTGTTTCCGTGAGCAACACGAGCCTACTATCGCGCCGTACGCCGGAACGATCCGGCGACGTGGCTTGAACCAAGCAAGCTCCGGGCCTTCCCTTCGGTCCAGACCCGGCTACCCGCCGGGTTGCCTGGTGTTGACGTGGGTACGTCAGGGAAGCGCCGCGACCTCGCCCCCGGCTCGGGTCGCGAGAGCTCGGTACAAGTCCTGGTTGATGTTCTCGGAGAGGAAGCTGACGGCGCCGTCCGCCATGCAGAACTGTGCCCCGCCGGTGTGGAAGCTGTGGAAGGAGTAACAGGTCGGCCAGCTCGTGCGGCTGCCGCCGTTGTTGATGTTGACGCCGGCGGAGCCCGTCGTGTGATTCCAGTGGACCCACGACCCCGAGTGGTCACAGAACTCGTTCGAGCTCTCGCCGATCATCAACGTGTTGCTGAGTCCGTCGGTGACGTCGCGGAACCTGATGTCGTCGTCGGCACCGTCGCGGTCCATCATCCCGTTGCCGGCATCGAGTCCGCCGGTCCAGTTCGAGCCATTCACGCCCTTGTAGCTGGTGGTCGCCGGATTCCCCTGAGTCAGGTTGGCGATCTGGGAGTTGGGCTGGTTCCCAGCGCGAATGTCACTCGGGCAGTTCACGACGCTGAGGGTGATCTCGTAGATCGGGCGACCACCGACGGAGTGGTTGTAGGCCCTTGGAGTCGTCGTGCCGATCCGCGCCTCCTCGAACAGACTGCTCTGCTCGACGTACGGCAGGATGCGTCCGATCCAGCTCCAAGTCGCGTTGGTCACGTCGAGACCGCCGCTCGTGCAGTAGGGGATGCGACCGAAGGTGTCGTGGTGGTTGTGGACGGCGACGCCGAGCTGCTTGAGGTTGTTCTTGCAGGAGTTTCGCCGTGCGGCCTCGCGGGCCTGCTGAACGGCGGGAAGCAGCAGCGCGATGAGGATTGCGATGATCGCGATCACAACGAGAAGTTCGATGAGGGTGAAACCTTTGCGACTCACTGAGTCTCTCCAGGAGGGCGGGAGGTCCGGGTCCCGAGCGATCATTCAACCCGAACGAGGAGCATTTGCGTCGCTGAAGGGTAGGTCGCAGTGCGGGCAGAGTCCACCCGGCGAGTCGTCGATCGGGTCGGATCGGTCCCACCACGGGAATGTGGACGTGCCACTCGCGTACGGCACGCGTGACTGCCGGCGGTCGTTTGCGATGCGGCGAACCAGCCACGACCCGGGTCTTCCCTACGGTCCAGACCCGGCAACCTCCGCCGCCGAACAAAGACGCCCCCCAAGCCCGGGTGGGCCTGGGGGGCAACGTGGTCAGTGGTGGTGGCCGCCGTGCTTGCTGTGAATTGCAGAGATGGCGACGGTCGCGGAGTAGTGCACTTCGGGATGGTCTTTCTCCATCTCGATGCTGCCGCTCAACTTCACGACCTCGTAGGAGACGAAGCTCTCGAACTCCTCGCTGTGGTTCTCCCAGCCACCCTCGATCGCGAGCTTTGCGGCCTCGTCGAAGCTGTTCTCCGAGTGCCCGGTAACCGTGAGGATGTGGTAGACGTTCTGATCAACAGCCATGACCTTCTCCCGCGTGAGTGTTCCCGCCGTGCACTCGCGTGCCTGACGTGTCCGAATGGGTGCACACCGGCACGCTGCCGGCGTGGCGTACATACAGTACGAATGTTCCGGAACCGGCTGTGGGCAAAAGGCGGCGACCCAAGCAGAACTGGGAAAGTGACTCGGATGTGTCAGCCTCGCGACCACGGGATGCGAGACCTCCTCAACGAAAAGAGCCCGCGGCACGAACGACTGCGCCAGCGGGCAGCGGAGAAGCCACGGGCCAACGAACCTCTCCGCGTACAGACCTAGTCGCTCTCGCGGTTGCAAGCCGGACACGAATTCCGGCACCGCAGATCGACGCAGGGGAGTGGCGGGGCCCGGTACACCGAGGCGATGGTGCCGAACGAGGGCAGATCCGATGACACACGATGCGACGCGACGAGACGACGCGATTCGTCGATTCTGGGAGATCGCACACGACGGCGACTTCTGCACGGATCCGGCAGCGTTCGTCGCTCTCCTCGAGACGTTGACGGCAAACGACTGCCGGGTCTCGTTCGACGGTTCCTTCTGCTCGATCGACGTCGATGGCGGCGTGGCGACTCTCGCAAGGCAGCGCGGCGACAACCCGCTCAGGGCGCTGGCGGCGGCCGCGTTCGAGGTCGTCCTCGAAGAGCAGCGATGAGCGTGACCACCGAAGGGGGGATTCCGCCGATGCTGGATCTCGCGGCGCGTGTGGCCGACAATCGTCTGCGATGAACGCGCGCACAAGCAGGTTGGGACGCCGTGGACGACGAGTTCCAGTTCGATGTCTTCATCAGTCGGGCCGGCTGTGATGCCGAGGTGGCCGTCAGGATCGCCGGGATCCTGCGGGCCAACGGACTCCGCGTGTACATGCAGGACTCCGACTTCGATGACGGGCACGACTTCGTCGAGCGGATGGAGGTCGGGATCGACGAGTGCCGCCGCACGTTGTCGCTCGTCTCCCCGGCCTACTTCGAGTCCAAGTTCACGATGGGCGAGATGCGGGCCGCCTACGCGCTCGACCCGAGTGGACGAAGTCGGCGGCTGGTCATCGCGAAGATCAGCGAGTGCACGGCCCCGGGGCTCTACGCCCCACGGGTGTACTCGGAACTGCATGGCCTCGACGACGGCGAGTTCGAGAGACGAGTCGTTGCGTTGGCGGAAGAACTCTCGCCGACGGCACCGACGCCGGACGAAGCACCGACTGCGGAGCCCGCGATCTGGAACGTTCGGAGTCCGAGTCCGAACTACACCGTCCGCGTCGAACTGCAGGAGCAGTTGGTGGAGCGGTTGGCCAAGGCGGGGTCGGCGGCGGTGACGCAGGCGATCAAGGGGATGGGGGGCGTCGGCAAGACACAGCTCGCCCTGTGGTACTGCCACGAGTTCGCCGTGCAGTACGACCTCGTCTGGTGGGTCCCCTCCGAAACGGAGGCCGAGGCGAAGTTCGCCGAACTCGCCCCGAAGCTCGGGCTGAACTTCGAGCAGGGGACCGACGTACGGCTCGTGGTGCCTGCCGTGAAGGAGGCCCTCGAGCACCGCGCAAAGCCCTGGCTGCTCGTCTTCGACAACGTCGAGACGCCGGAGGCGATCGAGCATCTCCGCCCCAGCCGTGGCGGCCACGTGCTGATCACCAGCCGGTACGACCATTGGCCCGTCCCGGAGAGTCTCTCCGTTGGCACGTGGTCGCCAGGCGAGTCGCTGGCCTTCCTCGCGAAGGCCCTCGGACGCGAGGACCCGCTGGCGGACACGCTGCGGGACGCCCTCGGCGACTACCCGCTCGCCCTGGCCCAGGCCGCCGGGTACGTCAATTCCACCGGCACCACGCTGGCCGACTACCTCCAACTCTTCCGCGACGAATGGGAGCAACTCGCCAAGGACGAGGCCGAACTCACCGGCGAGAAACGGACGGTGCGGACGACGTGGGAGTTGTCCAGGCAGAAGATCGGTGACGTGGGTGTGGGCCTACTCCGCCTCTGCTCTTTCCTCGCCCCGGAGGGCATCACTCGTAGTCTCCTCGCCGCCGACCCGGACGCGCTGACGAAGACGCTCGCGAACGCCGTTAGCGAGTCGGCCAAGTTCAACCGCGCGATTGCTCGACTGCGGGAATACTCGCTCGTGACGATGGAGGACGGGGTCCTCTCGCTCCACCGACTGTTGCAGGCGGTCGTGCGGGACGGAATTCGGAAGCAGGACCGCCAGGACTGGGTCGAGCGAGCCGCGAGAGCGGTCCACGCGGCCGTCCCGTACGACCAGAATGTCCCCGAAACGTGGGTGCCCTCGGCGGAGATGGTCACACACGCGATGGCCGTCGACGGGCACGCGAAGACGGTCCGTTTGGAAGGCAATCCCGTGGGGCGTGCGCTCGACAGAAGTGGGCAGGCACTTCACGACTTGGGGCAATACTCGTTGGCGCGCGAAGTACTCTTGCGCGCTGTTGAGATCGCCGGATCGGACCTCGGCGACGAACACGGGGACGTCGCGACGAGTTGCTCGAACCTGGCGCTGGTGGAGCAGGACCTGGGGAACCTCGGGGAGGCGAAACGGCTGATGGAACGGGCCGTCGAGATCTGGGAGCAGGCGTTCGAGGCGGACCACCCGACGCTGGCGACGA
>JANQQW010000240.1 GCA_028284885.1 Planctomycetaceae bacterium
GGTCGACGTCCTCTCCGTCCCCACCACGTACCGGGAGCCGAAGGGGCTGTACGTGCTCGAGGCGCTCGCGAACGGCACGCCGGTCGTGGAGCCGGCGCACGGGGCGTTCCCGGAACTCGTCGAGCGGACGGGCGGCGGACTGCTCTGCGAACCGGACGACCCGGCCGCGCTCGCCGACGCGCTCGAGTCGCTGGGGAACGCGTCCGAACGTCGCCGGGAACTCGCCGCCGTCGGCCAGGCGAACGTCCGCGAGCACTTCGGCCCGGAGGCGATGGTTCGCGAGACGGTCGCCATGCTCGAACGGCTGGGGAAGGGGACCCCGCGCCAAACCGACCCGGCCGGGTGACGCTCGGCAACCGCCCCGTTGACGCGTTTCGCGGTCAGTCCTTAAAACCGCCCGCACGACATCGTGACACCGGACCTCGACCCGTGGCCAAGCTCTCCCAAACCGACCTGCTCGAACTGAACCGCACGTTCGAGGACCGGACGCCCGGCGAACTCATCGCGTGGGCACGGGACGTCTTCGGCGACCGCCTGGCGGCCCTCTCCGCCATGCAGCGGGCGGGCAACGTGCTCTGCCACATGCTGTGGAAGCTGGAGGCGAACGTCCCGGTCCTCTTCGTGGACACCGGCGTGCTCTTCCCGGAGACGCTGGCCACGAGAGACGCGATCGCCTCGCGGTACGGACTCGAGGTCGTCACGCTCTCGCCGAGGCAGACCATGGAAGAGCAGACCGCCGAGCACGGGGTGCTGTACCTCTCCGTCGACGGACAGCAGCAGTGCTGCCACGCGCGGAAGACGGAGCCGCTGCTGCAGGTGGCCGACCAGTACGACGCCCTGTTCAGCAGTCTGCGGCGGACCGACGGCGGCGCGCGGGCGAACGTGCCGATCCTCGCCGTCGACCCGGAGTCCAACACGCTCCGCATCAACGTGATGGCGACCATGTCGGCGGCCGACCTCGAGACGTACCTCGAGGAGGAGGACGTGATCGTCAACCCGCTGCACGCGCAGGGCTACCCGACGATCGGCTGCATTCGCTGCACCACGCCGGTGATGCCCGACGAACCGCGGCGGGCCGGGCGGTGGCGGCACCTGGGGCCGTGGTCGCAGTACTGCGGCATCAACCCGACCGACATGGACCCGAGCCGGAGCCCGACGATCGACCTCCCGCTCGACCTCGTCGACCGCATTCTCGGGCGTGAGACCGACTACGTCATCTGACCGGCGAGGCGTCACGCCTCGCAGTCGCCCTCCTCGCTGCTGCAGGCGGCGAGCTCGACGTAGTCCGGCCGGTCGCCGCTGCCGGCGTGGTCGTACCGCTTGAAGATCCGACCGTTCGCGAGCAGCACCGCGCCCGGCATCTGTCGCAGGTCCCCCTGCGGGATGCCCGGAAGGTGACCGCCGAGGATGCTGCGGACGGCCGTCCCCCACATCTGCGGCCCCATCACCTGCCAGACCGAGCCGCGGGGCACCTCGAAGGCCTCATAGAGTCGGCGGTCGGGATCGGAGAACCGCGGCAGGTCGTCGACGCCGTACCGCTTGCAGAGGTCCGCCATCGACGGTTCGTCCGACATGTGCACGAGGGCGATCGAGGTGCCGGCCGACTCGATGAGGTTCCGCGACTTCGCGATGTCGCCCAGCGCACGTCGGCAGAAGGTGCAGCCCGAGTGACGCAGGAGGACGACCAGCACCGGAGACCGCTCGGAGAGCTCACGGAGCGAGTCGCCGTGCTGCGAGACGATCTCCGAGAGTGCGTCGGCGGTCGCCGGGGCCTTCGTGTCCGGGTCGGTGTTCATGACGACA
>JANQQW010000241.1 GCA_028284885.1 Planctomycetaceae bacterium
TCGCGACGTAGACCAGTGCGGCGACCGCGAACAACAGCTCGAAGACCGCGAAGTACACGCCGAAGTGCCGTGGGTCCCAGTACGAGACCGGGCTCGCGAACCGCCAGTTCGTCAGCGGCAGGAAGTGGCGGTGCGCGTCGTCGTGGTGCACGGCCAGGTCACAGAGACAGTGCAGCGCGGCGCTCAGTGCGAACAGTCGGCCGACGTGGGAACCGAGCAGGTGGCAGACGACGGCCAGCAGCAGGAACAGCGGGATCGAGTTGACCAGGTCGAAGAACAGCTGCCAGCTCTCGTCGAAGTAGAGCGTCGACCAGATCTCGCGTTCGCTCCGGCCGGCGAACTTCTGGTAGCCGTAGAAGAGGAACATCGGGGCGTCCGGCAGCACGGCCCCGGCGGCGACCGCGGCCGTCGCGGGCCAGCCCTTCTCGTCTCGCCAGACGAGCAGGCTCGCGGCAAGGTGGGCGGGCGTGTTCACGCGGTCGCTCCGTCACGCACGGTGCACGACCCAGCCCGGTTCCCGCAGCCGCGTGCTGAAGAGCGTCTTCCCGGCGGTGACGTACAGGGTGCGGAGGTCGTCGCCGCCGAACGTGACGTTGGTGAGCACGTCCTCCGGCACGGGGATGCGGCCGAGCAGTTCGCCGTCGGGCCGGACGACGTAGACGCCGGGCGGGACGTCGGCCGTCTCGTGTTCGCCGCGTGGCCGGGCGATGCCGGCGGCGACGAACAGCGTCCCGTCCGCGGCGACCGCCATCCCGTCGCCCCCACGACCGGGGGCGAAGTCGGTTACGCATCGCTGGTTCGAGACGTCGCCAGCCTCGTCGAGGTCGAAGGCCCAGATCTTCCGGTTCCCGCCGACGACCGGGCAGCTGTCGACGAGGTACAGCGTCCGCTCCTCCGGATCGACGGCGATGCCGTTCGGCCGCTGGATCTCGGGCTGCGTGAGAAGCCGGGTGACCGTGCCGTCCGGGTCGATGCGGTAGACGGAGTCGTGGTCCAGCTCCATCGACTTTCGGCAGCCGTAGCAGGGGTCGGTGAAGAAGATCTGCCCGTTCCGCCGGACGGCGAGGTCGTTCGGCGCGTTGAAGCGAAGGCCCTCGAAGCGGTCGGCGAGAATCTCGATCTTGCCGGTTCGCAGGCAGGTGCGGGTGATGCGGCGGCCGCCGTCGTCGCCCGGTCCGAACTCGTTCCCCTCGCAGGCGAGCAGCCGGCCCTCGACGTCGATCAGCAGCCCGTTCGCCCGGCCGCTCGGCTCGCGGAAGACGTCGTACCGGCCGGTGTCCGGGTGAAAGGTGAGGATGCGGTTGTTGACGATGTCCGAGAAGTAGACCGTGCCGTCAGCCGCGCAGACAGGGCCCTCGGTGAACGCGATGCCGACGGCCGGATCGAGCGCCTCGTCCGCGAGGGCGTCGGTCGGCAACGGCGTTTCGCGGAAGTCGTGGGTCATTGCAGAGTCGGTCCGAGGAGTTCGTACGACGGGCACTCCTGCCCGTCGCCCACAAGGTTCGACCCCGAAACGACCTGCGTGGACGGGCAAGAGTGCCCGCCCTACGGTTCGCCGGCCGGTGGTCCGGTTCAGTCGACGAGTCGGACCTGGTAGTTGCGGCGGCTCTCGTCGTAGTCGAGGTCGATCATGTCGTGGTCGGCCGCGTCCTCCAGCAGTTCGGAGAAGCTGCTGAACCCGTAGTAGTCCTCGTTGAAGCCGGGGTAGACGCGGCGGAGGATCTGCTTGAGGGACGAACCCCAGACGATGTCGTAGTCCTGCTCGATCGAGTCGAGCACCTCGACGAGTCGCTCGCGGGCCTCCTCGCGGCGCTCCTCGGCCTCGGCCGTTGTCGGCTTCTTCTCCTTCTTCGGCGGTGCCGACTTGGCCGCGGCCTTCTTCTTGGTGCTGCCGTTGCCCGAGGAGGACGAACCGGACGAGGAGCCGCTGGGCGACTTCTTCTTGGTGGACCGCTTCTGCGTTCGTTCGCGGGTCTTGCTGGCCGCCTTCGCCAGGTCGTCGTAGTAGATGAACTCGTCGCAGTTGCCGATCAGGAGGTCCGAGGTGCTCGCCTTGATGCCGCAGCCGATGACCCGCTTGTCGTTCTCCTTCAGCTTGGAGACGAGCGGGCTGAAGTCGCTGTCGCCGGAGACGAGGGCGAAGGTGTCGATGTGGGCCTTGGAGTGGCAGAGGTCGAGGGCGTCGACGACCATGCGGATGTCGGCGGAGTTCTTGCCGCTGGTCCGCCGCTGGGGGATGTCGATCAGCTCGATCCCCTGCTCGTGGAAGTCGCGGACCTCCTTGCGGTAGTGGGTCCAGTCGCAGTAGGCCCGCTTGTAGACGAGCCGCCCCTTCTCGAGCAGCCGCTTCAGCACGAGGCCGATGTTGAACCCGCCTCCCTTGAGGTCCCGGACGCCGAGAGCGAGGTTCTCGAAGTCCACGAAGACGGCGATGATCGATTCCTGTGCCACGACCTGCTCCCGATTCCTAGAACCCGAAACGACTTCCGTGCAATGCCGGGTGCCGCGGATGGTAGCAGGTGCGGGCTTGGAGACGTAGCCC
Organism: Planctomycetaceae bacterium; assembly: GCA_028284885.1. Taxonomy (GTDB): domain Bacteria; phylum Planctomycetota; class Planctomycetia; order Planctomycetales; family Planctomycetaceae; genus JANQQW01. Next base: position 2,543 of record JANQQW010000241.1, read on the forward strand.
GGTGGGTTTGTGGAAACGCAGAGGTCGCGGAGACGCGGAGGGCCGCAGAGTTCACTCGACCTCGTCGAGGCAGCGATCCGCGACCCGCAGCAGCTGACGCCGGGCTCGACCAGACGTCTCTGCGCCTCTGCGACCTCTGCGTTGAATCCCGAGCGCGCTCTCAGCACGAACCCGCAACCGCGCCATCGTGTCCTCCGGGCTTCACGAACCCGGAGGAGGCGCGATGGTGAAGGCGGTTGGTTCCCAGGAGTGCGCGGTCGAGGAGGTCGTGCGGCCGAAGCGGCGGGCGGGGTTGTCGGACCGCGCCCGGACGATCGCCGAGCGCAGCCGGCGGCTGGTGCTGATGGCGGCGCTCGGGCACGCGTACGCGGTGAAGGATCTGCTGAAGCGGAAGTGCGACTTCACCGTGGCGGACGAGGAGGGCTACACGGCTCTGCACCGGGCGGCCTACAACGGCCACAGCGAGGTGGTCGCGATTCTGCTCGCCAAGGGAGCCGACCCGCTCGTGCGGACGCCGTGGGAGGAGACCGCGATCGACCTCGCCGGCGACGCCGGCCACGAGGCGCTCGTTGCGATGCTGGAGCGGTGGTGACGAGGGTCGGCCCGACGGTCAGGCCCGTTCCTCGCTCCACGCCCGCGCCAGCTCCGTGAGCACGGTGACGGCCGACTCCATCTCCTCGAGGCTTGTCCACTCCAGCGGGCAGTGCGGCTCGTGCTCGCCGCAGGAGAGGTTCGGCGTGGGCAGACCGCGCTCGGTCAGGATCGAGCCGTCGGTCCCGCCGCGAATGACGGCTTCGACCGGTTCCATCCCGGCGGCGCGGATGGCGGTGCGGGCCTTCTCGAGCGCCCGCGGTTCGTCGGCGAGTCCGTCGCGGAGGTTTCGGTACTGCTTCTTGACCACGACGTCGACCGACGCCCGGGGGAACTCCGCCTCCAGCCGTTTGGCGATGCCGCGGAGCTGCTCTGCGTAGTCGCCCAGGCGGGGGGTCTCGAAGTCGCGGAGGATGATCCGGACGGTCGCCTCGGCGACGCCCCCCTCCATGGCGTAGGGGTGGAGGAAGCCGTCGCGGCCGTCGGTCGTCTCGGGCGAGAGGTGGTCCTGCGGCAGGGCGTCGACGAACTTCGAGAGGATGCGGAGCGCGTTGACGAGCTTCCCCTTCCCGACCGACGGATGCGTGTTGACCCCCTTGACCGTGACGACGGCGAGGTCGGCGGAGAAGGTCTCGGACTCGAGCTTGCCGCGGGAGTCGCCGTCGAGCGTGTAGCCGCAGACGCAGCCGAGGCCGGGGACGTCGATGTGGTCGATGCCACGGCCGATCTCCTCGTCCGGCGTGAACACGAGCCGGATCGGGCCGCGGGGGATCGACGAGTCGGCCATCAACCGTGCGGCCGTCTCGACGATGACGGCGACGCCCGACTTGTCGTCGCTGCCGAGGAGCGTCGTGCCGTCGGTCGTGATGACGGTCCCGCCGACGAGGTCCTTCAGGGCGGGGTTCTTCTCGACGGTGACGACCCGCTCCGGGAAGTTCGGCAGCGTGATGTCCGAGCCGTCGTAGTTCTCGTGGACGACCGGGTTGACGTTCTCGCTGGTGAACTCGGGCGACGTGTCGACGTGGGCGATCCAGGCGATGGCGGGGGCGTCGTGCTCGACGTTCGCCGGGACGGTCGCCGTCAGCACGGCGTGCTCGGAGAGGTTCACGTCGACGAGCCCCATCTCCTTGCACTCGGCCTCCAGCACGCGGAGCAGGTCGAACTGCTTGGCCGTGCTGGGGGCCGTGGGGGAGTGCTCGTCCGACTGGGTGTCGATGCGGACGTAGCGAAGGAAGCGGTCGAGGAGGGCGGACATGCGGCGGATCCGGTTCGGTTGCGGTCGAGTGTCGGTCGATCGTACTCGGACCGCTCGACAGACCAAACCAACGGCCGGCAAACGCTCACGCAAGTCCGGGAATCGGATCTTGGCTCGCCATCCGGATGATCTCCTGCGGGACGCTCGACTGGAGGCGGAGTTCGCTGACGTCGAGGAGGGTGTGCAGGACGGTCGAGACGAGGTGGGCGTTGGTGACGGGCGTCGTTCGCGGGCGGCCGCCGTCGGGTTCGGACTGGCCGACGACCTGCCCGGTCGGTAGTCCGCCGCCGGCGAGGAACAGCGGGGCGAGGCCGCCCCAGTGGTCGCGGCCCCCCTTCTTGTTGATCTTCGGCGTGCGACCCATCTCGCCGCAGGCGACGAGCAGGATCTTCTCGCTGAGCCCTCGGGCCTCCACGTCCTCCAGGAACGCGCTGAGGGCGTGGTCGAGCGGCGGTCCCATGTACCGGAAGCCCTCCTCGACGGTCGCGTTGTTCGCGTCGGCGTGCATGTCCCACACGAAGTTCGTGGTGACCGTGACGAAGCCGGCCCCCCGTTCGCACAGCCGGCGGGCCAACAGCAGCAGCTTGCCCAGCGTCTGCGAGTTGTCGACGTAGTGCTTCCGGTTGTTCCACTTGTCGGAGATGGTGTCCGGGTGGACGAGCGGGGCGGTGTCGTACCGCTCGACGGTCCGCGGGTCCTCCTTGGTCAGGTCGAAGGCGTCGGCGACGCCGCCGAGGATGGTGTCGAACGCCTGCTGGCGGATCCGGTCGACTCCCTCGAGCACGCCGGTCGCGTCGACGTCGGCCTTCAACGCGTCGAGCCCCGAGAGCAGCGACCGGCGGTCGTCGAGCCGTTGCATGGGGACGTTGAGCGTCATGTTCTTCTGCACGTCCCCCTCGCCGCCCGGGATGAAGGGGGAGTAGGCCCCGCCGAGCTCGCCGGCGGAGTCGAACTTGCCGAACTGCTGCTGGCGGGGGCCGGACTCCGGGCGGACGGACTTGGGGAACAGGGCGACGTTGGTCGGCATGCCGTCGGCGGGGCGGTTCGTGCCGACGACGCGGGCGTACAGCGAGCCGATGTTCGCCCCGTTGGTCTCGCGGCCGACGATCGGCTTGATGTCGTGGGCCCCGCTGCCGGTGGTGAACGAGCGGACGACGGAGAACCGGTCGGCCAGCCGGGCCAGCTGTGGGAAGGCAGCCCCGAACGAGACGCCCGGCAGCTTCGTCGGGATGATGCCGTTCGTACAGCGGATGCTGGACGGCGCGGCCGGCTTCGGGTCGAACGTCTCGAACTGGCTCGGCCCGCCGTGCAGGAACAGGAAGATGACCGACTTGTCGCGGGCCACGCGGGCGAGGTCGGCGGCCGAGACCGAGCCGTCCAGCAGCCCCGGCGCGACGAGCCCGCCGGCAGCGAGACTGCCCACGCGGAGGAAGCTGCGGCGACCGTGGGTGCGGTCCACGAATTCGAGCATGACCGATTCCTCGCGAACGGGAGACCCGTGGATCATATCGGCATCTGCCGTTCCGAGGAATCGGGTTCGCGGAATTCCGGGCCGCTGCTAGACTCCGCGGCCCGTCCAGCCCGTCCGGGAGGATCCCGGCCGACGGTCCAGCGCAGGGAGGTGCCCGTGATTCTGACGAGCAGCATTCGTCGCAAGATGACGCTTCTGTTCGCGCTCGTCGCGGTGATGTTGGTCGTGCTGTCGGTCGGCATCGTCTCGTTGTACAGCTCGTACAAGACGGCGGTGGACGACTTCGAGTACAGCGTGACCCGGGCCCCCCGCCGGGCCGATCTCGCCGAGCCGGTCGGCATGTTGTTCCAGCCGTTGCTGGAGGGGCTTCCACAGACGCTGGCCGACGCGGAGCGACAGCAGGCGGAGTTCACGTTGCGGCTGGCCGAGGCGCGGGCGGCGTTCGACGACTTCGTGCGGAAGTGCGAACAGTTGCCCGGCTCGCCGGACGAGAAGAACCTCGCCTACGTTCGCGGGGCCTTCCTGTCGCGTGCCGCGCAGCACCTGCGGGAGCTGGAGGCGCTCGGGCCGTTGATCATCGACCCGGCCCGTCGGCGGTGGGCGCACCCGCGGATCATGAAGCTGGTCGCGCAGCTGCAGACCGAGGTGCAGAACCTGCCGGACCACGTCTCCGGCGTGGAGCAGCGGCTGCTCGCCGACAAGGACGACGTGCGGTGGCAGTTCCGGTTCGTGATCGCCTGCGCGGCGGTCGTCGCGGCGACGTTCGTCAGCATGTTCCTGTTCGGGTACCGCACCATCTTCGCCCCGGTGCGAGACATCCACGAGGGAGCCCGGCGAATCGCCCAGGGGCACTTCGACTACGAGATTCCGGTCAAAGGCAAGGACGAGTTCAGCGACCTCGCGAAGGCGCTCAACGCGATGACGGACCGGTTCCGCGAGATCCGTGACGAACTGGACGACGAGGTCGACGAGCGGAGCCGGCAGCTCGTGCGGTCGGAACGGCTGGCCGGCGTCGGCTTCCTCGCCGCGGGGGTCGCCCACGAGATCAACAACCCGCTCTCGGCGATCAGCGTGGCGGCCGAGTCGCTGAGCTTCCGCATCCACTCGCTGCTCGCCGAGCCGGAGTCCGAGGACGGCCGGGAGTGCCGCGACGACCTCGCCATGATCCACCGCGAGGCCCAGCGGTGCGGCGGCATCACGGCGCGGCTGCTCGACTTCGCCCGCGGGCAGGACGACACCCGCAGCCCGCACTGCCTCGTCACCATCGTGGACGAGGTGGTGGCGATGGTCCGGCCGATGAAGAAGTTCTCCGGGCGGAACATCGTCGTGCACCCGTCCGAGACCTGCGTCGCCGAGGTGCACGCCGGCGAGTTCAAGCAGGTGGTGCTGAACCTCGTCGCGAACGCGCTCGAGGCGATGGACGCCGGCGGCACGCTCGAGATCACGCTCGAACCCTGCCCGGACCGCGTCGCCGTCACGTTCCGGGACGAGGGGATCGGCATGACGGACGAGGTGCGGGAGCACCTGTTCGAGCCGTTCTTCACCCGCCGCCGCGGCGGTCGCGGAACCGGTCTGGGACTGGCGATCACGAACCGCATCGTCGAGGACCACGGCGGCCGGATCGAGGCGTCGAGCGAGGGCGAGGGGAAGGGGAGCACCTTCCGTGTGCTGCTGCCCCGCCGACAGGCTGGTCAACACGCTGCTTGACGCGGGCCGGACCGGACTGCGACGCTGGCGAACCGACCGCCAGACGTTCCGCCGGAAAGACCGCCATGCCTCGCCTCGCCGCCGCGCTGCTGCTCTTCGTGCTCGTTCCCACCGCGAACGCCGCCGAACCCGCGGCCGACGAGCAGGCCGACCGTCCGAACATCCTGTTCGTGTTCCTCGACGACTTCGGTTGGCGCGACACGGGCTACATGGGGAGCGACTTCTACGAGACGCCCCACATCGACGCGCTCGCCGAGGGGGGCCTCGTCTTCACCGACGCCTACTCGTGCGCGGCGAACTGTGCGCCGGCCCGGGCGTGCCTGCTGTCCGGTCAGTACACGCCGCGGCACGAGGTCTACAACGTGGGGACGGGGCCGCGGGGGAACGCGAAGCATCGCCGGCTGCTGCACGTGCCAGGGACGAAGACGCTCGACCCGCAGATCAAGACGTGGGCCGCCTGCCTGCAGGACGCCGGCTACCGCACGGCCACCATGGGCAAGTGGCACCTCAGCAACGACCCCGTGCCCTACGGCTTCCACGTGAACGTCGGCGGCACTCACTCCGGCGGACCGCCGCGGGGCTACTACCCCCCGCACGGCAAGGTCCCGGGTCTCCAGGACGCGCCGAAGGGCGAGTACGTCACCGACCGGCTGAGCGACGAGGCGGTCAAGTTCATCGAGGCGAACAAGAGCCGGCCGTGGTGCCTGTACCTCACGCACTTCGCCGTGCACACGCCGCTGGACGCGAAGAAGGAACTCGTCGCCAAGTACCAGGCGAAGAAGCCCGGCAAGCTGCACCGTCACGTGGCGATGGCGACCATGATCCAGGCGGTCGACGACGGCGTGGGTCGCATCGTGGAGAAGCTCGACGAACTCGGCCTCCGCGAGAACACGGCGATCTTCTTCTTCAGCGACAACGGCGGGTACGGCCCGGCGACCGACATGGACCCGCTGAAGGGCTACAAGGGGACGTACTACGAAGGGGGCATCCGCGAGCCGTTCTTCGTGCACTGGCCCGCCGTGGTGAAGCCCGGCAGGACCGACGTGCCGATGATCGGCGTCGATCTGTACCCGACGTTCTGCGAGATCGCCGGGGCGAAGACGCCGGCCGACCAGCCCCGCGACGGCGTCAGCCTGCTGCCGCTGCTCAGCGGCGAGGCGACGGACCTCGGCGAGCGGCCGCTGTTCTGGCACTTCCCGGCCTACCTGCAGGCCTACAGCGTGACCGACGAGCAGCGGGACCCGTTGTTCCGCTCGCGGCCGTGCAGCATCGTGCGGCAGGGGGACTGGAAGCTGCACCAGTACTTCGAGGACGGCGGGCTGGAGCTGTACAACCTCCGGCACGACATCGGCGAGACGAAGAACCTCGCGAAGGAGCAGCCCGAGCGGACGGCCGAGCTGCTGAAGGTGCTGGAGACGTGGCGGGCGGAGATCGACGCCCCGGTTCCGACGAAGCCGAATCCGCAGTTCGACGCCGAGGCCGAGGCCGCCGCGATCGAGAAGGCGAAGGCGAGGAAGGCCGGCAAACGGAAGAAGCGGTGAGCCGGTCAGCTACGTCAGCAGCACCCAGGTGCCAAGGGCTGCGGCCAGGGAGCCGCCGAGGCCGACGAGCAGGATGAGTCCGTCGCCGGCCGTGATGCCGACGGCGAGCAGGCAGATGGCCGCGGACGGGGCGGCCACCGCTCCGGGGAGCAGGGCGAGCGGGTACATCGTGACGGCGAGTCCGATGCAGACCACCGCGACGACCCGCGTTCCCCAGGCACCGGTCAGCCACGTCAGCCGCGCCGAGACGACGTTCTCGACCCACGTGACCCACGGCCGGACGGACGTCGTCACCTTCTTCACCTTCTTCGCGGACAGCCCGCGGTTGGCGAGGAAGCCGGGGAGCCAGATGCTCTTCGCGCTGAAGACCGTCTGCACGGCGACGAGGATGATCCAGGTGCCGGTGACGACGGACGCGCCCGGGATGCTGCCCGTGAGCGGGAAGAGGGCGATGGCCGCCGGGACGAGCAGCAGTGGTCCGTGGGCCCGGCTGCCGATGCGGTCGACGACCTCGCCGAGCGTGACGGTCTGCTCCTCGTCGGCGTGGTCGTCGGCGGCCGCCTCGACGCGGTCGAGGACGTCGCTGAGGTCCCGCGGGCCGTCGTCTTCGGTCGAGGCCGAGTCCTGGTCCGCCACCGTCTCGCTCACGCGGCGCTCTCGTCGCTGGTCTCGCTGCTCCACGACTTGCGGAGGCTGGTCGGCGTGAGGCTCGTCTCGGCCAGGTCGCCGAACGTCTCGCCGAGCCGTGCGCGGGGCGCCTCCAGCTGGATCGGGATGCGGACGGTGAAGGTGCTGCCGCGGCCGAACTCGCTCTTGAGGAGAACCTCGCCGCCGAGCAGCTTGGCGAGCTCCTTGACGATGGAGAGCCCGAGCCCGGTGCCGCCGTACTCACGGGTCGTCGCGTCCTGGCCGGGGGCGTCGGCCCGGCCGGGGACCGTGCGTCCCTGGCGGAACTTCTCGAAGATGCGGGCCTGGTCCTCGAGCGAGATGCCAATGCCGGTGTCCTCGACCTGCAGTTCGAGCTGCCGGGCGTCGAACAGCCGGGTCCGCACCCGCACGCGGCCTCCCTCGGGCGTGAACTTGATCGCGTTCGAGAGCAGGTTGTTGAGGATCTGCTCCAGCTTCCGCTGGTCCTGCGTGACGTGGACGACCCGCTCGTCGAGCTCGCAGGCGAGGTCGATGTTCTTCTTCTCGGCGAGCGGGGCGACGAGGGAGACCTGCCGTTCGACGAGTTCGCCGACGGGGAACTCGGCGACGCGGAGCTCCATCTTCCCGCTCTCGATCTTCGCGAGGTCGAGCAGGTCGTTGATGAGCGCCATCAGGTGCTTGCCGGACGTCCGGATGTTGCCGACGTAGCGTTCCTGCCGGTCGTCGAGACTGCCCAGTTCCAGCAGCACGTCGCTGAACCCGAGGATGCTGTTGAGCGGCGTGCGGAGCTCGTGGCTCATCGTGGCGAGGAAGTCGTCCTTCAGCCTGTTCATCTCGTACAGGGTCAGGTTCACCTCGGCGAGCTCGTCGACCTTGCCGTCGAGGTCGGTGTTCACGGCCCGCAGTTCGTCCTGCACGGTGACGAGGTGCCGGAGCATGCGGTTGAAGGCGTGGGAGAGCTCCTCGAACTCGTCGCCGGTGTGGATGTCGGCCCGCAGGTCGAGGTTGCCGCGGGCGATCTCGTCGCTGACGTCCTTCAGGTGCAGGACCGGCTTGACGATGACGTACCGCACGATGGCGTACGCCGCGACCATCGCCAGGAACGCCGTGATGATGGCGGTCGCGATCAGGATCGCGTTGTTCCAGGCGAGCGCGTCCTTCGTCCCCTTCAGCGGCAGCACCACCTTCACCACGCCCAGCGTCTCCCCCTCCACCGTGGCGTGCTCGCGGTGGTGGTGGCATCGCAGGCAGGACTTCCGGGCGTCGATCCGCTTGTAGTAGACGTACTCCTTCGTCGCCTCGTCGACGTGCACGATCTCGGCCGGTTCGTCGCCCGTCGGGTCGGCGGCGAGCAGTTTGTCGATCGCGTCGAAGTCGTCCGGGTCGCCCGGCGTCTCGTTTCCCTCGGCCCGTTTCTCGGCAGAGAAGGCCGCGAACTTCACGTCCGCCAGATCGACGTCCGGAATCGCGTCCTCCTTCATGTCCCAGCCGACGTTCTCGATCAGCGGAAGCAGCGTTTTTTGCTCTTCGGGGGGCCGGTCCTCCTCGGACGACTTCCAGTGCTTCTCCAACAGGTACGGCGCGACCAACATGCGGGCCGAGAGCCGGTTCTGGTCGTCGACCAGGTTCCCGTTCAGCCACGCGTACAGGTAGAAGCTGCCGGTGATGAGCAGCAGCAGACCGCCCCCGAACAGGAAGCGGCACTTCCTCTCCAGGCTGGTCTCGCCCAGCAGTCGTTTGACGGTCCGATAGGACATTTCCCCATCCTAGACCAATTCCCCGGCGACCGCTGCCCCGAGATCGACGAGGCGAGCGGTCGGTGTCAGCCGACCGGTCACGGGTGGCCGGTGGACGGGCGCTCGAACCGTCGGGGCGCGTCACCGGGGGGCTGACACGCCCCGCTCGCTGCTGCGGACTACTTCAGCTCGTGAATCGTCCCGTGCAGCTCGCCCGAGGCCTCGCGGCCGTCGGCCCCCTCGAGCTCCCAGCTGACCGACAGGCCCATCGTCGGAGCGAGGTCCGGAATCTCGAGGACGACCGTCCGTCCGTCCGCGCCGACGCGAGCGCCGGTCACCTTCAGCGACCGCTCGTCGACGTGCTTCGAGCCGTAGCCGCGAGACCGCTTCAGGGACCACGCACGGACGGCGTAGTTGCCCGGCTCGGCCGCGGACTCGCGGTCGAACTCGCCGGTGAACTGCAGTTCGAGTTCTCCCTTCCGAGCGTGGAACTCGACCGGCAGGTGGACCGGCTGGCCGGTGTAGCGGATGCGGTAGAAGCCGCCCGGGGCCTGCTGGTTGCCGGCCCAGGCGAACATGCCGCAGGTGTAGAGCTGGCCGTCGCCGGGGTGGAAGCGGCCGCGGACGAGGCCGGTCGGCATGCTGGGCAGCGGCAGCGGGCAGACGCCCCCCTGCATCAGCACGTCGTCGCCGGTCCCCACCTTCTCGTGCGGCACCACGTACACGCGGCCGTACCCGTAGGAGAGGTTCAGCAGCCGGCCTTCGAGCGGGCCCCACTGGCTCCCCTTCACCCACAACAGCTCGGCCGGGCTGCGGTCGAAGCGGTTGGTGATCCAGCAGAGCGGCGGCTGCATCGCGTCGTCCGACTCGTCGGTGACGTCGTGGTAGCCCATCATGTTGCCGTAGAAGCCCCCTTCGCGGACCCAGTTGACCCGGTTCTTCGGGGTCCAGTGGCCCTCCTGGTCGGTGACGAAGAACGTGCCGTCGGGGTTCAGGCAGACGCCGTTGGCCGCGCGGAAGCCGGTCGCGAGCACGTCGGTCTTCGAGCCGTCGGCGCTCACTCGCAGCAGCGTGCCGTGGTGTGGCACGAGGCCCGGCTTCGCGTGCCGGGCGGACTTCGCGTAGTAGAAGTTCCCGGCCGCGTCGCGCTGCAGGCCCATCGCGAACTCGTGGAAGTGCTCGGTGACCTGGTGGTCGCTGTTGAAGCTCTGGTAGAAGTCGGTCTCGCCGTCGCCGTTGAGGTCCCGGAGGACGGCGAGCTGGTCGCGGCAGGTGACGTAGACGTCGCCGTCGACGATCTTCACGCCGAGCGGCTGGAACAGGCCGGAGGCGATCCGCTTCCACCGCAGCTTGCCGTCGGGCTGGGTGAGTCCCTCGACGAGCCAGACGTCGCCGTCCCACGCGGAGACGGCGGCACGGTCGCCCCCCTCGAAGAAGTCGAACCCGGTGAGCCTGACGCGGGCGAACCACGGGTTGGTCTCCGGGTGCGTCAGCACGTCCACGGCGAACGGTCCGTCGTTCTCGCCGGTGGTCGCCTCGGTCACGAGCGCCTGTGGCCACCGCGGCGGCCCGCCCTCGGTCATCGAGCCGAGGTCGAGCGGCTGCAACCCGGCGATCGCCGCGCTCTTCGCCACGCCGGCCGCCTGCTCGGGGTCGCCGACCGACCCGGTCCACAACGTGAACCGCAGCGGCTCGTCGCCGGGGTCGAGTCGGGGGGTCAGGCGGCTGCCGTTACGCTTCCAAGCGAAGCCCCGTTTGAGCGTACTGCCCGCGACGAGCACTCGCCGCGCGGTCCGTCCGCCGTACCACACGTCGTTGGGTACGGCGTCGAACCACTTCCCTTGTTTCCGTGCGACGACTGCTGCGGCGAGCTTCTCGCCGGCCGCGTTCGCGATGGTTCCGTCTTCAGGCGGGTCCTTCAGTGGCCAGAACGCGACCGGCTTCGCCTCGTCGAACTTCTTCAGCGAGGCCCCGGCGAGAGCGGAGTCGAAGAACCGCACATCACGAATCTCGCCTCGAAAGGCGGGCGGCTTCGGGAAGTCCGGGGCACAGAATCCGATTCGCACGACCGGTTTGTCCAAGCGGTTCTCCGGAGCCATCTCCTTCGATCCGCTCGGCGTCCCGTCGACGAACAGCGTCGCCCGTCCCTTCTCGACGCGGAGGGCGACGTCGTGCCACTTGCCGTCGGCGACCTTCTTGTCGGACCGCAGCACGCCGACCCAGCCGATGTCGTAGCAGAGCCGACCGCCGCGGACGAACAGCACCTGCCCGCCCGGAACCCACTCCGGCCCTGCGACCGTTCTCGCGAAGATCGTGCCCTCGTGCTCCGTTCGGATTCGGGCGGTGACGGTGAAGTCGCGGCCGGTGTCGAGCGCCTCGCCCTTCGCCATCTCCAAGTACGTCGCACCGTCGAACGTCACGCGGCTCGCCGCCTCGGGCTCGGGATCCGGTTCGACCTCTCCGGCGACACCGGGGCCGAACGTGACGTGCCCGTCGCGGATCGCGAGAGCCGCGTCCGGTTGCATCGCCACGGAGAGCTGCATCGGCCTCGATCGCGGTCCGATCTCGAACGACCGCAGGAGCACGGGCTGCTTCTTCTCGCCGACCTCGACGAAACCGGGCGACTCCAGCACGCTCGTCTCGCCGACGCGGTAGGAGACGATCGCCCGCGAGCCGTAGTGGTACAGGCCCTCGTACCGACCCCACTTCCTCGGCAGGGGGCCGTACCGTCGGTCGTCCCGGCCGACGACGCGTTGGTCGTCCTCGAAGGAGCCGGTCTCGGGGTGGGCCCAGCCGGGGCCCGTGTTCTGGAAGTGGACGTCGCCGGCGACGTGCGGGTGGGCGTTGTGTCGTCCGTCGAAGTGGATGCCCTGCCAGTCGACGAAGCCCTCGCCCGTCCAGAAGCCGGCGAGGCGGAGGGTGTCGTGCTCGAAGGCGGCCCACGCCCGGCCACGGGAGATGCCCCCCGCCCCGCCGTCGAGCCGCACGGCGATCCCCTTGTACGCGATGTTCGACCCGTCCCGGCCGAACTCGTACGTGTTCACGAGGCTGGGGCCGTAGTCCATCGCGGACCAAGGCTGGAACTTCGAGGGCTCCGGCCCGAACGTCTCGCCGGCCGGCAGGTTCGCGAGGTAGGCGTCGGTCACCTCGAAGTACTGCGACGGGTTCCGCTTCTTCAGGTACTCCTCGCGGAGGTAGTGGATCACGTCGTACTTCTGCTTCGGCACCATCCAGTGCTGCGGGACCATCATCCCGAAGCCGCGGGTCAGCGTCTGGTACATGGCGAACGGGTCGCTGCCGTTCTTGAGCGGTTCGGTGGCGAACCGTCGGGAGGTGGGCAGCGTGCCGACGCGGTCCGGCGTGCCGTGGCAGTTGACGCAGAGGCGAGCGTAGACCGCTTCGCCCCGCTTGAAGGCACCGGCGTCGAGCGCGTTGATCAGCGCTGCATGGTCGATCTGGGACTCGTACTCCGGCAGCGGCCGGGCGACGAGCAAGGCGGACGGCGGTGCGAGTTCACGGGCCCGCTCGAGGCCACCGTCGGCGACCTCGCGGACGTACCGCACCAGGTCGAGGAACTGCTGCCGCGTGCCGAGCTGGTTCACGAGCCCGTTCGGCATCGTCGACTGCGGCGACTTCGTCCACTCCTCGACGTCGTCGGCCGGGACGACGACCGTCTTGCCGGTGTTGGGGTCGCGCACGGTCACCGCCGCGTCGGTCGCCTCGACGAGCAGCCCGACGACCTGCCGGCCGTCGGTTCGGACGACGACGGCCGTCTCGTATCCCTTCCGCAGCGTCTTCGACGGGTCGAGGATCGACTCGACGAGGTGGGCGGTCGTCGGTCGCTCGTTCCACTTCGTCAGCAGGGGGCCGATGCCGCCCGGCTTGCCGTTCGTCTCGTGGCAGCGGTTGCAGCCGGTCGTCGGCTGGTGGAAGGCGACCGCTCCCCGGCGAGCGTCCCCGGCGGACTCCGCGGCGGCGGCGAGGTCGGCGACCCCTTCCGCGAGCAGGCTCGCCTCGAGCGACCCGGGCTCCGGCTCGGCACCGAGAACGGGGACGGCGAGCAGGGCGAGAACGAGGGCGAGAACGGATCGGCACATGGGGAATCGTCCGAAGTCGGCGGGTGCGGAGGTTGCCAACGAGGCCGCGACAACCGAACTTCCATCCTAAGGAACTCGACGGCGAGTTCGACAGTGCGGCGCGTGGAACACGATTCGCACTGACGTATCCTCAGACGCGACCGCCGTCATCCGAGCGAACAAGACGCGTTCCGTACCGACGGCGAGTCCGCCGTGCGGACCAATTCGTCAGTCGTGCCCACGGGGCGAGCGACTCCCGCCGACTTCGGACGTCGGAACCAGGAAAGAGCAACATGCTGAACACCACGTTCGACCCGAGTCGTCCCGGTGCCACCGACGAGTCCTTCGCCGAGCTGGTCTCCCACGCGGCCCACCGGGAGACGCCGGCGGAGACGCTGACCGCGATCGTCCGGCTGATCAAGGCGCGGTTCGACGTGGCGGTCTGCTCCGTCTACCTCGTCGAGCCGGACCGCCACGGCCTCGTGCTGGCGGCGACGGAGGGGCTGCGGCCGGAGAGCGTCGGCCAGGTGAAGATGCCCTACTCCGAGGGGCTCGCCGGGCTCGTCGCCGAGAGTCTCGCCCCCGTCGTCGAGGACGAGGCGTCGAAGCACCCGCGGTTCAAGTACTTCCCGGAGACGGGCGAGGACGTCGTCAAGTCGTTCGCCGGCGTGCCGATCGTCGACCGGGACGTGCTGCAGGGCGTGCTCGTCGTGCAGACGAAGCAGACGCAGGGCTTGGAGGCGGGGGCGGTCGACTACCTCGTCGCGGCCGGCCGGCAACTCGGGCCGCTCGTCTCCAAGGCCCGGACGATGGAACAGTTCGTCGGGCCGGTCCAGGAGAAGCTGTGGGCGCTCGCCCGCAACATGAAGTGGTGCTGGAGCGAGGAGGCGACCGAGATCTTCCGCGAGTTGGACCCCGTCCGCTGGCGGGAACTGGGGCACGCGCCGATCCCGCTGCTGGAGGGGATCGGACTGAACGAACTCGCCGAACGGGCCAGCCGGCAGGTGCTGCACTCCCGCATCAACCACGCCCACCGCATCACGCGGAACTACCTCGAGTCCGACGACACCTGGGGGGCGATGAACTCCGGCGTGCTCCGGGCTCGCCCAGTCGCCTACTTCTCCGCCGAGTTCGGCCTGCACGAGTCCTTCCCGATCTACTCCGGCGGCCTCGGCATCCTCGCCGGCGACCACCTCAAGAGCGCCTCGGACCTCGGCATCCCGCTCGTCGCCGTGGGGCTGTTCTACGGCCAAGGGTACTTCCGCCAACGGCTCGACGAGGACGGCTACCAGCGCGAGGACTACTTCGACACGAAGGTCGAGAACCTCCCGCTCGTCGAGGTCATCGGAAACGACGGGCAGCCCGTGCAGATCGCCATCGAGACCCGCACCGGCGTGCTGCGGGCCCGCGTCTGGAGCCTCGCCGTCGGCCGCTGCCGCCTGCTGATGCTGGACACCAACGTCCCGGAGAACGAAGCCGAGGACCGCGAGCTGACCTCCCGACTGTACGGCGGCGACGAGCGGACCCGCATCCGGCAGGAGCTGCTGCCCGGCGTCGGCGGCGTGCGAGCGCTGACCGCGCTCGGCATCAACCCGGGCGTGCTCCACATGAACGAGGGACACAGCGCCTTCGCCGCGCTGGAACTCGTCCGCAACCGCATGGACTACGAGGGGCTCGACTTCGACGAGGCCTTCCGCCGCGTGGCCGCCATGTCCTGCTTCACCACCCACACGCCCGTGCCGGCGGGGCACGACTACTTCCCGCCGGAGATGGTCGAGGAGCACCTCGGCCCGCTCCGCGAGGCGGTCGGCCTGTCGCACGAGCAGCTGGTCGGGCTCGGCCGGCGCGTGCCCGAGGACGGCGGCGAGCCGTTCTGCATGACGACGCTCGCGCTCAAGTCGAGTCGGCGGGCGAACGGCGTCTCGGCGCTGCACGGCGTCGTCTCCCGGCAGATGTGGGCCTCGCTGTGGCCCAGCCGCTCCGAGGAGGAGATCCCGATCGGCCACGTCACCAACGGCATCCACATCCCCTCGTGGCTCGCCCCGCAGATGAAGGACCTCTACTCCCGCTACTTCGAGGCGGGCTGGCTCGACCGCACCGCCAACCCGAACACCTGGAGCAAGGTCGGCGAGATCGACGACGGCGAGCTGTGGGAGACCCACCTCGTCCTGCGGAACCGGCTGATCACGTTCGTCCGCGACCGCGTCGCCACCCAGTGCCAGCGACGCAACGACCCGCCCGCCGCGATCGCCAAGGCGGAGACCCTGTTCAACCGAGACGCCCTGACGATCGGTTTCGCCCGCCGCTTCGCCACGTACAAGCGGGCCACGCTGCTGTTCCGCGACGTCGACCGCGTCGCCGAGCTGCTCGGCGACCCCATGCGACCCGTGCAGTTCGTCTTCGCCGGCAAGGCCCACCCCCGCGACGAGCCGGGCAAGGAGTTCATCCGCAGCGTCGTCGAGCTCTCCCGCGACCCCCGCTTCGAGGGCCGCGTCGCCTTCGTGGAAAACTACGACTTCAACGTCGGCCGCCACCTCGTGCAGGGAGTGGACGTCTGGCTGAACAACCCCCGCCGCCCGATGGAGGCCTCTGGGACGAGCGGACAGAAGGTCGTCCTCAACGGCGGGCTCAACATGTCCATCCTGGACGGCTGGTGGGCCGAGGCCTACGACGGGACCAACGGCTTCGCCATCGGCGACGGCACCCAGCACGTCGACGAGAAGGTCACCGACGGTCGCGACGGCGACGCCCTGCTCGACACCCTCGAGAACGAGGTCGTCCCGCTCTTCTACGACCGCGACGAGGACGGGCTGCCGACGCGGTGGATCGCCCGCATGAAGTCCGCCATCCGCACGCTCGGGTGGCGGTTCGACTCCGACCGCATGGTGATGGACTACGTCCGCAACTGCTACGTCCCGGCCGCCGGCGGCGTCTCCTGCGAAATCCGCCAACCCCGCGGGGGCCGCTGAACGCCTCGCCGACCTGAACCCGCGAGCCCGCCCGCGTGTCCCAGATCGGCGAGTCGACGGACCGCACCGGGCGATTCGCCGATCCCTCGCTACCAACACGCCCAGCGGTTCGGTACACTACCGAGTCTGGACGAGCCGTCGCATCGACCGCCCGTCGCGCACCCCTAGCTCAATTGGATAGAGCATCGGTCTACGGAACCGAAGGTTGCAGGTTCGAATCCTGCGGGGTGTACTGAACAAGATGGCATTCTGTCGCGGGGCCTCGCAAGACCCTCCACTTCAAGGGGTTTCGCGGGGCTTCGCTCTTCCGGCTTCTCCTCACTGCCACAGCTTGCGGCAGGCTGCTGCACCGCTTTGGCGAAGTGGTTGTCGGTCGTGTGCAGGTAGTGCTCGCGGGCGACTTTCTCGGAGTTGCCGAGCCACTTGCAGACGACGTGTGACGGGAACTCGTCCTCGAGCTCGGTCTGCCGAGTCGCACGCAGGTTGTGGAACGGACGAGGCCAGGGCACGACGCCCGCACGGTGCACGATCTTCCGCAGCAGCGTCCCCATGTTGGAGTCCTGCTTCCGGTAGCTCGGGATGACGAACTCCGCACCCGGCTCGGCCAACTCCCAAGCCTCCTCCAGGTACGGCCGCAGTTCGGCGAAAATCGGGATGACCCGCGACGCTCCGCCTTCGTGGTGGGCCGTCTTCGGGCTGGGAACGACGATCCGGTCCGTCTCCCAGTTCACGTCCTCCCACCGCAGTCGTAGCGACTCCGAGGGGCACCGGAGGCCACCGTAGCGGGACAGGGCGACCAGCAGCCGCCACTCGGCGGACGGGCAGGCTTCAATCACTTCGTCGATGACGCGCCGAGTGACGAACCGGAACTTGTCCGGGTTCGATCGGACGGTGCCCGGGAGCTTGGTGAACGGGTTCGACTCGACGAGTTCGTGCTCGACGGCCGCGGCGAAGAACTGCCGTGCCTTCTTGCAGCGGTCGTTGACCGTGTTCTGCATCAACGGCTTCCCGCCGACCGCTCCCTTCTCGAAGAGCCAGAGCCGCCACTCGCGAGCCTGGCCGGCGGTGATGTCCCGCAGGCCGCGGTCCGCTCCGAAATATTCGACGAGGCAGTCTCGCGTCCGTTCGAAGATCAGCCGTGTTCGTTCCTTCACGTCGGTCCGCTTGGCGATGTAGTCGTCGACGAACGCCGCGAGCGTGGCCCGATGCCGAGGAGCAAGGAGGCCGACGGCGACGAGCCGCTCGTGGAGTCGGTCATCGATCCCGACGAGCCACCGGCTCGTTTCGTCGTCGGGAGCATGGTCTGCGATCTTCGCCGCGCTGAGTCGCTCGACGTGGAGCCGCACGGTCTCGGCGATCCGCTTCGAGACCTTGCCCAGGCGGATGCTCCGACGCTTCCCGTCGGCGCAGACCAGCTGCACCGTCCGGTGCCCGTTCTTGCGATTCACACAGATGCTGGCCATTCGCCGCTCCCCTCTCCACGGTCCTTGCTTGACTCGATGTACTCGTCGAGGTCGCGACGATCGTAACGCACGGATCGTCCGATCCGGACGCACGGAATCGGGCCGCGCGGGGCCGTCCGATACCAAAGTGTCCGCTCGCACAGGCCGAGGTACTCGGCCGCCTGGGCGATCATCAACAGGGCCGCGCCCGGTGTGCTATTCGTTGCTGGCATCGTCTCTTCCTTGATCTGCGGCGTTTCTGCCCAGGTCCGCACCGCTGTTTCCGCATTCCGACTGGAATCCCGGCTGTTGAGTGAGCTCGCGGAGGTAGTGGCCGAGCCACTCAGGGCTGACTTGCAGGACCCCGTCAATCAGCTCGAGGAAGTACTCCTTCGCTTCGATCGTTGAAGTGAAGAACCTTCGGGCAAGAAGGGCGGCTGAGCTCAGGCACCCCACGGCCTGCTTCGCCAAGGCGTCGGGCTGGACCGCCCCCTTTGCCAGAGGACGCAGCGGCTCGTCACTCGTACCGGCCCACTGCTCGAACGCTCGCTGCACGTCCTCCCACAGGGCGTGCGTCGCCGCTCGACACTGGTGGTTGTTGTCCCGATCGACAGAGCCGTTCGTAAGCCGGAACCACTCGTGGACGAGCTTCCGTACGAGGGCAGGGCGAAGGCGTGCGTAGTCATGGACCGTCCCCACGCCGTGTTCCTTCAACCACGCACGGCGGAGTTGGAACTCCACACGGTTTGCCGAATCCGGAGTGCGGCCTCCCCAGCGATTCTGCTTCATCGCGACGAGCTTCTCCTCGTCCCTGTGCAGCTGCAGCTCACGGAGCTTGTCGTAGACCCGCAGGATGCACGGCCCCGACCCGATGCAGAATCCCGTGTTCTCTCCGGCGACGCGGTACTCGCTCTCCCGAACGGCACGAGTGATGAAGTGCCGCCGACCGAACGGGACTTGGAATGCGTCGACGGGCACACCGGCCATGTCGAGACAGACATCGACGCGCGACAGCCCCTCCTTCTCGATGAACCCTCCGACCGCAAGGACGAACTGCTGCACCGTCCAAACGACGGAGAAGATGCCGACCAGGAGGCAGGCCCGGCCCGTTGCCTCTGCACGACCGTTTGGCTGTGTGCGTGTGAAGGACGCTCGATTGGCTAACAGGATCCGGATCCCATGGTACTCGAGGACGAACTCGAAGTGCGTTCCCCGACCACCGCCCGGCTTGTTGCCCTGCCGAAACACACGGATCGGGTCGAGACCGGCGTAGTCGTCGAGCCAGCCATGTGGCACCTCGAGACGCTGGCAAGCTTCCTTGATCGACGTCACGGCCTTCGCAAAGGCATCCAGTCGCTTTGCGTTCCGTTCCGGTTCGGCTTCCATGCGAGGCAGGGGCGTGAGTGGACTTTCGGGCTTCCCGCCCAGGCCACAAGGAGCAGTCGCACCAACTCCCATAGTGGATGCGTTTCCGCCCGGGGCTGGTGCTTGTTCTTCCGATCGACAGGAGCGGTCGTCAGGCGAAGCCGTTCAGTGACGAGATTCTCGACGATCGTAGGTATGCAACTTCCTTTGGCCCTGCACTATGGGTAGTGTGGGCTCAAAGAATCTGATCACTTTCACCCCTGTGGACACCCGCCATGACTCCTCTGACGTACACCTCGCGTATTGCGGTCTTGGTTCTCCTGGCGGCTGCCACGGCCGAGGGACAGCCAGCCACTGGCCCGCACGTTGTCCCCGGTGTTTCTCCGCCGGCCTTTCTCGGCTACGCGACAATCCACGTCTACTGCCCGATGAACGCCACGGTGGTGATCAACCACGCCGCCTACGAGGGCTACGGCAACCACCGCACGTTCACGACGCCAGTCTACTCGCCGGGGCCGCGGCTCTACGACGTGTCAGTCGAAGTGCCGCTGAGACGAGGGGAGCTGCTGACCGAATCGCGTCGGGACTCTGCGAAGGTCCGCACGGAGCTGTGGAACGACCAAGCTGCCCATCTCTCGTTCAACGAGGATGGCCAGCCGATGCCGCGAGGAGTCGAACTGGCACTACTCCCCCAGCCCGACGCCGAGGAAACCGACACCCCCGCATCGGACTTGGAGGATGCGATGAAGATCGTGCAGGAGAAGTTCAAAGAGCTCGAGAAGGCCCGAGCAGCACTTGCGGACACCGCCCCTCGACTGGCGACCAAGAAGCTCGATTGCAGGATCGACTTCGATGCCAAGACCCTTACGGTCCTTGGCCCACTGGAACTACATCATCAAGCGCCTGCGAACACATCTCCAACAACCGAGTACTTCTTTGAGCTCCTCGTGTATAACTTCAGCAATGCCAATGCACATGTACCGCTCGGGAAAGAGGGGCCGAGAACCGAGCTCATCAACCTCACGTTCTCCGACAGTGATGGCACCCTCAAGGCGACCGTCAAGAAGGACCGCTTGAACGAAGTCCTCAAGTCGATCCTTGATGAGGACGGTTTTCCACGAGACGACGACGTCCTATACCTGGGCGGGTTCTTGAAACCGCGCGAGTCAAGAGAGAACAAGAAGACGTTCCGGTTTGTCGGTGGCAGAACGCTCTTGGAGCCAGTCGAATAGCAGTCCCGCATGCAGACACGACCAAGTCTACGATGGCGTCCATCATCCACAACGCTGGGACGAACGCCCTGGGACCCCTAGTGCTTCGAAATGCATCTGACACATTCACCAAGGAGTCATGACGATGGAAGAAGGCGCGGGACTTCTCTCTTGGAAGTGGAGAACCAAGCGAGGCAAAGTGCGGTCTGACAACACAGGGAGCTGGTACCCGGCCACCGAGACCGACACCAAGTTCGAGGGCATCGACTTGGAAAGAGACCACGACTTCAAACGGGTCTACTTCGAAGCATCCGGAGGGAAGGCAGACTTCATTAGTGGGCTGGAGCTGGCCGCACTGGACGACGGCGAGTTCTTCTGGAATGCCGAGCACCAATTCGGGCGGATTCACGAAGGCGACTACGTTATCGCTTTCGACGAGTACCGCCCATTCCATGCACTCGACTTGAATGAGGATCACACAGGCACTCCGGTCAAGTACCGGTCAAAAAAGGTCGTGTCCGGCGAAGTCGAGTCGTTCATCGCAACGGAGGTCTGGGCGAGGGCACGGTAGACGGCGGATGCCCACTAGGAATCTCGATGGGACGGATCTGCGGGTTAGGGATGCCGATCTCTCGGTTGACACGGTCGCGAGTTGTCTGCATCAGATATGTCTTTAGTTCCTGCCGTCGATTCAAGGCGTTCGATTTCTCCTCGACCAGTCGCGAGGACTGAACGGCCTCTTCGTGAGGTGACCACCGAAGTCCGGCGAGATCGAACATCGTCGGGTAGACCGTCGAGCTCGCGAGGATGATGTTCGTCTGCAGAGAGGACTCATCACTTGGAAGCGGCCGGAACAGCGGACCGATGCCCGGCAGATCCTCGAACAGCGGGACTCCACGGGCGGTGCGGGAGGCCTTGAGGGCGACCGTGTAGCGACTGACCTCGCGGAGTTCGTAGCTGCTGGTCTGGACGTCCGTGTGAACGAAGTGCCGCTTGACCCGTCCAAGGTGCTTCTCGTCGGCCCGGACCGGTTCCCGGACATTCGTCGTGTACATGTAGTCAAACGTGTAGGCAATCGACTCGCCGTCCGGCTGGATGACCGGCCGGATCTCGAAACCGGTGCCCGTCTCGAACTTGTAGATCTCCGGATCAGGGATCAGCTTCTGAAGTTCGGCCCCGAACTGGTTCGGCGGCCCACCTTGGCTGATCGGCAGCCCCGGGATGCCCTGCATCGGGGCGTTGCCGCCCACGATGCCGGCCGCGGGTTGTCCGGCCAACAGCGACGTCCCGGCAAGGAACGTTCCGTCTTGGAGAAGATTGCCGTACTCGGTCGCCAGTGCCTTCGAGCCTTCGAACGCTTCAAGGAGAAGAGGGTCGCGTCTGGGGAGATCAAACTCGAACGATGCTGCTGGATCGACTTTGGCCAAGGTTCGGTTGTTCGTCAGGACAGTGGTCGTCTCGATCTGTCCGAGTGTCACGTCATAAGTGCGTGAGACACGCCGGATCCGTTGAAAGGCGGGCTCATAGAACTGGGCGGACACGTCGTCTTCGATCGCGATTGCCAGTCGCTTCAAGTAGTTGTCGACGTTCGAAGCGTGAGACCTCAGGGCCTCCTTGAGATCAACGGTCTTCTCCTCCTGCTCGTCCATGAACTGCTCGAGCAGCCGTTTCGCGAACATCCGTTTCCTCTTTGTCTCGTAGTCGAGTTCGCTGGCCCTCAGGTTCCGTTCTGCTGCGTCGAGTTGGGTCTCCGCAGCCAGAAGCCGAGACGACACTGTCAAGATGTCATCGACACCAGATACAAGTGATTTCGTGAGTTGAGTGTCGATTGCCGATCCGAGCTGCATCTGTGTGTCGCCGTCCGCACCGAGGGCTTCTAGTGCGTGCTCTACGATGCGAGTTGACAAGCGTGCCAACTCCAACTCACCCTCTAGACCTTCCAGGTCGTCGGCCTGCTCTAGTCTGTCCTGGAACTTTCGCACGGCCCGAGCCAAGGCCACACCGAGGGCCCGTCGCCCCCCCCGTGATTCAATGAGTGCGAGGGACGCTTCTAGCTCTTGCTGACCCTGAGCCGTCCAGTTGACTCGCCGCGTCGCTCGCATGAATTCCGCGAAGACCTTGTTGGCCTCATTCAGTTTCCGTTCAGCCGCGTCGCGAGCATCCTCGGCGGACTTCAGTGCTTCACGCTCCTCCTGCTCCGTTTCGCCCGGACGCACCTCCAGCAGTGAGTACTCCAGCACGTGGTTCTTGTGCTTGAGTTCGGAGACGAGTTGGGCCTTGAGGACCTGGGCGAGGCGGATGGTGGCGACTTGCACGGGGTTGAGGCGGCCGCGCGAGAACTGTTCGTTGTTGAAGAAGGTGATCATGTTCGGGAACCGGTAGTTGCGGTCCGCGCTGAAGTAGATCTCGGCGGCCCGCTTGGCGTCGCACTCCAGCTGCTTCTGCATGCTCAGGTTGCGGATGCGGTTGCCGCGGACGTTGACGCGCGTCAGGGCGCGGACGTACTCGACCTCGCGGGCGGGGAGCTCCGTCTGGACGAGGGTCTGGTACCGGGAGAGAATCATCTGCCGGACCGGGTGGTCCGCGAGGGCCGTCACGTAGAGCGCCCCGGCGAGACTGATGTTGTCGATCGAGTTGATCGACAGCAGCTTGTTCCGCGTGTTGAGGAGCTCAGAGTCCATGTCGCGGAGTTCGTCGACGAAGTCGGCCCCGAAGAACAGGTAGACGTACCGGAGGTCGCGCATCTCCTGGGACCGCCCCTCGAGCACCTCCCGCGGACAGACCTGGGCGAACTGCTCGAGACTCGACGGATCGTCGGCGAAGGAGGCCACCTCGTTGCCGACCTGGGTGACCGCCTTGCGGAACAGTCGCATCGAGGTGTTGACGAGGAAGCGGGAGTGGGCGATCTCACGGTTGATCCCCTCGTAGACGAGGTCCATGCGGTCGCCGTGCTCGCCGTTGACCTGCACGGTGTGGATGCCCACCTTGACCTGCCCGACTGGGGAGTCGATCTGGTCGATCATCCGGCGGATCTTGTTGATGCCGGCGATCGGCCCACGGAGTTGCAGCCGGCCCGTGCCGACGACGGTGATGCTGACCTGCGTGACTGGGTCCTGCGACGACACCTTGCCCGCGACGTAGGTCTCGGGGTCGGACAACCCGGCGACGACCTCCCGCCGGAATCGTTCCTGAGCCGTACGGAGTTCACTCGACTCGGCTCTCTGGACCCGATTCCGGCTCTCGATCTCCTTCTCCTGCAAAGCCTGAATCCTCGCCGGCATGGCGTTGACCTGGGACTGCAGCGAGGGGACTGTCTTCGCGAGTTGTTCCAGCTCGGCATCGTTGCGGCTCTTGACCAGACCGTACCGGAACTCGAGTTCCTTCTTCTTCTCTTCGTCCTCGAGCTCTTTCAACTTCTCGACCTGGTTGGCGATCACGGCATTCTGAACCGTGAGTTCCTCCGTGCGGCGTTGAGCCTCGGCCAGCTGTTCGCGCAGCTGTTGTGCCTCGCTCTCGGCTCGGCGAGTTCGCTGTGCGTCTTGAACCGAAAGTGACTCGAGATACCGTCTCTCGTCGGTCTTCTCCTCGGCCTCTTGACGCCCCCGTTCGGCGAATCGCTGGTCCTGCTCGTAGCCAACCTGATTGAGGTTCTTGACGTTCCGATTGATGATCTGGGCGACGCGCCGGGCGTCCCGAAAGTAGTAGAGCGGGACGACGCGAGTGTCGACGCGATCCGCGGGGTTCGCCGTTTCCTTCTCGTCGCCCGGCTTCAGGAAGCGGGGAAACTCCACCTGATTCCCCGGCTGCCTGCCCCCCGGTACTTCCAGCGTCTTCTCGATCTTGTTGGATTGGCCCAGTCGATCCGCCAGGTTCGTGATGGTCAGCGTGTAGAAGCCTGGGTTGAGAGTTCGGTAGTTCAGGGTCAGCGTTCGTTCATCGACGTCGTACTCGGGATCGGGAATGTGCGCGACCGTTGTCGTTGCCTCGGCCGGACCATGCTCGTCGTCGACTCGTACCAACTGCCTGAGCTCGAACGTGGCCGCTTCGACGGCTTTCGGGTCGAGGTCGCATTCCTTCAGCGTCACGTGGATCCGACCACTGCCTCCGGGGAATCGTTCCACTTCGTAGGTCTTCGCCGCCGGCGATTGTGTGTCGACCAGCCACCATGCCACCGCGTATTGGGAGTACAACGACTTTGGAGGTTCTGAAGAGTCTTCGTACTTCACCCGAACGGTAACCTTGATGGGCGCGTCGAAGCCGTTCTTTCGAACCGTCAGTGTGCCGATCGCCTGCGTCATGCCGGCCCCCACTTTGATCTTTCCTGTTGCGCTCTCCTTCAGGAATGCGTACTCAGGTTCGTTGACCTCAACTGCGATCTCCTTCGCCGTGTAGTCATTCAGAGTGCCGACGGTGACTTCGAAGGGGATGTCGAGAGTCTTGCCGTCAAAGTTAGTATTCGCGGGGCGAATGCGAATACCGGGACACGACGATTTCTCGTCCAGCTTGAGGGTGGTGCTCGGTTTGATCTCGATCGTCGGCGGCGCCTGCGCGAGGGCCAGCGTGGGGGCCACCGGGTGGGCGGCTGCGACGAGCCCGAGGATGAGCAGTGTCCGAGCGTGTGACATGAGAACCTCGATGTCCTGTCTTGGTTGTGATCGAACAGAAGTAGGGTGGTGCCGACGAGTGTCGATCAGCGATTGGTCGGGAGAAAGCGGGTGGCGTCGCGGAACTGTCGGCCTCCCGCCTCGCGGAGTTCCTCCTGGGCGGCTCGCTCATCGGCCTGTTGACCGAGGCTGCGGAGTTGCTGGATTCCGGGCAGGATCGCGACGCCCGCCCCGACCCTGGACACCACGTACGAGCCGGCCGCGCTGGCCGCTCCCACGGCGCCCTTGGCCACTTCGCCCGTTCCCCGCGCGACGTCCTTCACGTCGTTCAGGAACCGACTGCGGCGACTTGCCTCGCGGACGTCCGCCTTGAGTTCCGCGGTGTTCTCGCGAATCTCCCGTCCGAGACCGCGACCGCGAACGTTCTTCACGACGATGCACTTGGGCAGCAGGTGCGAGAACTTCACGACGACACGCCGATCGGTGTAGACATATGTGATCGAGTGCTCGGTGTGTGCCACGAGCGGGGCGCCGGCGGGAAGAACGACGTCGATGTACGCCTGTTTCCCCGTCTTGGGGTGCTTCGCCACGACGATCGTCGGCCCGCCGTTGAGGATTGGAGCCTGGAACTCCTTGTCCCCGCTGTAGTAGTAGCGGTGGACGTGAAGGGTCGGCGGAATCTCCACCTGGCCATCCTCGACCAAGACGGCCGGTAGCCCGGTCTCGTGCACCCCCGGGTCCAGAACGACGAGTTCGTTCAGCCCAGGAACTCGAGGCTGGGCTTGGACGGTCGTCGCGAACAAGCCAACGAAAAGCAGTCCGCAGGCTGCGGAGAGATGGCGTCCGTCCACATTGAGGCTCCGGCTCGAGTCCATTCGAGCGGCCGCGCGGCAACATGCCATGCGATCGACTGAATCGTTTCAACCGGAGTCATCGGTCATGCCGGTAGACGACGTCGACCTGTATACGCGTGGTCCCCTGGAAATGGGCCCGCGCAACGCCACGGAGCTGCAAGGTGAACGGATGCGGCACTTGTCGCTCAACCCACACCGACTCACTCGCCGACCAAACCCCCGGAACTCGGGCGACCGCTACAGATTCACCCGGCCCCGCCAAGCCCCTGACGCGAACGGTGACGTGGCCGCGTCGGATGGCACCGGCATCGCCACCAGAGTGCAGAAGCAATCCCGTGAGTCGGAATGAACCCTCCTCGTCCAAGATCGCCCCGCAGTCGGACAGAGTGACTGGACCTGCCACGACGTCGTCGCAAACGAAGCGCTTCTCCGCCACGTCAACGGCGGTTGCCCGCTCGATCAACTCCCTCGACCGAATTCGGACTCCGGTCGCCTTGGTGTAGGTATTGACTGTGGTGCGGGTGCGGAGACGACCGTTCGGACGTGAACCTTTGACTGGAATCGCCAGTTCCGATGTGACGGTTGCCGTCGTACGACGGGGAAGCAATCCGAACTCGAGTCGCTGGTAGTCGTACCTGCACGGCACGCCGCACTTGGAACGCGTGAAGCGCATGTGCAGCGGACCAGCCATCGCGACGACAGGCAAGGTCGCAGCAAGTATCGACGCCACCAATCGAAGTCTCATGTCACACCACCGTTTGGTTCCCAACAGTCTCGTATTCGGCAATGGCAGCATGCTCCATCAAATGCGGTCCACTCGCCCGCGCAATCACGCAGACGGGGAGAACAGCAACGGACCGAATAGCTGAACCAGCGAATACAGAACATGGCCCTGCATCCTACAAACTCGACTCGCTCAACAACCTCCGCGTCACGTCGCATTTGCCGACCTGGCAACCATGTCCACGATCGCAGAACGTGTGGAGGGGGAGAGCGAGGCCCAGTGCGCGACGAGACGGAGAAGGTCGTGGTCGACTGCACCGGAGTCTGCACCTCTCTCGAGGGCATTCATCACCTTAACGGTGTGAGCAGTGGAGGTTGTGACAGCAGGTTCAACACCTGCGGGGTGTACTGAGTTACGGCGAACAGCCGCTGGAGCGTTCCAGCGGCTGTTCCCCTTACCTGCCGTCTTCGGTGCGTTCGCAGCTCTTGCGGCGGCTCGCTGGGCAGTTCGATCGGCGCCGGGCTCGACGCGAAGCCATTTTGAAGTCCGTGGGCGGAACTGGCCTTCTCGTCGTGGAGCCCGTCACCAGGCCGTGCGACCACTCCGGACGCCTCTCGGCTTTGGACCGAGCCGACTCTGAGGACTGGCGGGGTTGAGCACGAAGCCCCGACAGCTTCTCGAAGTCTCGTGTTCCGGCGGTCCGAGGACTACTTGCCGGCGCCGACTACGGACTCGAAGGTCGGGCCGACGCGGATCTCGTCGAACTGGCCTTCGCCGCTCAGCACCAGCCGGCTGAGCTTGGACTGGTCGATGTCGAACGGAACGGAGGCACGGCCCTCCTTCTCGGGCAGCTCGAGGTCGGGGCCGACCTGGAAGGGCACGAAGCTGTCGTTCTCCCCGTTCTTCCCCCAGACGATCCTGCCCACCACGAGCGTCGGCGTGTTGGGTCGAGTGCCGGTGATTCGCCGCGGCTGAACCTGTCCCTTCACCACGACGACCGTCTCGTACTGTCGCGCTGTGGACCGGAAGCCGACGCCTTCCGCAAGGTCTTCACTCCGGAGAGTCACTTCTCCCCCGCCCTGTCGGTGGGTGGCTCCCTTGCCCGTGGTGAAGACGTAGCTGATCCACAGGGTGGCGCCGTCCTCGAACAGGCCCGCCTCGTCGAGGCTGCCGTCGAGTTCGACGTAGCCCCCGTTGCTCCAGCGATGGGTGCTCCCACGATTGCCGGTCACCGGCAGGACGCCGTACTCCAGGCCCCCGGCCTCGGTCGCCGGCACTCGCTCGGGGTTCTTGTCGCCGAGATAGACGTAGCCGCCCTTCGTCCCGTGCGCCCCTCCCCTTCCGACGAGGCTCTGGGGCTCTCCGGAAACGCCGGGGTAGTCGAAGGGCTCGTAGACCAACGCGCCGCCGGGGTCGGCCGGGCCAAGGTTCACCGCCAGCGTTGCGGGAGTCACCTTGCCCGTGGTCGGGTGGACGGAGTAGACGACCTTGCCCGTGGTCGGTGCCCGTTCGTCCTCGAAGCTGCGGCTGTCGGCGGGCAGCGCCTCCGCGACCACCTTGCCGTCACGCGTGAGTTGAAACCCTTCGTATCTGCCCTTGGCCTTCCAGCTGAGCACGACGCCGTTGGTACTGCGGAAAGCCTTCAACTCCGCAACGGAAGTGTCGCAGGACGCCCGCAGCTGTCGTGCACCCGAGGGCAGGGTCAGCACGAGCTGGTAGGTGTTGGCGCCGGGAAGTGCGGCCGCGTCGACGTACGTCGTTCGAGTGGGCGACAACTCGACGTCGACTCTCTCGCCGTTGCGCAGGATCTCGACGCCGTGCGGCTTCTCGCTGCCAAGCTGCCAGTTCAGCTGGACGCCCTCCGCACTGCCGTGGGCCACCAAGCGTGAGGGCCCCTTCGGTTCGTTCAGCCGGGACATCTCCGCGGCCATGGCGGTGCCGATGTTGGTGTAGCTCCGCGCATGGTTGTTCCAGTGGTAGCCCACCTTGTCTGCGGGGCCGTCTCCGTCGAACTTGAAACCCATCTTGGCCGGACCGTAGGGCTTGTCGGTGTCGACGACGGCCACGTTTCCCGCGAACTGCGGGTACTTCTCCTCGTCGGCCATGGCGAGTTGGCCCTGCTTGATCAGGGAGCCCTCGGTCTGGATCATGCCGCTCGTGGCGATGACGACCGGAAGATCCGGTACGCCGAGACCGTGCTCGTTGCTGCGGATGTCCCCGATGAAGGCCGCGAGGTTGGCCTCGTAGTCGGCATCGAGCCCGCCGTACTGGTCGTTCCAGCCCTGGTGCCAGCACAGGCCGGCGATCTCCATGCCCTGCCCTGCGTAGGCCGGGAAGTAGGTGCCGACGTTCTCGGTCACGTCGTTCACGATCCTCAGGACCTCGTGGTAGTAGAACCCGGGGTCCGCGGGGACGACCGGCTTCGGGTACTTGCCGACGCTGGGTGGCAGGAAGTCGTGACCGAGGCTCTTACCGCCCCAGCAGGCCTTGACGACCAGCACCTGGCCCTCGTGGGCATCGCCGATCGCGTGGCCGAAGCCGATCTCCGGTCCCACCTGGCCACCACTGGATCCGTAGCCCGGTTCCAGCCCGCCGTACTTGGACTCCCTCGGGGACTGGTCCAGGTAGATCCAGACGTCCTCACGCTGCACCCACTGTCCGTCGTCCCGAACGAGGAACTGGTATTCCTGGTTCGGGTCGTTCTGGACCAGGTGCCGAAGAGAGTTCCCTCCTTCACCCTCGACGGCTCCCTTGCCCTGCATGTTGGACTGGCCGACCAGGACGTAGATCTTCACCGGAGGTTCGGCTCGTAGCGTCGAAGCCGTCAGAAGCGACGCAGCCAAGATCGACAGTCGGTGCAGCGGATGTGTGAAGCGGGTCTTCATGCGTTGTGTTGGCTCGACTTGGGACACGTTGCAAGTTGGAACTCGCCGCGAACGACACGCAGCGAGTTCCGGCAGGTGGACTCGGAACGGACAGCCGAATCCTCCCGTCGAATCCGTCGTGAGCTGACCCTGCTCGCAGCAGTCTGGGGGAGTGGGCCGACGACTCAACCGAGCACTTCGGTGACGTCCGCCGTGCTGTCGGCGAACGCCTTCGTTGGTTGGTCGAGCTGGTTGGCGATCGTGACGAACAGGTTCGAGAGCGGGACGTGGTCGCCGTAGTGCAGGTGCGAGCCGTGCCGGAAGCCCATGTTCGCTCCGCCGCTGAGGATGATCGGGTAGTTGACGGCCCGGTGGGTCTTGCTCGTGGCGCACCCGTAGAAGCAGAGCGTGTTGTCTAGCAGGGTTCCGTCCCCCTCCTGGATCGAGTCGAGCTTCTTGACGAAGTTGGCGTGCATCTCGTTGAGGAAGCCGATGTACTTCGCGACGTCGGCGAAGTCCTTCTTCTCGTGTGACAACTTGTGGGACGAGGTTCGCAGGCCGACCGCGGTCGGGAAGGAGTCGGTCAGGCCGGCCTCTTCACTGGCGGTCTGGTAGGTGGCCACGCGCGTGCTGTCGGTCTGGAACGCGAGGGCGAGCAGGTCGTACATCACGGTGAGGTACTCGCGCGGACTCGTGGGGTTCACGTCGAGGGCGAGGCTGTCGCCGTCGACCTCGGGTTTGGGAGTGTCCTGCCACTGCCGCCCCCGTTCGGTCATCCGCTCGACCTCGCGGACGGAGGCGAGGTACTCGTCCATCTTCGCGCGGTCGGCCGCTCCCAGGCGACGACTGAGATCCCGTGCCTCGCCGAGAACCTCGTCGATGATGCTCCCCCGGCTGGCGAGCGCGTTCTTCTCGGACTCGGTGGTTCGGCCGAACAGGCGACGGAAGATCTCGGCGGGCTCGTTCATCGACGGGATCGGTCGGCCGCTGCGGTCGAAGGACAGCGTCGCGGAGCGGTACGGACGATTCACGCCGCCGAAGGACGACATGACCAACGACTGGAACCGGGTCTCGTTGCCGAGCGAACTCGCCACGTGCTGGTCGATGGAGATCGACTGCTTGTCGTACGTCTTGAGGATGTTCGCGCCGGTCAGGAAGTAGTCCGCACCCTTGTGGGCGGAGGTTCCGCGCATCGACGGGTGGGAGAGCCCCGAGAGGTACGTGACCTTCTCCTTCATGGGCACGAGGCACTCGTGCATCTTCGGGAGCTGGTAGTCGCGGCCCTCGCCGAGCGGGAACCAGCCGTGGTCGAGCCGGTCCGGGGCGTCGTCGGCCGGCATGGGCACGCCGTACGCGAAGTAGCCGGCGAAGAACCGCTTCTTCGGCGCGGCCGCCGCGTCCGCCCCCATGCACTCCAGCCATGGGAGCGCCAGGCACACGCCCGCGGACTTCAGGACGGTTCGGCGGTTGAGGTGCCAGGGCTTCTGCATGGAAACGGCCTACGGGCTTGATTGGGTGGGACGACGGCATTCGGCCGTCTCACTACTTCGTTCTGAACGGTTCGGAGAGGACGACCTGCTCGATGACGGACCGGAAGGAGTCTCCGTCACGCTCGACCGCCTCGCAGATCGAGTCAACCGCGGCCCGGTCGGAGAACTCGAGGTAGCGGCCGAGTCCGTAGGCCATGACCTTCCGCACGACGGCGCGGCGGAACTGCGACCGCTTCGCGCCGAGCACGTACGCCTTGAGGTCGTCCAGGTTCTCGAAGGTCTCGCCGGTCTGGAGGCGAGTCGTCGGATCGACGGTGACGTTCTGGTGCGGTGGGCGGACGAGCGGGTCGACGCTTCCCTCGCGCCACTGTCCGAGGGCGTTGTAGTTCTCGAACGCGACGCCCCACGGGTCGATCTTGGCGTGACAGTCGCGGCAACTCGCGACCCGGGCGTGCGCCTCGAGTCGTTCTTTCAGTGAGAGGCCGGCCTCGTCGGTGGACTCCGGTTCCGGCAGGTCGGGCACGTTCGGCGGCGGTGGCGGTGGTGGATCGTCGAGGATGCGTTCCAGGACCCAGACGCCGCGCTTGACGGGGTGGGTTTCGGCGCCGGTCGAGTTGCCGAACAGCATGCTGGCCTGGGTCAACAGGCCGCCACGATGGTGTCGTTCCTCGACGTCTCGAACCTCGAAGCCGCCGGCCACACCGGGTATGCGGTAGTGCCGGGCCAGGGTGGGATCGAGCACGGCGAAGTCGGAGTCGACGAAGTTCGCGATGCCGAGGTCGGCGTCCAGAACGTGGCGCACGAACCGGATCGA
This sequence comes from Planctomycetaceae bacterium, assembly GCA_028284885.1. Taxonomy (GTDB): domain Bacteria; phylum Planctomycetota; class Planctomycetia; order Planctomycetales; family Planctomycetaceae; genus JANQQW01. The sequence goes on from JANQQW010000241.1 coordinate 33,905, forward strand.
CTCCTCCTCGAAGAGGTCCTTCGTCTTCTCGCGGAAGTCGAAGTACTCGGGATTCACGGCCAGGCGGCGAATGCCGGCCAGGTCGAGCCACTGCGACGTGAAGTTCCGCGAGAACCCCTCCGACTTCGGATCGTCCAGCATTCTCCGTGTCTGGGCGACCAGGACGTCCGGCTCGTGCAGCGTTCCCTTCGCAGCCAGGTCGAACAGTTCCTCGTCCGGCATCGAACTCCAGAGGAAGTACGAGAGCCGCGAGGCGAGTTCGTAGTCGTCCAGCTTCCGGCGTTCGAGCGTCCCGTCGGCGACCGCCTCGTCCTCCGGTTCCGAGAGGAGGAGGAAGTTGGGCGAGCAGAGCACGGCCGTGAGCGTCGAGATCACGGTCGCCTCGAAGGAGCCCTCTCGGTCGCGCAGCCGTTGGAAGAGTGCCAGCTTGCTCTCCACCTCGGCGGCGGTCACCGGGCGGCGGTAGGCGCGGGGCATGAAACGCTCCAGCACCTCTCGCACGTAGACGGACTCGTTCTCCCGGTTGGGCGAGTCGAACAGGATTGCCTGGTGTTGCCGTGGTGGCCACGACTCGTAGTGGTTGCCGACGATCTCGACCCAGTCGACGTGCAGCTTGGGGAGTTCTTCGTACTTCAGATCGCTCGTGCCGCGGCGGAAGTCGTTGAAGATGCGGAAGTACGAGGGCCTGCTTGGCTTGTTCGACTGGAACGGAAAGTTGGCCCCCTCGACGACGAACTCGTAGGTCTTCGGGTCGGTGGAGCGGACCTCGACGTTCGCAGCCTCTTTCTGGTCCGACACGTTGGCCCCGCGGAACGAGCCGAGCTCGAACGAGAGACGCGGAAGCGTCCCGCCCGCGCCGGGAACCGCCGCGCACCGAACGCGAACGAGCACGGGAGCGTCGTACGGAACCTCGTACATCTCCACACAGAACTCGGGCTGATATCCCGAACGGCCGTCGCCCTGCGACCCGCCGGTCTTCCTCTCCGGGGCGAACGGATCGCCGACCTGGTCGCCCGGTCGGTCCCCGGCGAGCAGGATGCCGTCGTCCGCACGCTCCCCGTGGTCGAGCCGGAAGAGCGGCGGCTTGGCCCCGTTCCCCGGAGAGAAGTGCTCGCCCGACTTGATCGTGTACTGTGCCCGCGACCCCTTGCGTCCTCCCTGCTTCTTCCGTTTTCCACCCTTGGCGGGTTGATCATCGGAGTCCTGCCAGGCCAGTTCGGGCTCGACGCGGACGAGGTAGGGTGCCGGTCGTTCCTCGGGCACGAGGACGACCCGTTCGAGTGCGGATCGGGCGATCCTCTCGAAGTACTCGATGTGGAGGGCGGACGTGCCGAGCACGCCGCTGTTGTTCTTGAAGCCCTCCTTCGCCGCCCCCTCGGGCGGGAGGGCCGTTGCGAAGCGCAGGTCCAGGTGCAACAGGTCGCGGAGCGTGTTGTCGTACTCGTAGGCCGTCATTCGCCGGAGCACGTTCCGTCCGTCGGTCGACCGTCGCTCCTCGGCGGCCCGACGGAGAAGTCGCGTCAGCGCATCGACCGCCGCACGTCGCTCGGCCGCTGACGGCTGGCGTGCGGCGTCCTTGGGAGGCATCTCGCCGACGTTGATCCGGTCGAGCGCTTCCTGCCACGTGTCGGTGTCGCGGCCGTGGACCACGTCGGGGTCGAGCCCGTCGAAGCGGAGGCTCGCCTTCTGCTCCTTCGGTCCGTGACAGCTCGCACAGTAGCGTGCCACGAACGGCTGGACGCCCTTAGAGAACGAGTCGGGCTCGCCGTCCGTCGAACGAGCGTTGGAGGCCGCCACGACGAACAGAATGACCGCGGCTGCTGAGCGCGAGACGAATCTCGCCCGTCGGCGCTTGTCCGGTTCGTTCGTCATGGTCAAGGGTCGGCTGGGAGGGCGGGTGTCGGAATGGAATCCGGCGGAAACCGGTCACCGGATTCCGGAGGCTGCGATGCGCGAGGGTCGCACAAGGCAACGATGCACGCACGGACGCCTCTATTCTCTCCTTTCCGTCGGTTCGGCGATACGGCTTGCCTCGGGGGTTTGGTCTCGTTGTCGAGTTTCCTGCGGCTCTCTGCCCGCGCGGACGGGCATTCACGTCTCGTCCCGACGGCGGTAGCATTGGAGAATACTGCAGCGTCTCTATTTTCAGGTGCTTCATGTCGTCGATCGAACCTGCGCGGCGTCGATTCCTCAAGGCGGCGGGTGTCTCCGTCGCCCTGCCGTGGCTCGACTCTCTCGTTCCCGCTCGCGCTGGCGAGAAGGCCCGCGACGTCCCACGTCGGATGGTGTGCGTCGGCAACGAGTTCGGCATGTATCCCGGGAGCTTCTGGCCGGAGGAACAGGGGCTCGACTTCGAGGCAACACCACTGCTCGAACCGCTCGCTCCGCATCGTGGCTCGTTCACGCTCTTCTCCCACCTCGACCACGGTCTCAAAGGGGGGCACTTCGCCGTACACACCTTTCTCACCGGCGTGAAGTCGGCCGATGCCCGCAACAGGCCCGACGGCGGGATCAGTCTCGACCAGCGGGCCGCGGAGTTCGTCGGGGCCCGCACGCGGTTCCCGTCGCTCGCGATCGGCTCCGACGACGGGCTGCACGGCGGTTGCCAGATGAGCTGGACCCGTACCGGGACTCGCGTCCCCCCGGTCCCCGGGCCGCGCGAGCTCTACCGCAGGCTCTTCGTCCAGGGCGACCCGGAGGACAAACGCCGTGCTGAGGACCGCATCGCCCTCAACGGTTCGATCCTCGACACCGTTCTCGACGACGCCAACTCCCTCCGGCAGCGATTGAACCCGACGGACCAGCACAAGCTCGGCGAGTACCTCGAGTCGATTCGCAGCGTGGAGAGGAAGCTCGACCTCGACCGCCACTGGCAGCAGGTGCCGAAGCCTTCGGTCGGCATGGAGGAGCCGGTCAACGAGGGACTCGCTCGTGACCTCCCCGCCATCTACGACCTGATCGCCCTCGCTCTCGAGACCGACTCGACTCGCGTCGCCACGCTGGAGATCGGCGGCAGTTTCCGGGCCTCGGACCTCGGGGTGCGGGCCGGCTACCACGGCCTCTCGCACCACGGCCACCGACCCGAGGTGCTCGAACAACTCGTCGCGCTCGAGCGCTACCAGGTCGAACAGTACGCCAGGTTCCTGGGGAAGCTCGAGGCGATCCGGCAGCCCGGCACGGACGAGACGCTGCTCGACAGCACGATGGTCCTGTTCGGCAGCGGCATGGGGAACGGGAACTCGCACACGAACACCGACCTGCCGATCATTCTCGCGGGCGGTGGGTTCCGTCATCGCGGGCACGCCTCGCTGCCCGAGGACGCGGGAAGACGGGTGCCGCTCTCGAATCTCTACGTGTCGATGCTCCAGCGGTTCGGTGTGGCGACGGACTCGTTCTCCGGCAGCACCGGGACGCTGGCCGGCCTGGAGGCGTGACGATGTCCGCTTCCCGCGTTTCGGTCGTTCTCGCGCTCCTGTGCAGCGTGGGTGTCGCAGAGGACCGGAAGACCGCCGACGCCCCCTCGTTCGACAAGGCCGTCGCTCCGTTCCTGAACGCACACTGCGTTCGTTGCCACGGCCCTCGGCAGCAGAAGGCCAACCGCCGCTTCGACCGGCTCGGTGGCGAGATCGCCGACGACGAGGCGCTCGTCGACTACCAGGACGTGCTCGACCAGCTGAATCTCGGCACGATGCCGCCAGAGGGAGCGGCCCGGCCAACCGACGCGGCTCGGGCCGACGTCGTTGCCTGGCTGACCGCCCGGATCGCACGCTACCACGCCTCGCGAGACCCGACGGACCGCACGGTGCTGCGTCGGCTCAACGCGCGCGAGTACCGCAACACGATCCGGGACCTGTTGCACGTCGACACGACGATGTTCGACCCGACGGCGAGGTTCCCGCGCGACCAGACGACCGAGAACCTCGACAACGTGGGCGAGACGCTCGTCACCTCCGGGCACCTGCTCGCCCGCTTCCTCGAGGCGGCGGACCTCGTCGTCGAGAAGGCGATGACGCCGCTCGACCGTCCCGAGGTGCGAACCTGGACGTTCACCGACGGCTTCAGACAGCAGCCGGAGATCGACCAGGTGCACGTGCACACGAACGGATTCGAGTGGATGACGCTGTACGACGTCGTCGGGGCCGACAAGCCCGAGGGAGCGTACGGACCGATCGACCGTTTCCGCGAAGGCGTACCGGTCGACGGCGTCTACGAGATCAGGCTGAAGGCCGAAGGCGTGAACCGCGAACATCCGTACGACCGGGACTTCGTCGGCACGGACCCGAGCGAGCCGCTCCGCCTGGGGATCGTTCCGGGCGACGAGCGGGCCGGGTTCCTGCACCACTCGCAGCCGGTCGAGCCGCTCCTCGTCGAGATCGAGCTGGCCGACGAGCCGACGTGGCACACGGTCCGCGTCCCGCTCGACAGGGGATACACGCCACGGTTCACCTTCCGAAACGGTCTGCTCGACGCGCGCGGCACCTGGGGACGTCTGGTTCGCAAGTACCCCGACCAGTTCCCCGAACGGAAGCGACGCGGCATCGTCGAGGATCGCCGCCACGCCATCGAGTTCGGCAAGCTCCCGCAGATTCGCATTCACGAGATCGAGATTCGCGGCCCGCTCTACGACCAG